>JABFRX010000188.1 GCA_013140995.1 Alphaproteobacteria bacterium | reverse complement strand
TCCCTTCGCCTTCGCCGATCGGCTTCAGCTTGTTCCCGATTGCCGCCTCCGCCTGCGCGACCGTCATGCCGAACTTGACGCCGGCGTAGCCCTCGCCGGTGACAACAGGGCCGGCGGGCTTCTGCGCGGTCGGCTGACCGCACGCGGCAACGGCGCTCAAGAGCAGAACGGTGGCGAAATTGTTGGGGAGGAAGCGCATTTGCGAAGGTTTCCGGGTGAAGTTGACGGAGCAGTCTCCATCGATCCTAGCGCAAAATTAAGGCGGCGGGCCATCGCGCGACGCCCTAGAATCGCCAACCGGTAGGAGATTCGGCAATGGATTGGCTCACAATTCTGTTCGTGCTTGCGATCGCGCTGACGATCGTCATCGCGACGATCCACCTCGTGCTTTGGCTGTCGGGATTCGCGGGCGGCAAAGGCGGGCTGGCACGCGATGTCGATAAGCGCCTCGAACGCATCGCCGACCTGACCGAGCGCACCGAGCGCGCCGTGCGCGACGAGCATCAAAGCATGCGCAAGGAATCCGAAACCCGCGGCCGGGCGCTCCGCGAAGAAGTCAGCGACGGCATCATGAAGTTCGGCGGCACGATGCAGTCCTCGATCACCGACGGCCGCACCTCGGTCGACAAGAAGCTCGAAGAGTTCACGCGAACGCACGTCGAATTCGCCGACCGCCTGCGCGACGAAGTCCGCAAGACGATCGCTTCGTTCGGTGAAACCCTAAAAGGCGACGTCAAAACGCTCGCTGAAGCGAACGCGAAGAACCAGGAAACGCTGCGCCTAACCGTGACCGAGCGCCTCGACAGACTGCGCGCCGACAACGAGCAAAAGTTGGAGGCCATGCGGGCCACCGTCGAAGAAAAGCTGCAAGGCACGCTGGAGAAGCGCCTCGGCGAAAGTTTCGCGCTCGTCTCCGACCGCCTGGAGATGGTGCACAAGGGCCTCGGCGAAATGCAAACCCTCGCGATCGGCGTCGGCGACCTAAAGCGCGTGATGACGAACGTGAAGGACCGCGGCGGCTGGGCGGAAGTCCAACTCGGCGCGATGCTCGAACAAGTGCTCGCCCGCGACCAGTACGCGATGAACGTGAAGGTCGAAGCGGGCGCCACCGAAATGGTCGAGTATGCGGTGCGCATGCCGGGCGCGTCCGACGGCGCGGAAGTGCTGCTCCCCATCGACGCAAAATTCCCAAAGGAAGCCTACGAACGCCTCATGGCCGCGTGGGATGCCGGCGACAGTGACGCTGCGCGCGCCGCCAGCGACGAGTTAGCCGGCGTGATCGAGAACGAGGCCAAGCGCATCTCGTCGAAATACATCCGCCCGCCGGCGACCACCGACTTCGCCGTCATGTACCTGCCGACCGAAGGCTTGTTCGCTGAAGCGATGCGCGTCGCCGGCCTCGTCGCGAAATTGCAGTCGAAGTACCGCGTGACGGTCGCGGGCCCAACGACGCTGCACGCACTCCTGAACAGTCTACAGATGGGCTTCCGCACGCTCGCGATTCAAAAGCGCTCCAGCGAAGTCTGGCGCGTACTGGGCGAAGCGAAGGCGGAGTTCAAAAACTACGCCGAAGTCTGGGACAAGCTCGACAAGCAACTGCAAACCGCACAGAAAACGATCCACGAAGTCGGCACGCGCACCCGCGCCGTCGAACGCAAGCTGCGCCAGGTGGAGGTGAGCGACCTGCCCGCTGGCGCGCAACCGACGCTCGATCTCATCCCTCCGGAGGAGCCGGACGAACCTGTACCGATACGCCGTCTGCAGTAACTCACCCGCCGCCGCAGTCGATCGGCAACGGCCGCTCCGGCTGCGAAGAGCGCAACCCTTCGCCAAGCACGGCGTCGAGCGTCGCCTTCAACTTCGCCGCCTGTGCCACGTTGAACGGCAAGAACGGCGCCTTGTTGACCAGGAAGTCGCAAGCCGCCGGGTTGAGCACCCAGTTCATCGGCGCCGCCTCGCCCTTCGCCGCATTCGGCCGCGGCAGCGCGATGTGGATCATCCGCGTCTTCGGATCGTTCTCGGCCGATGTCTGTGCCTTGCAGAAATCGCGTCGCAAAATGTTGAGCGCGTCGCGCCCGTGCGCACTGCGCGTCGCGGCCAACCCCAACAACGGCGCCATAGACTGAGGCACGATCGAGCGATCCTCCGCCCGCGCCGCCGGAACCAAGCCTGCATACTGCGCGGCCGAGCACTGCTCCGCCCGCACCGGCTCGTCGCACCGGATCGTGATCTGCGACCCGTCGACGGCGACGTCCTCCATCATCTTCCGGCAAGCACTGGCATAGAGTCGCGGCGGCTGATCGGTCTCCACGTCGTTGCTGATAACGACGACGACCGGAACCACGTTCAGCGTCGGGTCTTCGGCGTTCAACTCCTCGATCGCGCGCGCAAGTTCCCAAACCGTCCGCGCGCCATAATTCTCGAAATACCCGCCGTCGATCACCTGATAGGCATTGCCACCCATCTTGCTCGTGCCGACGAACCGCCCCGCGGGCGAGATGAACGGAAAGCGCGCCGAGTTCGTAACCGCCGTCGCCATGCGAATATCGCGCCCTACCATCGCCAAGAAGTCGCCGCTGTCCGCAAACAGCTGGCGGTCCGACGGCGAACGGATCGTAGACGTAATCAGTCGCTTACCCGACATGACATCCGTGCCGTTCAACAGCAGATGCGGCAGCAGCTCGACCGGCGTGCGGCTGTCACTCTGCGGCGAGAAGCGCAAACCCAAAAACCCCTCCGGCACATGGCGGGGCAGGGCGAAGCCCTTGTCCGCCGCCCACATCGCATCGAACGTGTCTTCAAGCGCGGTGTTGCGGTCGGGAACACCGGCCCACGTCCACAGCGGCCCCACCATGCTACCGAACATGTCGTTCAAGAAGTAGGTCGCAATCGATCCCGACAACAAATCCCGAGTTGCGAAATGCGCAACCGCAGCTCGCGTCTCCGGCGCATCCCAATCGACCGAGCCGTCCTCGCGTCCTTGCGCACGCACCAGCCGCGCATAGCTCGTGGCACCAAGCGCCCCGCCCGACACGCCGCTGATCGCAAATAGGTTCCGACCGAAATCGCCGTTCGTCTTGAAGTCGAGCATGCGCATCGACGCGACCAGCCACGCCGCCGCCCGGCTCGCCCCGCCCGACGCCGCGACGATGACAACCGGCAACCGCTCCGTGCGCGCAGGATCGGTACGCCTCCGCGCTTCCACCCACTGCCGAAGAGCCGCCTTCAAGTCGGGCCGGCACATAGTCCCCGCAACAGCGGCGCATGGTGCCGAACCAACAGGCTCCTGCAGCTGCGTTTCGCCAAGTCGCACGACATGCTTATCGAGCACCCACGGCGGCGACAGGAACCAGAACCCAAGCGCAAACGTGCCCAGCACGCTCGCGACCCGCTTCACGCGGTGCGCCTCGCCCGGCATAAAGTGCATCGCCTCGCCGCGGTTGAAGAAGAAACGCACGATGTGAATCACGCGCTCGACCAAATCGCGCATGATGGCGAGCGCCATGACCAGCGGCCCGACCGCAAACGCCAGCGCTGCAATGGCCGTCGTCGGTGCATCGAACTGGGCCACGAACTGCGGCCGCGTGCCCACAAGTACAAGCGCCGCAAAACTGCACAACAGCGACAGCACCGCAAACGGCCAACCGAACGGCGAGAACGCCAACACGCGAAGCGCACGCGAACGCTTCATCCACGCCGGCGCCTCGAACGCGTTCATCCACTGGAACTCGGTACGGTAAAGCACGAACACATAGAGTAAACCGACCAAGCCGAAGCTCAACAACTCCGCGCCGAGCAAACCCGTGAAGAAGTGTCCCGCGCGCATCGCAAACAGGATCGGCAGCACCGTAATACCGCCGGCGAACAGCAACGCCATGCGCGGCGCCCATTCGTACGACCACTCCGTCGGCTCGTCCTCGTGACGATGCTGCAGCCGCAGGTCGTCCGCGTCCTCCTCGTCGAAGAGGTCGGAGTGCTCCGCCTGCTTGCGCAAGATACGCGCCTTGTCGGTCTCGCCGCGGTTCATCTGCGCGGTCAGCGCCGCACGCGTCCAGAACCATGCGGACAGTCCCAACGTCATCGCAGAGAGCGCAAACAAAAACGGCCGCGCCGAAATCTGCAGCCGCCAGATCGGCGTTTCCATCCCGGCAAACATGTCCGGCATCTGCGGCGGCAGCCACACGGCAAAGAACGCCATGACAGGCACAAGCACGCCGATCGGCTCCTCCACCCAGCGAAGCAGCAGCTGCTCTGTCCGTCTTAGAGCGCGCGAAAAACTCATGCGCGAATCACCCCTTGGCCACCGGCATTGTCGCGCGCATCAGGTCGCACTGGACAGGCCACCTCAGTTCGCTATCTACAGCCGCTGTGACGCCTGACCGCTTTCCAAAGCGGGACGGTGCGTCCAGGACACACGCCACGCACGCCCTCAGGATCGCTCCCCCATGGAATATTTGATGCAGCTTGCCGCCGACCCGGCCGCATGGGTTGCCCTCCTCACACTGATCGCGATGGAAGTCGTGCTCGGCATCGACAATCTGATTTTCATCTCGATCTTGACGAACAAACTGCCTGAGGCCGATCGCGAACGCGCCCGGCGCATCGGTATCGGCCTCGCGCTCATCATGCGTTTGGTCCTTTTGAGCACGATCGCGATCATCGTGCAGTTGACTGAGCCGCTGTTCACCGCCTTCAACCACGGCTTCTCTTGGCGCGATCTCATCTTGATCGCGGGCGGCCTGTTCCTGGTCTGGAAAGCAACAAAGGAAATTCACCACAACGTCGACCCCGACCCGACCGACGACGTCTTCGACACGCGGGTCGCCACGATGGCGTTCTCGGCCGCGATCGGTCAGATCATCGTGCTCGACCTCGTCTTCTCGATCGACAGCATTATCACCGCCGTCGGCATGACCGATCACATCCCGATCATGGTGATCGCCGTCATCGTCACGGTGTTGATCATGCTTCTCGCCGCAACCCCGCTCGCGAATTTCATCCAAGCGAACCCGACCATCGTCATGCTGGCGCTAAGCTTTCTCCTGATGATCGGCATGGCCCTCATCGCCGACGGCTTCGGCTTCCACGTGCCCAAAGGCTACATCTACGCCGCGATGGGCTTCTCGGCGACGGTCGAAGGCCTGAACATGCTGGCCCGAAGGCGCGCAAAGAAAAAACAGCGATCAGCGCTCAGCACGCAGCAATTGGATCCCAACGCGGACGGCTGATTAGCTGTTAGCTGATCGCTATTTCGCCCGCTCGCTCGGCGTGAGCTTCACGTCGATCCGCTGCCCGCCGCGCAAAACTGAGGCGGTCAGCGTCCGCCCGATCGAATCCGCGTTCAGCCGGCGCAGCAAATCGTCCACGCCCTCCGCCGGCTGCCCATCGACCGCGACCAGAATATCGCGCTGGAGAATACCGGCCTGCGCAGCAGGGCTGCCCGGCTCCACGACTGTGATCATCGCACCCGAGGCGGCGGTATTTGCAGCAAGCTGTAGGCGCCGTGGAATCTGCATTGTCTGCGCCGCAACGCCGATATAGCCGCGCCGGACGCGTCCGTGCCTCACAAGCTCGCTCAGCACGAAGCTCGCCGTGTTGCTTGCCACCGCAAAGCAAATCCCCTGCGCACCCATGATGACAGCGGTGTTGATCCCAACCACCTCGCCGCGCGAATTCACCAGCGGCCCGCCGGAGTTGCCCGGATTCAGCGCCGCGTCCGTCTGAATGACGTCGTCGATCAACCGCCCCGAACTCGCACGCAACGAACGCCCCAATGCCGAAACGACGCCGGCAGTCACGGTGGACTCGAACCCCAGCGGATTGCCGATCGCGATCACCAAATGCCCGGGCTTCAACGTTTTCGAGTCGCCGACGACCGCAACCGGCAGCTTCGCGTGCGCATGCGCGTGCAACAGCGCGAGGTCCGTATGCGGATCGTCGCCGATCACGCGCGCCTCGAACGACAGCTGATCCGACGTGCTCAGCCGCGCGGAGGTCGCGCCTTGCACGACGTGACTGTTCGTCAGCACCAGCCCGTCCGACGAAATGATGACGCCGGAACCCGTGCCACCGCGCCCATTGACCTGCGCCTCGACGCGGACGACCGCGGGCCCGACGTTCTCCACCACCGACGACACAGTGCGCGAATAGGCATCCAGCAACCGCTCGTCGTGGTCGCCGGATGCGCGCGGGGCAGCCGCCACCTCAGGCTCATCGGCCCGGCGCGGCTGAGACAAGAACGAGAACGTGCGTGAAAGAGCGGACATGACGTCCTAAGATCGTGCGCAAGACCGGAAATTCAACCCGTCAGGAGTGCCGTGATGTCTCTCACGCTCTACTACCACCCGCTGTCCTCGTTCTGCCAAAAAGTGCTGGTCGCGCTCTACGAGAATGCGACGCCATTCACACCGCATCTGGTGGACTTCGGCGACACCGCCTCGCGCAAAGCGTTTCTGGAAATCTGGCCGGTCGGCCGCTTCCCCGTGCTGCACGACGCGAACGGCGACCGCACGATCCCGGAATCGAACATCATCATCGAGTATTTGACTGAGCACTATCCGGGCAAAACGCAGCTGATCCCGAAGGATCCGGACCTCGCGCGCCAAACGCGCTTCCGCGACCGCTTCTTCGATCTCTACGTCAACGTACCGATGCAAAAGATCGTGACCGACCGGTTGCGCCCCGAAGGCCGCCACGACCCCGAAGGCGTCGACCAAGCCCGCGCACTCTTGAAAGCCGCGCTCGACATGATCGACGAAGAAATCGGCAAGCACACCTGGGCCATGGGCGACAGCTTCACGATGGCCGACTGCGCCGCCGCCCCCGCACTCGCCTACGCCAACCGCGTGCTACCGTTCGGGGCGACGCACAAGCACGCGGCAGCCTACCTAGACCGCCTCACGAACCGCCCCTCGTTCGCCCGCACGCTGAAAGAAGCGGAGCCGTATCAAAAGAACTTCCCGCAGTAGTACATTGATCGTTGCGACCGGTCAGTGTTAGCGGCCGACCTTTATCGTTCTATTTCACGAGTGCGGCTTCAACATCCGCAACAGAGGCAGTACTCAAATCGGCGCCGACAAGTTCAGCTTGTGTGAAAGAGCCTGTCAAATCCTTCATGAACTCTACATAGACGGTTCCGTCACACAACGGGATAGAATCATCCCAACAATGGGCGTTTAAGAACTTCCGCTGAAAGTCGTTCAGTGCATCTCCGTCAACGCCCGATAGCGACTGTCCATCTTTGCCGCGAAAATTGTAAAAAACTCTCACGGCCCCGCCGCTGACGACAGGAGGCTCTTCACTCACTGTGATGCGAGCTTCGAACGAAAATCGCTTACCCAGCATGGCGTCATCTAGAATAGGGTAGCTCGATTTTCCGAGGTCTTTTCCTTTGTATGTTGCGCTAATGATAGGAAACTCGCGGATCGACTCAAGATGGACAAAATCGGTACTCTTAAGGCCCTTGAGCGCCATGACCGATACGCCTCCGTTGTATCTGTTTGTCAGTTTGGGGGCGGCCTGCTTCGCCCTGCGCGCGGACACTCCGCTTGGTAGTCCGGGCTTCGAACGCACTTGTCGTAGTCGGATTTCGGCAGCGCTAAGTAATCCACCACGGTTCGGCATTTGATCTTTGTGAGCTCCGGAGTTTGGTCGCACGCGCAAAGCAAGGCTGCTGCGAGCATCAAAAGAACAGGACGAGCTTTGTTCATGATCGGCCCCAGATAAGCAAACATCCTGCCATATCACTGGCGCGAACCAAAGCTACCAAGATGGCAGGCACCAGCTGGTCAGATCTGCTCATGTGCTCGCTGGCGTTGACCGGCGTCGTTGCGTAGCATCACTTTGATTTTGCACGCTTAACCCGGAAGCCTTCGTGATCGACGCCGCCCGCAAGCTCGCCACCATCATCGCGCTCGATGTCGCAGGCTACTCCGCACGCACCGAAGCCGACGAGGCCAAGGCGACCGCCGAGATCGCAGCGCTTCGCGGCGTCATCGATGAGATTGCGGCAGTCCATGGCGGTCGCGTCTTCAACACTGCGGGCGACGGCTTCATGCTCGAATTCGGTTCGTGCCTTAGCGCCGTCGACGCTGCATGCGACCTCGCCGAGAAATGCGAGCCGAAAGTTCGCGTTGGCGTTCATGTCGGCGATGTGTTGCCTCAGCCCAACGGCGACTTGCTGGGCCATCGAGTGAACGTCGCGGCGCGGTTGATGGCGATGGCCGAACCGGGATCGATGTTGATATCGGGCGACGTGAAGCGAATGTTACACGGCCCCATTGGCGAACGATTTCAGTCTTGCGGGATGCTCAAGCTCGACAAGATGGCGGAGACGATCGAGGCGTTCGGATTAGGGCGTGGACTCATAAGCGCGCAGCCACAGACGGATAGACGCGAGCTTGACGAAGGCAAGATAGTTGGCGGCGAGCTTGTCGTAGCGGGTGGCGATACGCCGGCACTGCTTGATCCTGTTGAAGAACCGCTCGACCAAGTTTCGCGACCGGTAGATGTAAGGGCTGAAGCAGATCGGCTCCTTGCGATTTCGTTTTGGCGGGATGTTTGCCCACGCGCCTTTCTGGGTGGCGAACTCCCTGATCCAGTCGGCGTCATATCCGCGATCTGCGAGCAAAATTGCTCGGGGTTGCAGTTCCGCCAGGAGAACCGAACACAGCCGATTGTCGTGTGCCTCACCAGGCGTGAGGCCAAGGCGTGTTGGCAAACCAGCGGCGTCCACGACCGCGTGAATCTTGCTGGTCAGTCCGCCTCGTGAACGACCCATGTGTTGCTCGCGATTGCCCGCGATACAGGCACCGTGCTGGTGCACGCGCACAACTGACGTATCGATCATCTGCACCGCCGCGTCATGAGCACTGGCGAGGGCATCCATGATCTGATCCCAAACGCCAGCCCTGCGCCAACGAACGAACCGATTGTAGCAGGTGGTATGAGGACCGAAGCTCTCCGGCAGATCGCGCCACGGCGCACCTGATCGCAAGACCCAGAAGATGCCGTTGAGGATACGGCGGTCGTCGACACGGGGAACGCCGCGTGGCTTGTTCGGGAGCATCGGTCTGATGACACTCCATTCGTAGGTGCTGAGTGCATACCGCATGATTCGTGCTCCGATTTTTGGGGAGCTGGAATCACACTTCCGGATTCGGCGTCAAAGCGGACATGACCGCGCCGCTCAGTTTCTTCGCAAATTGACCCAAGGCGGACAAGCGTAGGACCCGGCTAACTGCCCCGGATCAGGCTCAGGCTGCGCGGGCCGGCGCCGGTGCCGCGGCACGCATCGCACGGTAGACCGCATCGCGGAGCGACTTCTCGCGCGGGTCGTCGGACAGGTAGAAGTCCAGCTTGTTCATCACGTAGGCGTAGCCGAGGCGCGCGTCAGGATCGGCGAAGGCGAACGAGCCGCCCGCGCCCGGCGCGCCGAAGACGCGTGGGCTCGAGCCGAAGGAGTACCCAGGGCCGGGTCGCAGGAAACCGAGGGCAAAGGAGGTCCGCACGCCGAGTACCTCGTCCCACGGGTGGGTGATATCGGGTGGTGCAGTTATGCGGGCCATCGTCTCGGGCGTGATCCCGAGCTCGGCGCCTCCTTCCGCAAACGCCGAATAGGCCCGCGCGATAGCACGCGCCGTGCCCACGCCATTACCCGCCGGCAGCTCCACGTCGAACAAACGCGGGTTATTCCAGTCGAGGTCCGAGAGGAGAAACGCTCGGAAGATCATTGACCCCGGCCGGAGCGCCTTGAGGATCATCGCGGGGGGTGTCTTGCGCAGCCCGAGGAGCGCGCGCCCTATGGACAGCGTTTTCACTTTGGCGAGGCGCTCGTCGGGGATGTCACGCGGAAGCCCGATGTAGAACTCCAGGCCGAGCGGCGCGGCGATCTCCTCTTGAAAGAAGCGCCCGAGCGTGCGCTTGGCGGGATCGACGTGGCGGATCAGCTCCTGCATGTAGAGCCCGAGCGACATCGTGTGGTAGCCGTGACGCGTGCCGGGCGGCCATGACGGCTTCTGGCGGGCGAGCAGGCGGGCGATATCGTCGAGGTCACGCATCCTGGCGATGGTCAGCGGCTCGTCGAGCAGCACCAGCCCGGCCTCGTGCCCGAGGAGCTGCCGCACGGTGATCGCTTCCTTGCCGTTTTGGGCGAACTCGGGCCAATAGCGGGCGACCGGAGCCTCGTAGTCGAGCCAGCCGCGCGCGTTGGCCACCGCCAGCGTCAACGCCGACAGGCCCTTGGTGCTCGACATGACGCAGACAAGCGTGTCCTCGTTCCACGGCGCGACGCCATCGGGCGAGCGGCGGCCGCCCCACAAATCGACAACCTTCTCGCCGCGCCAGTACACCGCCACGGCGGCGCCGATTTCGCCGCGCTCGGCGAAGTTGCGCTCGAACTCGTCACGTACTTCTTCGAAGCCTGGCGCGACCTGTCCGCAAGCGGTGGGCATGGGAGACTCTCTTCGTGGGTTTGCGATGCAAGACTAGCATGCGCGTCATCGGCATGGCGTTCTGCATCGGTGTCTGGGAGTCCCTTAGCAGAGGGCCCGAGGGCGGACCTTGAGCAAGATCACGCCGTCTTTCGCGGCTGGCGCTTTTCTTGCCGACTTCCGTTCCTGGCGCGTTCCGGAAGTGGCTCCGACCATGACCGAACTTCCGGAGTTCAACCTAAGGCGGACTCTCGTCAGCCAAGGCGCAACGCGTTTATGAGTTCACGGCCTAGCAGACACCGCCTGCGTCAGGGCCCCGCCGACGCCCTACAGTCCCCCGACGTTTCCGTCCAATACGCTGGTAGCGAACGATGCCGCAAATGCCGCTAAGGCGATTGCCGAAGCGTCCTTGTTGTCGCTCCGGCCGTGGCTCTCATGCGAAATCGAGCTGGTTGAGCCACTAACGTTTAACACAGAAGGCGATGCGGTGTTCGGCTTCCGCTTCACGGTGAAGAATGTCGGACACTCTCCAGCCTTAAGCGTTCAATTCTCACCATTCATCAGTTTGCTCGAGTCGCACGGGCGTTCAGTCGCCCATCTCAAGACGATGGCCGACTGGAACCGGGATATGGGAGTCAATGCGACCACTGTCCTCATTCCGAGCGGCCTGAATATGGGACCCTTACAGATCGGTACAACCATCTTCCCAGCAGGGAGCAAGATCTTCAAATATCGCCTGAAAATCAAACGGTCGGAGCTAGAAAAGTCCTGCGAGGACATTCGGCCAAACACAAATTTTTCCCCGGAAGTATTCGCCTTGGTTTTCTATACTTACCCATCGGCCACCGTCAGGGCGACCACCGCTATCAGCAGAACAATTGTCAAGATCGGCGGAGCAGCGGAATTGGACAAGCCCCTTCAACTATCTGAAATGAATCTTGACGAATCCGGATGCGCAGACTTTGCAACATGACCGAGACCGAGTCTGTTCGCCCACGGTCGCGGCCATGACGAGAGGCTTTGGCGTAACTAAAACTGAGCTGGCACGAGGCGCGCGGATCGACTCCGCGCGCCCCACCTGCAACCCGTCAGCTCATCCAAATCAACAACCCTTGCCCCTTCGCCGCCGCATCCGTCACATATGACTTCAGCTGCGGGAAATAGTGGTTGAGGTCTTCTTCCGAGTCGTCGTCTGCGCAGTAGATGTCCATGCTCTGCATCTTCGGCACGTTCAGCTTCTTCACCAGCGAAGCCTCAGACTGTGTCCCCAAATACTTTGCGAACGCCTGCGTCTCCTTCGCCGACAGCACGCGGGCAGGGCCATAGCCCAAATCCTCGCCCACCTCTTTCCCGCCCGACAACAGAGCGGCAGCGGGCTGCGGCCCGTCCCAAGCCGCGCCTGTCAAAACGTAATGCAACACGTGCCAAGCCTTATCGAGCTCAAGCGCATCCCCCGCGCCCATCAGCACGTCTTCATCGACACCCTCGCGCGCCATCCGCGCCAACTCCAACTCGCTAGCCTGCTTCATGCTGAGATTCATACTCATGACGGAGCCCTCCGATTGACCCGACGAGTCTAAGCCCCATCGCCTAAAACCGCTTACGCAAGCTGGTTAGCGGATCGCGCGCATCATCACCGCATCGCCGCGCAACACCGCCATCCGCACAATTAACAACCGCAGAGTCAGAACGGAGGCTCTAACCCTGGGACCGCCGGCTTCCAGCCGGCACTTTCGGCGGCTCAACTTGCACAACGCTCGAGACTGCCACTTTGCTCATTGCGCTTTCCTCTTACCCTTCACGCCATACGCTCCGCGCTACCGCCTTAGCCCGGAAGCGACACGAACGGATCGTGCACCTTCACCCCGAGCGGCAAGAAGTCCCGTGTATTCCGCGTCAGCAAGACAAGATCATGATGCAGCGCGGTTGCCGCGATGATGATATCCGCGAACCCGGGTGTGAGCCCCAGTCCGCGCGCTTTGTCCGATACCCGGCCGGCGATGCGGGCAAGGCCCAAGTCGAAGACAAGCACGCGATCGGTGTAAAGATGCACGAGCGTGTCGATCCATGCCGCCAGGTCGCGCGCCTTCTTCGTGGCACCCTCCCGGCGCAACTTTGCAATCCCATCCTCGATCTCCGCGATGGAAACCGCGGACAAAAATAGGTTCAAAGACTGCGCATCCATCCATGCGGCGAAGGGGGGCGGGCCCGCCGCCTTCGTAGGCGCGGCGGCTGAAACGACATCGGTTTCAACCAGGTACACGGATTACAAATCGACGGTGCGGGCAGGGCCTTTGTTTCGCCGCGGCACATCGCCGATGCCGGCTGGCGCGGACATCAACAAGCGGCCGAACGAGGGAACGTGCGAAAGCCGTTCCCACTCCTTGAACCCCAAGACTACGGCCTGAGGCTTGCCATGCCGGGTGATGATGGAGGCTTTTCCGTCGACCGCCCGGTCGACGACTTCCGACAGGTGTGCCTTTGCATCGCGCAACTGAATCTTTCGCATGGTGCAACCCTATTATGACCACTGTAGTCATAACATCATGCCGCCGTCCGGTCAACCGTTGTTACACGCTGTCAGTCAAGCCACACATAGAATAAGTAAGACTTGACAAAGTTCCTATTTTGTTCTATCGTGCTTTCCTCTGCTCCTAAACCTGGCGGAGAGCTCCCATCGCCCCACGCACGCAGCCCGATTTCTCCAGCATCCCGCCCAATCCGGCCTGGCCCGTGCTCGTCGTTTATGGCGAGCGTGCGCTCTCGGCGTCGCTCGATCCGGCGGCCGGCCTTCAAAGATTTGCGAAGGCAATGCTGCCCGAGGGCTGCCAAGACGACGCGGCGTTCGCGCCATCGTTTGCAGCGCTCGCGCACCGCGCGGTCGTGATTTGGCCGGAAGCCGGCGCAGGTGGCGTCGAACGCGCGCACCGCCACGCCGCCATGATCGCCGGTTGCGGCGTCGCCGCGGTCGGCGTTGCGAACCCCGCGCCCGTTCTCACCCGGCCACTGCTGCCGGACATGCCGAAGTTCGCGCTCAGCGCCTGCGCGGAGGTGGCACTTCGCCGCGCGAAAGCCGTGGCGTGGCCGTCACACGCGGGGCAGGGGCCGCGCGCGCTCGCGCCGTGGCCCGAACGCGTCGATCCGCTGACGCTTTTCGGCGAGGTTTGTTCGCTGCTCAGCAGCCAACTTGCCGAACCCCCGGCCGCGGTCGAAACGATGGCGCTTTGGTGCCTGCATGCTTGGTGCATGCGCGGCCAAACGGCCCTGTTCGACATGTCGCCGCGCCTCGTGTTGCAAGGCGTCGATGCCCGCGCCGATCACGCCCGCACGCTCAGACTTGTCGCATGGCTGACGCCGTCGCCGCTGATCCTTTCGCGCGCGATCGCCTCGCAAGTTCTGCCCATCATCGCCGCCGAACGGCCGACCTTGCTGATCGACGACATCACCGGCGGCACGCTCTACCGCCGCGACATGCGCACGCTGATGACGGCGGGCGCCTATCGCGACGGCATGTTTCTGACGGCCCGCACAAGGCGCAACGAATGCAGCCGCAGTTCGTGCTTCGCGCCGGCCGCCGTCGCAACGACGTCCGTGTTGCCCGAAGATTTGCGTCTAAGGTCAGTCGTCGTGCGGATGGCGCCGGCACCCGCGGGCCAGGCGCGGCCAAGCATAGGGTTGATCGATCCGTCGCCGCACGTCTTCACGCTCCGCGCGCGGATGCAAGCGGCCGCGTTGGCGCTCGGCGAGAAAATGCGCGATGCAGCAGGCGCTGCAAACACCAACGAAAGCTGGCACCCGTTGCTCACACTCGCGCGCAACATCGGCGAAGGCGTGGGTCGGCGCGCGGCCGAAGCGGCGGCACTGTTCACGGCGGCAGCACCGCCACCGGCGTCGAACCTCGCGCTGCTGCGCGACATCCGCGACCTCTGCACCGTCGACGAACGCGTCCGCATCGGCTCAAGCGACATGTTGGCGAAGCTCACCGCCGATCCGGAGCGCCCGTGGGCGACCGCCTTTCGCGGCAAGCCGCTCAACTCGCGCACATTGGCAGAGCGTTTAGCGAGTTTCGGCATCCGCCCGGGTGTCGTGCGCAAGCCGGATGGCGCTGTTGCGCGCGGCTATCGCGGCGAGGCGCTGATCGACGCGTTTTCGCGCTATCTCACGGACGTCATCCCCGCAGAGGAGAACGCCGATGCGTTACAAGCAACACCAATGTAACGTCAGTGTAACGCCAACAACGGCGGAAACCCGCCATTGTAACGCTGTAACGGATTCGATCGAGTCGTTTTTCTCAACTGGTCTTCTGCGCGCCGTCGATCGTGATCTTGCGCGCGTGGGCAAGCGCCACGCCATAGGGCGTTTCGGTCATCATCTTGACCGGCACCATGAACGTCTTCACCGGCCCGCCCGCGGCACTTTCCATCGCCGCGAACCAAACTGTGATCGTGGGCAGCGCCTTACCCTTGTTCAAGTTCGGCTTAAAGCCCGCAAGCTGCTTGTAGACGATCGTGCACTTCTGCGCGGGGCCGCTGTAACCGCCGTCGGTCTTGAGCTTGTCTTGCCCCGAAGGGGTGAGTTCGATGTCATAGCGCCGGCGTCCGTCGAACACGCGCACCGGCTCGCCGCACGGCTTCGCCGCCGAATGCGAAACGCCCGACAGCGAATAGACGAGGCCAGACAGCGGGTCGAGCGTCCCGCGCTTCTGTTCGTCGCTAACCGGGAAGCGGTTCACGTTGTACGCAGGTTCCGCATCCAGCTGAATGCCGGACGCCGTGTACGTCAGGTCCACCTTCTGACTCTGCTTCTCGTTGACCGTGTTCGATGCGTACTTCTTTGGTTGCAACGCGGTGGCGCTCAACGTGCCGACGGAGTTCGCATCGATCACCGCTTCGTAGAACGAGTTCACGACGCCGGCCGTCTTCAACCGCGACACGGCCGAGTAACCGTTGCCGGTGAAGCTCGACTTGATGCCGACATTGCCGAGATTGAACCCGCCCAGATAGACCTGCCAGACAAGCTGCACGGTGCTCGTGGGGCCTGTTGCAGCAGGCGCGGAAACAGGCGTCATGGCCGCTTCCTCGGCGGACGCAGTGACGGGCAGAAGCGCGATCGTCGTCGCAAACAACAAGCGTTTCAACATCGGTTGACTAAACCTCGACTGGCGATGAACTTTGGCGTGTCCTGTGGGGCCGCTATATCGTCGGCCACGATGTTTGAATTGTGGCGGAAGTCGAAGCCGATGTTCAAGCTGCAATCGTCACCAAAATCATGAACGTACATTCATCGCAAGCCGCCAAAATCAAGGACTTAAAGGACGCCCTGGTTGTAGGCGACCGCCGCGCGTTGGCGAAGGCGATCACACTTATCGAATCAAGCCGTAACAAAGACGAACCGGCCGCAACGCAGCTGGTGAATGCAGCATTACCGCTGAGCGGGCGTGCCTTGCGCATCGGCCTGTCGGGTGCGCCGGGCGTCGGGAAATCAACTTTCGTTGAAGCGTTCGGCACGTGGCTGACCGGACGGGGACACCGCGTCGCCGTGCTCGCCGTCGATCCGTCCTCGCGCAGGTCCGGCGGCTCGATCCTCGGCGATAAGACGCGCATGGTGAAATTGGCGCAAGACCCGAACGCCTTCATCCGCCCATCGCCGGCCGGCACTACGCTCGGCGGCGTCGCCCGCCGCACCCGCGAAAGCATGCTCCTCGTCGAAGCGGCAGGGTTCGACGTCGTGCTCGTCGAAACGGTGGGCGTCGGCCAGTCCGAGACCGCGGTAGCCGACATGGTCGACATGTTCGTGGTGCTCGTTTCGCCAGGTGGCGGCGACGAACTGCAAGGCATCAAACGCGGCATTATGGAACTCGCGGATTTGGTCGTGGTCACGAAGGCCGACGGCGACCTCCTTCACGCCGCCCACCGCGCCGGCGCGGAATACGCCGCAGCGCTCCACCTCATGCGCCCAAAATTCGAAGGCTGGTCCGCGCAAGTCCGCCTGGTGTCGAGCACGGAAGGTAAGGGTATCGCCGAAGTCTGGAGCGACATTGAACGCTTCCAAACTACGCTGACGCGTTCAGGCGCCTGGGACCGCCAACGCCGCGATCAGCGCGTAGCCTGGTTGCAAACCGAACTGCGCGAAGGCCTGCTCGCCACCTTGACGGAAGACCCCGCCATCAGCGCCGAACTGGCAAAAATGGAAGCCGCAGTCGCCAAGGGCACTCTGGCCCCGCCTCAGGCCGCCAAGGCCATTTTGGCGCACTTGGCCGCCAAAACTTGACGCGGGTCTCGCGCCTGACCTATAGGTCCGCCTCCCGCGCATGGGGCTTCCCCGGCGCGGGTTCGCATTTCATCGGATCGGACGGAAATTTCATCATGGCACGGCGCTGCGAACTAACCGGCAAGGGCGTGTTGAGCGGACACAACGTCAGCCACGCGAACAACAAGACGAAGCGCAAGTTCCGCCCGAACCTGTCGGAAGTGTCGCTGATCTCCGACAAGCTCGACCGCACGGTGAAGTTGAAGATTTCGAAGCAAGCGCTGCGCTCGATCGACCACAACGGCGGCCTCGACGCGTTTATCATCAAGCTGGACGGCGAAAAAATGTCCGACCGCGCCCGCCGTTTGAAGCGCGAAATCGTGCGCGCCGCCGCAAAGGTCTAAGAGCCGCACTTGCGCGCTTAAGTCGATCTTCGCACCCTGCGGCAGCGATTCTGCTTGAGGGTAATGATCAGCAACGTCAACCGCTTGGCCGCCGAGGGCGGCGTCATCGTCTCGCACGCGCCGTCCAGGCTGCCGCGGGTGCTGCGCCTCATGCGCGACGTCGCACTGCTGATCGTGCCCGCCGTCGCGGTTGCGATGACACTGCTCGTGGCGTGGGAGATGCGCGGCGTACCGTTCACGCTCTTCGACGGCATCTTGAGCCCGCTACGCCGCCCCGAACTCTACCCCTCGAACTGGCTGAACGCAGGCCATGCGATCGTGCCGGTCGTGTTCCTGATCGCGAACCTCGTCAACCGCCGCTACGGGGAGGACTTCGCGCTCGCCCACGTGTTCGTCTCGTGGTCGCTGGTCGTGTTGACGGCGCTCGCCGTCGTGCTGCGCGCCGATCCGCTGCTGCCGGACCCTGGCGAAGTGCCCAGCCTGCGTGTGATGGGCGCGTTCTTAGGCTCGATGGCGATCGGTCAACTCGCCGGCGTCTACGTGTTCGACCGCACGCGCGGCGTCGTGTGGTGGAAGGCGCCGCTCTACAGCGCGCTGACAAGCTCCTTCATCGCGATGTTCCTGTTCTACCCAACGGCCTACGCAGGCAGCGTACCCAACTGGGCGAACCACATGGCCGTCGATGCAGGTACGAAAGCGTTCATGTCGTTCGCCCTGCTCGCAGCCTATATGGTGTTGAGGCCCATCGTGCGCCCGACAGGCGGCCTCGGCGGTTACTAGTCCTTGAGTTCGAACATCATCAGCAAAGTCTGCTGAACGGGCGCGTTGAAGTTGTCGTCGGACACGACATAGACGAGCGTCTCGCCGTCCTCGCCTTTGCGGACGGAGAGCCCCTCCATATTGTCGATAATGAAGTTCATGCCCACGTCGGCGACGACCGCGCCGTCCAGCGTCGCGCCGCCAGCAACGTCCGCACCCTCGATCCGCCGCATCTCGAACCCGACGCCTCCGGCACGATTGAACCGCCGCTCGAGCGTCAGAACATCGCCGTCCGGCAACTGCCGCACGTCGGTCAGATCGAACGGCATACGCCGTGCGAGCGTAATCGCGCCGGGATCGGCACCGTCCTTGAGCAGCCAACCGCGAATGTTTCCCCCGTCGTCGTGAAAGGCCTCGGTGAGCGCAAGCAATCGCCCGTCGCTCAAAAGCGCGATTCCCTCAAGCCCTTTGTTGTCCGGCACGCCTTTCAACTCAGCAGGCGTCGGCACGACAACGGGCTTCGCAGCCAACCCATCCTTTCCGAATCCATAGCGCCAGATGCGATGGTCGCGTTCGAAGCTGACGAACACGTCGCCGTCGATCGAACCGGCGAGCCCTTCCGCGTCGCCATCCTTGCCGCTCAGCTTGCGCCCTTTGGAGTCCAAAAGCGGCGCAATCGACGTGCCCTTCAACCCCGTCAGCTTGCCGTCGCGATACGAGAGCGTACCCGTCAGCCAGTTGCTGTTGTCGGTGATTGCTAAGAACCGCGCGCCATCGTCCGATACGATCAACCCGGAAAGCCCACCGAAATCCGCATCGTCCGACGTCAGCTTCAACGTGCCCCGATGCCGGAGCTTACCCACGTAAGACTTCGCATCCTCGCCGGTGCTGAACGGAAGGCTCGACACCTGCACGTTCAACACACGCGCATCGCGCGGCTCGGCCGTCGCATAGAGCGCAAAAGCAGCGGCGGCCGATGCCGCTAACCCAAGCGCAATGGTGGACCGCTTCACCGCGCCGCCGCCGAGACCGGCACCTTTGCGCGAGCCGGACGCCGCGGGGCAGGGGCGAACGCCTTCGCCGTGTCCTCATCGAACAGCTCGGCAAGCTTGTCCGTCATCGCGCCGCCCAGCTGCTCCGCATCGACGATCGTGACCGCGCGCTTGTAGTAGCGCGTCACGTCGTGCCCGATGCCGATCGCGATCACCTCGATCGGCGAGCGCATCTCGATCGCCTCGATCACCTCGCGCAAATGCCGCTCGAGATAGTTGCCCGCGTTCACCGACAGCGTGGAATCGTCCACCGGCGCGCCGTCCGAAATCACCATCAGAATGCGCCGCTGCTCGGGCCGTGCGATCAGCCGGTTGTGCGCCCACATCAGCGCCTCGCCGTCGATATTTTCTTTGAGCAGCCCCTCGCGCATCATGAGCCCGAGGTTCCGCCGCGCGCGCCGCCACGGCGCGTCCGCTTGCTTGTAGATAATGTGGCGCAGATCGTTCAGCCGCCCTGGCGCCGGCGGCTTGTTCTCTTGCAGCCACTTGTCGCGCGACTGCCCGCCCTTCCACGCCTTGGTCGTGAAGCCCAAAATCTCGACCTTCACGTTACAGCGCTCCAGCGTGCGTGCCAGGATGTCGGCGCACATCGCAGCGACCATGATCGGCCGCCCCCGCATCGACCCGGAATTGTCGAGCAGCAGCGTCACGACTGTGTCGCGGAACTTCATGTCCTTTTCCATCTTGTAGGACAGCGGGTGCATCGGATCGACGACGACGCGCGACA
>JABFRX010000186.1 GCA_013140995.1 Alphaproteobacteria bacterium | reverse complement strand
TCCGGCAGAAGGTGATGAAACTGAAAGACGAAGCCGATATGACGATTGCGAAACTCCGTCAAACGGCGCTCGTCCAAATGGACGAGACTCTGGCCGAGCATTTCGAGCGCGCCGCTCGTCGGCGCAAGCAGCGTGCCGAGAATGGTGAGAAGCGTGCTCTTGCCGGAACCGCTTGGACCTTGAAGAGCGACGAACTCGCCTTTCGCCAACTCGAAGCTCATGCCCTTCAAGACGCGGGTGCGCAACTCGTCCGTGCCGAAGTCTTTCACCAAGTCGCGCACGCTGTAGAGCACCTCGCTCATTGGTTCAAAACCTCGACCGGATCGACGCGCGCCGCCGCGCGCGCCGGCAGGATAGCGGCGAGAACGCTGCCCAGCGTCGTCAGCACGATGACGGCGAGGTAACCGCCTTGCGCAGGATCGATGGGAAACGCCGTCCCGTCGAGGCGTCGCGATAGGTTGGCGAGCAGTATGCAAAAGCCGTAGCCCGCTCCGGCGCCGATGCTGGCCCCGAGGAGGCCGATGAACAGGCCCTGCAAGATGAACACCGACACGACGAACACGCGCGAAATACCCATCGATCGCATGATCGCGATTTCGCCGCGGCGCCTGTAGGTCGTCAGCAAGAGGGCGCTCGATACGCCGATGACGATCGTGATCAGGCTGAAGATCTGGATCAAGCTTCCGGTCTGCGCCTGGCTGTTGAGGGCGACGAAAAGCTGTGCGTTGCGCTCGACCCAGCTCGTCGCCTTCAAGCCGGTCGTCCGGCCCAGCGCTGAAGCGACCGCGGGGGCGGCGTTGACGTCGTCGAGCTTTAGCTCGATTTGCGAGATTCCCTGCGGCAGGTCGAGCAGCGTGCGGGCGAGTTGAATATTGGCGAAGGCGACGCGCTCGTCGAGCGAGCCGATGCCGGTGCGATAGACCGCACGCACCGTCAGCGTGCGTTCGCGCCCGCGATCGGAACGCACGACGACGGGCTGGCCGATGCGTAAGCCGAGATTGGATGCCAACTTGGCGCCGATGAGTATGCCGTCGATGTCCAACTGCGCTTTGCCGGCGATGATCTTCGGCGTGATCGCCGAGATCGCGTCGAGGCGGTCGGCGCGCAGGCCGTTCAGCAGCACCGGCGAGACGGCTTCACCTTTGACCAGAAACGCGTTGCCGTTGATCTGAGGCGAGGCGGCTTTTACGCCCGGCAAGGTTTCGGCGGCATGCAAGAGCGTTTGCCAGGCAAATATTTGAGAGCGCTTCGTGTTCGACGCGATCGTCGCGACGAGCGGCGTGTAGCGCTCGTCCCGTGCGATCAATCTGGCGACCCGTTCTGGCGGCTCAAGCGTGACGTGCGCGATGTTTCCCGTCGTCTGCACGATCAAGAAGACGCGCAACCCCCCGATCAGCGCGGTGATGAAGACGAAGACCAGAACACCGACGGCGACGCCGCCCAGCAAGAGCGCCGTCTGCGTGCGATTGCTGGCCAAATAGCGCCAGGCCACTTTGATCGCAAATCTCATCGCGCATCCCGGCGCATCACGGCGAACCTGGGGCGACGACGGGCGAGACCTCTTTTCCCTCCGGACTCGAGAGCGGGTCGAGCGCCACCTGGTCTCCCTCTTGAGCGCCCGACGTCACGATCACGCGTTCGGCCGGCCAGTCGACGAAAGCGATGGGGCGTTTGACCGTTTTGCTCGCTTGCACGATCAAGACGAACGGCGCGCCGTTCGGATCGCCGATCGCGCCGCGCGGCACTGTCAGCGCGCGATCGCGCTTTTCGACATCGATGTTCACATCGACGGACAGTCCGGGCGGAGTGTCTTTCGGCGCAGCATCGAACGAAAGGCGCACGGTCCGGCCACCCGTGGTCGGATCGATCCGCGGGGCAACGAACGTGACGCGGCCCTTGAAGACGGCGCCGTTCATGCCCACCGGCGAAAGCCTGGCCGTCATGCCGATGCGCAAGTCGCCGGCCACCGTCTCGTCGACATCGGTTTCGACTTCGGGTGCGCCGCCGGACGCAAGATCGAAGATCACGGTACGCACATCGACGACTTGTCCGGGATCAACGGGCCGCCGCAGGATGCTGCCCTTCATGGGGGAGCGGATGAGGAAGTCTTCGAGGCGGCTTTGGGCCTCGCCGACGGCGGACAAGAGCTCGGACAATTGTTCGGTGTCGCGTTCGACGGCCAGGCGCGCCGCCTCGAAGCCCGCGCGCGTGACGAAACCTTTTTTCAGCAAGGCCTGCGAACGCGCAAGGTCCCTCCGCGATTGATCGAGCTGCCGTTGCCGCCCCGCGACGGCCGCTTTTCGCTGCGCCAAAACCGCGCGCGCTTGCCCGGCATCGATTTGGCCCAAGACTTCGCCGGCGACGACCGGTTCGCCTTCGTCCTTTGCGAGCGATATGATTTGCCCTGGCGTTCGCGCATAGACCGAAACGCGTTCGTCGGAGCGCACGCGGCCGACCGCTGCCAGAATTCGTTCGATCGCTTGGGCTTTGACGACAACGACCGGAAGCTCCGGCAATCGTACAAGCGCGCGATAGGCCACCACCGCCGCGCCGGCTGCGGCCAAGGCAACGGCAATCCAGAGTAAAGGGCGGCCCATCATCGAATTGAGGCATAACCGAGTTTAAAGTGCAAAGCGGGGGATCGAACACGGTGAACGGAGCCGACCCGATCGCCTAAGCTGGCATCGACGATCGCGCGGTCGCGCCCATCGGCGAGCGGGTTGATCCGCCGCGTCCCACGCCGGCGCGCGGCGTGAGACAAACGCCGAAGCCGGACAATCCGGACAAGAGTCGGCTGTCCGAAATCGTGCTCGCGTTGCTGTCTGCTTTGGCGCTCAGCCCCCAAACAAGATGTGCCCTGATAGCTGGGTTTCTATTCTAGAGCATTTTCCGCTCAACGAGCGTCGCGCCCCCCTCGCCCGCTTGCGGGAGAGGGGCCGGGGGTGAGGGGACGTCAACCACCCCATTGATCCGAATTCGCGCCTCATAGGCAATCATCTCGGCAAGAGTGCGCGCACTGACAGCGTCGTTCTCAACGTCGTAGCGCACGACATCGTAACTCGCGGCACGCAACGCGCGCTCACGCAGGGCATCGGCTGCCTTGCGGAACTGATGCCAGTAGCCGTCGATCTCAATCAACAGCCGCGCCTCGAGACAGGCGAAATCGGCGACGTATCGGCCGACCGCGTGCTGCCGGCGAAACTTCAGTCCCATCGCCCGGCGATTGCGCAGTTCTCTCCAAAGCTCGGCTTCGAACCTCGTCTCCCGCTGACGCAGCCGCTGTGCTGCACGAATGTTCTGACCGTCTCGCATCGGTCGTTGTTGAGGGGTGATTGTGGCGAAGTTGGGTCGCTGACTTCCCCTCACCCCCGGCCCCTCTCCCGCAAGCGGGCGAGGGGTGAAGTGACGCCACTTGATCGGAACGCGCTCTAGTTCGAGAGTCGGGCTCAAACTTGCCGTTGCGCGTCGCCGCGCTTGTGAAGGTGTTTGCGCCTGAGGACGCTAACGCCGCCGCGCTTGCTTGGCCACGAACGTGCGCAGCGCGCTATTGATATCCGACTGATAGCCCCGGCCCCCCGGCGCCCGCTTCTTGAACCAAGCGACCACGTCCGCATCGAGCCGCAAGGTCAGCTGCTGTTTCACCGGCCGGTAGAACACGCCGCGCTTCGCCCCGGACCAGTCCCGCACTTCGGGGATCGATTCGATATCGATGTCATTATCGGCAAGCTGGGCGAGCGCCTTGAGCTCCGCCCGCTGCTTGGCCGTGAGAGACCTAGAATGCGCCTTCTTCATACGCCTTCCTTTCGCGCGCTGTCGCCTTTCGCGCACTGATGATGCGCCCGACGGGCTGCTCGCCGTCGTCCGCCGCCTCCAACGCCGTGTGCACGACAAAGAGCACGACGTCAGCGACCATTCCGACGGTCTGCCAGCGCTCTTCGTCCGACGATGCGTCAAGCCGCGACACCGCCAACGGATCGTCGAACACAAGCTGCGCCGTGTCGAAACTCAGCCCGTGCTTGCGCTGGTTCGTCCGGTTCTTGTCAGGATCCCAGGTCCAAGGCACGGGAGTGTAACTACGATATTGTAGTTACGACGCCGCCAAAGTCAATTCCGGCGGAAAGAGCGTGCAAACGGCGCGCCCGCCGGCATCGAAGGATTGGCCGCAGTCGATGGGCGATCATGTCCGCCAAGAAGTCCGCTGGAAGGTCCGGTGGTGCGGGGCAGAAGATCATAATTAAATCATTGGGTTGGATGAAATTCGTGCGTCAGCAATATGGGAGAAATGTCCGCCGATGCGCTGCTCTCCCAACTACCCAACAACAGCGCCGAATATAGCCGAAAACGCCGAAAGATAAAAGAACAAATTGCGAACAAAATTGTCGCATGATAAGGTGACGTGATTGACGCATGGGTGATGGGTTTGGAGTGTTGAGCCTCGGTCTTGGGCGTGAGTCTTGGACGAGAGTCTTGGGACGCGCAGCCTGCACCGGCGGTCTTCGCCAACGGCCTTAAACGCGAAGACCAAATCCCAAGACCACCCTTCCTGGGACCGCCGGCTTCTAGCCGGCTCTTCCTGACGCTTCACCGCTCAAGAGCCGGCAGGATGCCGGCGGTCCCAGGACGAACAACGCCAAGACTCAAACCCAAGACCAAACCCAAGGCCGAGGTCCAAGACAGAACGCCAAGGCCAAGCACCAAGACCAAACGCCAAGACCGACGATGAAGACCGACCGCTACGTCGAAAGAGGAGGCGCCCTTCCTGGGACCGCCGGCTTCCAGCCGGCTCTTTCTGAATCTCCACCGCCCAAGAGCCGGCTAGAATCCGGCCGATAGAACTTTCCGCGCTCGCCTTACGCACTTGTCACACCTACCCAACGACAGCGCCCAAAGATGATTCTTGCTGCTTAGAGATGATTGTCGCGCTAACGCGCCGTCTCAATAAGCGCGATGTCTTTCTTCAGAAGATCGTTGACGAGCACGTCCAGCGTCACACCGCGTGCCTTTGCCGTCGCCTTCAGGAACGCCAGAACCTCAGGCTCCAAGTGTACCGGCGGCGACAGCACCGCCCCCGGCCGGTGGAACTTGCCGCGCTCACCGTTGGAGAAGTCGTACTCCTCCGCCATTTCATCCATCTGCTTCTTGCTCATACTGTCTTCGCTCGTTCTTCGTCGCCTGGCGCGCGGAGATGATCCTGGTCGCCACTATATCATCAGTTACCTCGGCGTGGGTATGGACCACCACAAGCAGGCGCTGCCTAGGGCTAAGGCCGATCGTAACCCAACGCTCCTCACCAGCCGGCGAAGCAGGATCGACGATTGATGAGGCCAACGGATCGGCAAATACGCCCATCGCCTCTTCGAACGTGACACCGTGTTTTGCCTGATTGCTGGCCGCTTTTTCCGGATCCCATTCGAATTCGATTTGTGTCACTTGCGACCGTACCGATCCGTTCCGAGTCTATCACGTACGCCGCTCATCGTTGCGAATTCAGCTGGTGCGAGGACTGAGACCCACTTGTCCTACCTAGCCAACAACAGCGCCGAACCTAGCCGAAAGCGCCGAAAGATACAAGAACAAACTGCGAACTAAAGTGTCGCATGGCAATAAGTTAGCGTAATTTCTATATCCCGCTGAGTCTTGAAGTTCGGTCTTCGGGTTCGGTCTTGGGCGAAGGCCTTCGCCGGCGGTCTTGGGACCCTGAAGAGCAAATCCCAAGACCAACGCACAAGACCGACGATGAAGACCGAACCCCAAGATTCAGACGCCAAGACCAAACCTGAAGACGGAATGCCAAGACCGAAGGTGAAGGCCGAACGTGCCCAGGGCTGCTCCGCCCCGCATCCGGGGCGCCCTTCCTGGGACCGCCGGCATCCTGCCGGCTCTTGAGCGGTGAAGCGTCAGACAG
>JABFRX010000130.1 GCA_013140995.1 Alphaproteobacteria bacterium | reverse complement strand
ATGCTTACACCGTGCAATTGACCCGGCTCGGCTGGGCCTGGGAGTTCCTGCGCCGCAACCCGAAGTTCCAAGCCGATGTTAGACCGGCAGCGGGTGACGGCGGTCGACGCAATGATTTGCGGCGCTGGAGTGTCCTGCGTGCCGATACGCCGTCCAAGAACGCTCTGGAAGCCAAGGTGTTCTGGGATCCCAACGCGTGTTCGCACGTGCTTCCGCTTGTGGCTGCGTACGCCGCAGTCCCCGTTTCCACGGACCAGTTGGTCGGAGGGCGCGTGAGCCATGTTCTAATCTGTGACGGGGGCCGTCGCCTTCAACTGTCTGTTCGAACTTGTGCCGCACCGGAGCCGGAAAATCTTCTAACCGAAGCTATCGTTCGGCCCACCGAAGGGGCGTGCCGATGGCGTGCGCTCATTTGTTTCAACGATTATCTTTACTCTGGCCATCTCTCCCGGCGCCATTTTCGATCGGAGCGAACGGCGGGGCGGCTCTTGCGTGTGACGCAAGCCCTCGACGGCGCGCTGTGCGAGGCGTCGCACCGGGAGATTGCGATTGCACTTTTCGGCCGCATCCGCGTGTCGAACGACTGGAACGACCCAGGCGAATATCTTCGTGACGGCGTCCGGCGCGCGATCCGGCGCGGCCGCTTGCTGATGAATGGCGGCTACCGTCACTTTCTACGTTGACCGGTGCGCGGCTTCTTGCCCAGAAGGCCGCGGTAACCCTCATCGCTCATCCAAACGGCGCGTTTCAAATGGCTCAGCAGTGCACGCCGCGCCGTCTCGCGGTTCATGGCCGGGGCTGCATCGAGAATGATGTCGAGCATCGCCTCTTCGCTCGCAGCCTTGGACTTGGCGTCCAGCAATCTGAGATAGATCGCAAAATGGGCTTCATCATAGGCTGTGATTACCGGCGATCGGGGCGCCTTTTCGGCAAAGGGCTGCGCCGCACGCTTGGGCGTTGTGCGACGCAGGCGAGCTATTGCCGCGACCTCGCGTTTTTCCGCCATGGCAATTGTATCCTTGGCACGTCAGCCGTCCTTAGCACTTCCGCCCGGCCAAGAACATGATGACGCGCTGTTTGCGCCTCATGGAAACGGTTCGGCTGGGGCCAGCAAGAGATGAGGCGGCGGTGAACCCGTTTTGGGATAATCCGAAATAGGGATCAGCTTCGCAAGCGCCAACTCACTTGGCGTGCATGCGAAAATCCACCCACACCAGACCGTATTTGAGACTGCGAGAGGCCTTGGCCGCGGCCCGCGAGGCAGCAGGCTTAAGCCAGCACGAACTTGCGCGCCGGCTTGGCCGGCCGCAGTCGTTTGTCTCCAAATGCGAGAGCGGAGAACGCCGTGTGGATGTCGTCGAGTTGCTGCATATTTTCAAAGTCTTGCGTGCCGATCCCGTTGAACTTGTCAAAGCATTGCTGCGGGAATTCTAAGCGTCTCTGGGCGTCCGCCCGGGGCTTCGCCCCACGCGCCGCGTGCTCGTGAACCGAGCCGCTTTGCGTCTCGGCCCTGCGGGCGTCGCCCCCTGACGCGGTCCCGCTTCGCGGCGGGCCATCGCGTTCCGCGATGAAGTTGTTTTGTAGCTTTCCCCTCACGCGTGGCGGACGGCACTCCCCGTCTAGGCCCGCTGCGGCGGACCGCAACCCGCGCGAAGGCGCGCGGGTCCTCCACTTCGTTCCGGCCTTGTCAGGTGCAGTCCGCCTCATTCAGCGGGCCTACCCGGTCGCGCCGCCCACCCCGCTTCCGGGGAAAGACGCGAAGGGGCGGCATGAGCGCGAGGCCAAGTCATGAGACAGCTGGACAAACGGCGTGACGAGGATCGCCCGGGCCTTTACAGGCAGGTGACCGACAAGATTGTCGGCGAACTCGAAGCTGGGCGCGTGCCCTGGGTGCAGCCTTGGGGCGGTGCGAAGGCGGGTCTGGCATTGCCGCAGAACGCAGCGAGCGCGCGGCGCTATTCGGGGATCAATGTCCTTATTCTGTGGGGCGCGGTCATCGAGCGCGGTTTTGTTGCGCAGTCTTGGCTCACCTTCCGGCAGGCGCTGGCCCTCGGCGGTCATGTTCGCAAAGGCGAAGTGGGGACGATGGTCGTCTACGCCGACCGCTTCGTGCCCAAGGATAATGAGAGGCGCAGCGAGACGCGCGTCCGTTCGTCCGAAGCCGAGAGTCCCCAACGCGACAAGTCGATTCCTTTCCTCAAGCGCTTCACCGTGTTCAATGTCGATCAGTGCGACGGCTTGCCCGGAAGGCTTCGTGTCAGCGCGCCACCCGTCCCCGAAGGGCTGATCCTGCCCGAGGCCGAAGCTTTGATCCGTGCGACCGGCGCCAAATTCCGCATCGGCGGCGATGAAGCATTTTACAGTCCTGGCGCGGACGCGGTGCACGTGCCGCCGCCGCAAGCCTTCTTCGAGCCGATCAACTGGCACCGTACGGCATTTCATGAATTGGGCCATTGGACCGGGCACGCCGCGCGCCTCGCGCGCGATCTGTCGGGCGCGCATCGTTCGAAGGCCTACGCCCGCGAAGAGCTTGTCGCCGAAATGGCAGGTGCGTTCGTCTGCGCGAGCCTCAACATCGCGCCGACCGTTCGTCATGCCGATTATCTCGGCGAATGGCTATCGCTCTTGCGCGAAGATAGCCGGGCGATCTTTCGCGCCGCGTCCGCCGCATCGAAAGCGGCGGATTATCTTCTGGCGTTCCGGCCCAGCGACCAACCCGCTGCCCCTTCCGTTCCGAGCGACGACGCAGGCGAGCCCGATGCCGCGGCGTGCGCTGACGCACACATTCACCCCGAGATTTCGCCGCACGCGGCGGAGCCCCAGCGCTGAGAAGCGCCCGGCTCCGCTCGCTTGTCTGAACCACATTCGCGACCGGGCGGGTCACTCAACCCAAGGAGAATGACCGATGCAACTTCAACATATCGAAATCGACCGGCTGCATATCTCGCCTCTGAACATGCGCCACGGCAAACGCGAGCCGGATGTCTCCGACATCCTGCCGAGCGTCAAAGCGCGTGGCATCCTGCAGCCACTGCTGGTGCGCCCGAACGCGGACGGCTTTGAAATCGTCGCCGGGCGGCGGCGGTATTACGCGGCAAAGGCCGTGCGAGAGGAGCGAGGCGAGATTGCGCCATTGCCGTGCGCGGTGATGGAGGCGGGCGACGACGCGGCGGCACTCGAAGCCTCGCTGATCGAGAACGTCGCGCGCCTCGACCCCGACGAAATGTCTCAACACGACACCTTCGTGCGGTTGATCAAGGAAGGTAAAGCCATCGCCGACATCGCCGCAACCTTCGGCTTGACCGAGACGGCGGTCAAACAAAGGCTCGCCTTGGGCAATCTGTGGCCCAAGATCAAAGACGCCTACCGGCGCGATGAGATCGACGCCGAGACCGTCCGTCATCTGACGATGGCGACGAAAGCGCAGCAGCAGGAATGGCTCAAGCTGTCCGAGGACGAGAGCGCGCATGTGCCGTTCGGACAGCAGTTGAAGCAGTGGTTATTCGGCGGGCAGTCGATTTCGACCAAGGTGGCAGCGTTCCCGCTCGACGACTACAAGGGCAAGATCGTCGCCGATCTTTTTGGCGAGGAGGCGTATTTCGCGGACGCGGACTTGTTCTGGGCGTTGCAGAACACGGCTATCGCTGCCAAGCGCGACGCCTATCTCGCGAACGGCTGGTCCGATGTCGTGATCCTCGAACCGGGTGAAGCGTTTCACGCCTGGGAGCACGAAAAGACCTCCAAGAAGAAGGGCGGTCAGGTGTTCGTTGCGGTGTCGCCGCGTGGCGAGGTTCAATTCTTCGAAGGCTATCTGAGCGCAAAGGAAGGAAAGCGTACCCGCCGCGACGAGGCGGCGGACGGCGCGGAGCCGACGCCAAGCGAACGGCCAGAAGTGTCCTCGGCCTTGCAGAACTACATCGATCTGCACCGTCACGCTGCCGCGAGACTGGCGCTCCTGGATGCCCCGCACGTCGCGCTCAGGCTCGTAATCGCCCAAGCGATCTGCGGCTCGCCGCTATGGCAGGTGAAGGCCGAGCCGCAATCGGCGAACTCGAAAGCCATCGCCGAGAGCATCGCCGCGAGCACGGCCCAGGATGAATTCGTCCGCCGCCGAGCGGAATTCGTGACCTTGCTCGGTCTTGACGGCGAACGTCCGATGCTTGTGCAAGCGAGCGACGATGTGATGGCCGCAACCGTGTTCGGGGCGTTGTTGAAGCTGCCGAATGCGGATGTCATGCGTATTCTCGCCATGCTGGCCGCCGAGACATTGGCGTCTGGAAGTACGCATGTCGAAGCGGTCGGCGCGCATCTCAAGGTCGATACCGCCAAGACATGGACGCCCGACGATGCCTTCTTCGAACTCATCCGCGAAAAGAGCGTGGTCAACGCCATGTTGGCGGAGGTCGCGGGCAAAGCGGTCGCGGACGGCAACGTCGCCGAACGGCTCAAGACGCAAAAGCAGATCGTCCGCGACTGCCTCGACGGCGCGAACGACCGGCCCAAAGCGGTTGGCTGGCTACCGGGGTGGATGTCGTTTCCCGCGCGCGGCTACACGGATCGCGGCGGGCTTTCCCATGTCGATGCGTGGACGGAGATCGCTCATCTGTTCCCAAACGCGTGATCGCCCAAGGGAGCGGCGGCTCGCCCGCCGCCGCTTCAACTCAACGCGAAATTGTCATCGCTCTCGCCGGGCGCGCGGCCGGGATCGGCGTCGGCGAACCGCGCATCGTGGTGCGACCGCTCGCTTTCCGCTGATGCTTCGTTCGTGCCTGCTTGGCCATCAAACGCCCTTGTTCGTCGCGCATCGGTGACCGATGTCGCTTGTCGGGCCGCATGAACGGTTAGGGGAGCGCGCCGTGTCGTCTGCGGAGTTCGGCCGTTGCCGCCGATCAGGTTCGCATCGCCCGCGTCCGCGACGAATTCGGCAAGGCGCAATTTGCGCAATCCTGGCTCAAGACCAAGGGCCTTGGCTGGGCCGCCGACCTCATGCGCGATTTCTCGCCCGTTATCCCTCAACCCACGGAGGCTCAATCATGACCACACGCAAGACTCTGTTGCTGGCGACAACCGCCGCCCTGGCCCTTCTCACCGCACCGGCGCAAGCGATCGTCGTCTTCGATCCTTCGAACTACGCCGAGAATGTTCTGCAAGCGGCGCGCTCGCTCGAGCAGATCAACAACCAGATCAAGAGCCTGCAGAACGAAGTGCAGATGCTTGAGGATATGGCGAAGCAACTGGAGAAGCTCGACTTCACCTCGTTGCCAGCGATCGAGGCTGCGCTCAAGGACATCAACCAGCTGATGACCAAAGCCAAAGGCATCGCCTTCGACGTGAAGGCGACGGAAAGCGCTTTCAAGCGTCTGTTTCCGGAGAAGTACGACGCTGCCGTCTCATCGAGCGATCTGGGGCGCGGCGCCTTGGAACGCTGGGGCGAGGCGATGAAGGCGCTGGAACACACGATGACGGTGCAGGCGCAGGTCGTCGCCAATGTCGAGGCGGACACGTCGACCTTGTCGCGCCTGGTGAGTGAAAGTCAGGCCGCGATCGGAAGCCTGCAAGCACAGCAGGCGGCGAACCAGCTTACGGCGCTCTCGGCCAAACAGCAGCTGCAAACCCAGGAGCTCATGGCGGCGCAGTTTCGGGCAACGGCGTTGGAGCAGGCGCGCCAAGCGCAGGCCCAGGAGCAGGCCAGGGCGCAGTTCAAACGCTTCCTCGGCGACGGACAGATTTACACGCCGACGAACTGATCCGGACCCTTAAGGCACAGACGCGCGTCATGAACAACGTCAATGTCATCGACCGTTTCCTCGACACCTTCATCCGGTACATCGATTCCGGGTTCGGGCTGCTCGCAGGCGAAGTGGCGTTTCTGACCTCGATCCTGGTCGCGATCGATATCACGCTCGCCGGTCTCTCCTGGGCGA
>JABFRX010000117.1 GCA_013140995.1 Alphaproteobacteria bacterium | reverse complement strand
CGCGGCATCCTTGAGACCGGATTGCCGATGGGCGTGCTGCCCATGGGAACGGCGAACGATCTCGCGCGCACCTTGTCGCTTCCGCTGAACCTGACGGACGCAGCCAAGGTGATCGCCGGCGGACGAACGCGGCAGATCGACGTCGGCGACGTGAACGGACACTTGTTCTTCAATGTCGCCAGTATCGGGCTTGCAGCCGAGCTCGCGCGCGGTCTCACGCCGGCGGACAAGAAACGCTGGGGGCGGCTTGCTTACGCGATGGCGGCCATTCGCTCCATGCTTAGCGCGCGCCCATTCAGCGCCACGATCCTCACAAAAGACGGCGAGACAAAGGTGAAAACGATGCAGATCGCCGTCGGCAACGGGCGGCATTACGGCGGCGGTACGGTGATCCAGACGTCGGCGGCGATCGACGACAAGCGCCTCGATCTCTACAGCCTTGAGATTTCGAGCGTTTGGAAGCTCGCGCTCATGCTGCCCGACTTCCGACGCGGATCGCACGGACTTTGGCGCGAGGTACGCACGGATCGAAGCGTGGAGTTCGAAGTGCGCACGCGACGCCCGCGGCCCGTGAACACCGACGGCGACCTGGTCACGCACACGCCCGCCCGCTTCGCGATCCGCCCGTCTGCGGTCGCCGTGTTTGTGCCTGCGGCCTGACGATAGCGCGCTACTCCGCCGCCATTCCTGCGAACTGCAACCGCGCGAGCCTCGCGTAGAGGCCGCCGCCGGCGACGAGGTCTTTGTGGGTGCCTTGGGCGACGATGCGGCCTTCGTCGAGGACGACGATGCGGTCGGCGCGTTGGACGGTCGCGAGGCGGTGGGCGATTACGATCGTCGTCTTCTTTTGCATCAGGTTTTCGAGCGCAATTTGGACCAGGCGTTCGCTTTCGGCGTCGAGGGCGCTTGTCGCTTCGTCGAGCAGCAGGATCGGCGCGTCGCGCAGGATCGCTCGGGCGATGGCGATGCGCTGGCGCTGGCCGCCCGAGAGCGTAACGCCGCGTTCGCCGAGATACGTGTGATAGCCCTTCGGCAGTTTCTCGATGAACTCGGACGCTTGAGCCGCTTCGGCGGCGGCGCGAATTTCGGCTTCGGTCGCGTCCGGGCGGCCGTAGCGGACGTTTTCGAACGCGCTGTCGCCGAAGATGACCGTTTCTTGCGGTACGAGCGCGAGCCGGGTTCGCACGTCCGTCGGCGCCGCCTGCCGGATGTCGATACCGTCGATCAGGATGCGGCCGCCCTGCGGATCGAAGAAGCGTTGCAGGAGTTGGAAGACCGTGGTCTTGCCCGCACCCGACGGGCCGACAAGTGCGATGGTCTCGCCCGGGTTGATCTCGAGCGAGAAGTCTTTCAATGCGGAGATACCCGGCCGCATCGGGTATTCGAACGTCACACGTTCGAAGCGCACGCGGCCCTGCGGCGCTGGCATCGCGACGGGATTTGCCGCCACTTCAACTTGCGGCTTGGTCGAAAGGAGTTCCATCAGCCGTTCGGCGGCGCCGGAGGCCTGCAGCACTTCCGTCCAAACCTCGGACAGCGCGCCCGCGCTTGAAGCCACCATGATCGCGTAGAAGATGAATTGGACGAGCACGCCCGCCGTCATGGCGCCGGTGAGGACTGACTGCGCGCCGATCCACAGGACGCCGACGATGCTCGAGAAGATCAGGACGATCACAAGTGCCGTCATTCCGGCGCGCGCGCGGACCCGCTTGATCGCGGTCGCGAAGCTGTCTTCGACCGTGGCACCGAAGCGTGTGCGGTCGATCGGCTCGTGGGTGAATGACTGGACCGTCTGCACCGCGTTGATGGTTTCGGCGGCGTAGGCGCTGGTGTCGGCGACGCGGTCTTGGCTCTTGCGGGATAGATTGCGGACCACACGGCCCAGCAGGATCAGCGGCACGATCACCAGCGGCACCGTAACAAGGACGAGGCCGGTCAGCTTTGCGCTGGTGATGAAGAGCATCGTCACGCCGCCGATCATCATCAAGAGGTTGCGCAACGCGATCGAGACCGAGGAACCTACTGCCGTCTGGATCAGGGTCGTGTCGGTCGTGAGGCGCGAGAGGACTTCGCCGGTCCGGGTGACCTCGAAGAATGCCGGGCTCAGGCTCAGGATGTGGTTGTAGACGGCCTTGCGGATGTCGGCGATCACGCGCTCGCCGATCCAGGTCACGAAATAGAAGCGAATAGCGGTCGCGAGCCCCAAGACGACGGCGACAGCCAGGACGAACAGGAAGTACTGGTCGATCAGCCCGGCGTTTTCTTTCGAGAAGCCGTGGTCGATCATCTGCTGGACCGCGCGCGGGATCGTTAAGGTCGCGGCGGTCGACAACAGCAGGAAGCTCAGCGCGGCGGCGATGTAGCCCTTGTAGGGCGCCATGAACGGCAAGAGGCGGCGGAGCACGCGGACGTCGCGGCCGCGGCTGCGACCTTGCGCCTCGCGCTGCACGGCGGCGGCGAACTCGGCGCCTCTGGTGTCGGTCAAAACTCAGGTTTCCCAGGCGATTTCGTGTTGGCTCTATATGGCACCCGGTATTCGGGGTCGCTAGGGCGGTGTCGGTGGTTTTCCGCGGTCTTGCGCCGCAGAGGGGTTTTCGTTATATCCGCGCGCTCTTTTCCGCGATTTTCGCTTATCCCAAGGCTTCGACAGATGAAGAAAGACGGCCACCCGAACTATCACTACATCACCGTTCTTCTGAACGACGGGTCGAAGTATCTCTCGCGCTCGACATGGGGGGCTGAGGGCGACGTGATGACGCTCGACATCGACCCGACCACGCACCCGGCCTGGACCGGCGGCGGGCAGCAGCTCCTCGACCGCGCGGGCCGCGTCTCGAAGTTCAACAAGAAGTTCGAAGGCCTGGGCGTCGCGAAGAAGTAGTTCGCGCTTGCTGCGGTTTGTGCCGCAGCGAGTCAGCCTCACACCAAGCCACGAAGTTGCGAAGGCTCACGAAGGTGGGCCTTCTTGCTATGATCCGCGCAATCGGAGGCGGCCATGGTGCAGTACCACATCGACAACGGATCGGTCATCGAGGTTGCCATTGTAGCCAAGACGCCTGCGGACCGGGCGCGCCTCCTTGCGGTCCTTCAGACGCTGACCACCGACGATTCGTCGCTTCGGTATTCGCACGACGTCGGGTCAGGTGAAACGATCTTGGGCGGACAGAGCGAAGCTCACGTCGACGAGGCGGTTTACAAGATCAAGCATACCCACGGTGTCGAGTTCGAAATTGGCGCGCCGCAGGCGGCGTACCGCGAGCGCCTGACGCGCGCGGTCGAAATACTTCATACGCACAAGAAACTTGTCGGCGCCGCAGGCGAATTTGCCAGTGTTCGCATCTTGTTTGAACCCGCGGAGGCGAAGTCCGGCTTTGTCTTCGAGAATGCAGCTGAGAGCGAGGCGCTGCTTGAGGTGCATGTTTCCGGCGTGCGCCAGGGGCTTGAGGCTGCGCGCTTCAATGGCGTCCTAGCTGGATTTCCTGTGATCGACTTCAAGGCAACGCTAACGGGTGGCGCGTATCACGACATTGACTCGAACAGCCGTACGTTCGAGATCGCGGCGAGGCAGGCGTTCCGCTTGATCGAGAAGCGATCTCTGGAACTCATGGAACCCATATTTGCCGCCGAGCTTGTCGCACCGGACTGGTCTCTCGGTAGCGTCATCGGCGATCTGAATGCGCGCCGCGGCCGAGTGTCAGCTGTCGAGAACCACGGCGAGTCGTCGTTGATCAAAGCACTTGTGCCAGCGGGCACTATGTTCGGATACCTCAACAACCTGCGAGCGCTGACAAAGGGTCTCGGTGTGGTCTCGTTGCAGCTCGATCACTACGAGCCCGTTCCCCGCAGCATCAACGACGATGATCCCCGCTTTCCGCCGGCGGCTGCCATGCGAATGCGGGCTTAGTCCAAATTTTTAGGGCGGCCACTTGGCCGCCCTTTTTTTTGCGTCTTCGCTTTTCGCGAATGACACCCCGTTGCTGATTATTCCGCTGCGCCGAAGGCGGCTTGCAGGCGGTTGAATTGGTGGTGGACGCTTGGCGCGACCGGTGCTGCTTCCTTTGTGTAGAGCAGCAGGTCGAGGCGCTCGACGCGCTCGTAGAGGTTCATGCTGCGCTCCAATAGGTCGAGCAGCTTTGCGGGCAGCAGGTCCGCGTTTTCGGCGCGGCGGCCGCGGCAGATTTCGCGTGCGCCGAGACGGTATTTGTCTTTGCCGGCTTCGTCGGTCGTCATCTCGCCTTCCGAGACGGCGCGTTGCACCAGCAGCCATGACGCCACCTGCATCAGGCGCGTCGTCAGGCGCATGCTTTCGCCGGCATAGGCCAGCGCGGCCTTCGACGGCAGCAATTTCGACTCAGCCCGGCCCTTGCCGTCCAGATACGACGCGGTCTCTTCGACCATCGCCATGCCTTCTTCGAATGTGCGTTTGAAGAGTTCGGAGCCCGCGAACGACAATGCGTTCGCGACCTGCGGATCCGCCGCGTTGGGTCTGTAGGCCATCGCTTCCCCTTTAATCCAACTCTTCATGCGATCCTTCCCAGATTGACGGTTCAGCCATGGAGTAGCTTGAAACGTTAGACCGCATGTCCCCACCGAATCGAAGAACATGAAGGCGGCACAGTTCAAGCTTAAGATATCGTTGCTTGCATTCTTCGAGCCAAGCTTGGCACGAAAAGCACAGTCGGTCACGCGAAAGAGAGTTAATTCCCATGTCGCGCTACGTGCAGCGCTGTGCCGGAATAGATGGTTGCCGGACCGGATGGTTAGTCGTCGAAGCGTGTTCGAATCTGCGCGACGCCAATTTCAGAATTGCTCCGAATTGGAACGCGATAGCGAGCGATGCTGACGTCATTGCTGTGGACATGCCGATCGGACTTTCGAGAAACGGCGTGCGGCAATGTGAGGTTGCGGCTCGAAAAATCATTTCTCCGTATGGCTCGCGCGTGTTCAAGACGCTGCCCCGCGGAACGCTGAAATACGCACAGAAAGACTGGCGAATCGCGAATCAGTGGTCAAAAGAGAACGGATTCGGCGGCATCTCGAAACAGATTTGGGCGATCAGACCGAAGATCCTCGAAATCGACCGCGCGATTTCGCCAGGATTGCAGCGCCGAATCCATGAGGCGCACCCGGAACTCGCGTTCACGCGACTGAACAAATGGACGCCGCTTGATTCGAAGCACACAGCGCAAGGCTTGGCTGCGCGCAAGCACCTATTGCAGCGCGCAGGATTCACGAATTTAGACGATTGGTTGCAGCGGTTGCGCGGGACTGGCGCAAAAGCGGATGACCTGCTGGACTCGTGCGTCTTGGTTTTGACGGCAAGAAACCTGTTGCAAAGACGCGCGAAGTTTGCTGCGGAGGTTGTCGAGCGTGATTCGCGGGGTCTCAGGATGGCGATCGCGTACTGACGTCACCCCTTCTTGAACAATGCGTCGGCGGTCGAGCGTTGAGCTTCTTTGCCTTTGATCGCCTCCCTCATGCGGACGATTTCGGCTTCGTGTTCGGCGATTCGGTTCGTCAGGTCCTCGATCGACATCAGCGTGAGGTCGATGGGTGCCGGTTTCTTCGGTTTTGGATCGAGATCGTCCCAGGCCATTGGCCAATTCCCTTTTGGCTGCGCTAATAGTTCCCACCCTGCCCGCGTCCCGCAAGAAGGAAAACGCCGTGCTGCCCACGCTGCCTCAGACCATGACCGCCGTTGTGCCAACCGAGAAGGCGGGGGTGCGCGTTGCGAACCTTGTGGAGCTGCCTGTGCCGACGCCTCAGGCCGGCGAGGTGCTGATCAAGGTCGCGGCGGCCGGTGTCAATCGCGGCGACCTTGCGCAGGTGGCCGGCATGTATCCGCCGCCGCCCGGCGCGCCGCAGACGCTGGGGCTTGAGGTTTCGTGGACCGTCGCTTCCACCGGGGCGAACGTGGAGCGGTGGGATTTGGGCGACGCGGTTTGC
>JABFRX010000314.1 GCA_013140995.1 Alphaproteobacteria bacterium | reverse complement strand
GTCCAGGACCTCGCGACCGCGCATTGGACCGCGGCCGCAACGCCCGCACAAGTCGCCGCCTATGTCTGGGTCGTTGTCCGGCACGAGATCGACTACCTCGGCAACCTGAACGAAGGCGAAAGCCTCACCGGACGCACTTGGGTGGCCGGGGAAGCCGTCGGCGCGAAGTTCGACCGCTACGCCGAATTCGCGAAAGACGGCCGCGTCACCGTTCGCTGCCAGACCACCTGGGCCATCCTCGACCGCGCAACCGCCAAACCCATCCGCGTCCCAAAGGCCGTGGTCGAACGGTTCGCCTGAACGCGCCTTTCGGACTAAGCCTCGCGAAAAGCAAAAATCGCCACGACACCTGTGACGCCGGCAGCGATCCAGCTCATTATGATCGGCACGTGGTAAGCGCCCACGGTCACGTCGATGCCGTAGAATGCGCGGACGCCTTGCGCGACCGCGATCACGCCCAAGATGATGGCGGCAACCGTCGAGAACAGTTTCGGCACTTCAACCTGTGGCAGTTGTTTCTTGTCCATAGCGTTTCTTCCCAAATAGAACCGCCCCGGCAGCGAAGACGCGCCATCTCCCGCGCGGAACCGGTAGGCCCGCACACGCAATACGCGCAAATTTTCGATGAAAAACGGGCCTACGGGCCCCGCTCCAGAGCGGGAAGACTATAGCGCAGGGGTCGGCACTTGGCGAACACATCCTTCGCAGGTTCAGGGGGGCATGCAAAGGCCTCGAGACCCAACTCACCCAACAACCGGATACAAGTCGAACAAGCCGTCGAGCCCTTTCAGCGCGGCGGCCCGCGGCGCGCCGAACGTGAACGTCCCAAGCCCTCTCGCCAGCGCGTAGACCAGATCGGACGCCAAGATCTAGCCGCCAAGCGCGAGCGCGCCGATACGCGCGGCGATAACGACCGTTCGCCCATAGAAGTCGTCGCTACGCTTGATCGCCTCGCCCGAGTGAAGCCCGACGCGAATGCGGACCGGCAGCCCCTCGAACCCGGCCTTAATCCGCTCGCGCATGACGAGGCTCGCCCGCAAAGCCAATGCGGCGGACGGAAACGCCAGCATGAAGCCGTCACCCTGCGACTTCACGACGAAGCCGTTCTGCTGCTCCGCCGCCTCGCGCACAATGCGATCGTGCCAGCTCAGCACCCGCATGAACGCGGCGTCACCCAACCGGTCAAGCAAAACGGACGACGACTCGATGTCGGTAAACGCGATGGTCACCGTTCCGTCCGGTGCCGAGGCCGGCCGGACGTCCGGCCGTTCGTCCCGTACGCTACGCTCGACATGCTCGATGTTCTTCGTCAGCGTTCGCCCGAACGACACTTCGTCCTTCTCGCCGATCGAGCCATGCCACTGCACGATCCGCCAATGTCCCCGCTCGATCGCGAGCACCAGTGTGAGACGTAGGCCGATCTCGGCGCCCGTGCGCAGCACGACGCGCGGCTGGTCGGCGATCCACCCCACGTTTCCAAGGCTGTAGGCCACAGGCGAGCCCTGCCGCACTTCGATCCCGCCCAACTCCTGATTTTGGCGCAGCATCACTTCGGCGCTGTCGGGTCCCATCCACCATTCTGCGGGATCGGTCCCGACGTACACCAAGCACGCATTCGTCGAGAACATCCCGCGCACCGCATCGGCATCGTCGCCGCTCATAGCGGCACAGAAGCGCAGATAGAACGCCCGCAACTCCTCGCTTGGCACAATCTCAGCCATCGGCGATCACCATCGATCCATGGCGGTTGATATCCCATGCGCAGCGCCAGAACAAACGTACAGGACTTTCCCAAATGGCGGCCTGTGCTAACATCCGCGTCACCGCAGCAAGAGGGCCTCATGTCACCGAAACCGTTTGTCGTCGCGCCGAAGGATTACGACCGGCCGCTCAACCTGGTGGGCGAGCAGCTCACGATCTTGGCCTCGGGCGCGCGCACCGGCGGTTATGAGGTTTTCCTCCAACAGGGGCCGGAAGGTTCGGGCCCGCCGCCGCATTCCCATCCCTGGGACGAATCCTTCTACGTCGTGAAGGGTGCGATCGACTTCGGCATCGGCGATGAATCCATGACAGCGACGCCCGGCACGCTGGTGCATTTGCCGGCGGGCACCACGCATTGGTTCCGCTTCGCCAAAGGCGGCGGCGAAATGATCTCCATGACGTCGCGCGAGGCCGCCTCGCACATGTTCACCGACATCGCCCGCGAAGTCGCGCCTGTGAATCCCGATCTCGGCAAGCTGATCGAAGTGGGCGGCCGGCACGGGTTGAAGGTCGCGGTCTAAGCTCGCTACCCGCCCCACCCCGGCAGCGCGGCGGCTTGCTTCACCCACTTCACGAACTGCGCCTCGTCGAACGCCTCGCCTTCGCGAATGTCGATCCAGCGCGCATCTTTGCTCGTGCCGCCGGGCAGCGCGGGTTTGAGGCTCGCGCCCTTGAAGAACGTCACCTTCACATAGCGCGTGAACACGTGGAACGAGACGAACCAGCCCTGCCCCTCGACGCCGTAGAACGGTGAGTTCCACTTCACCGCCTTGCGCACCTTCGGCACGGCGCGCGTGATCAGCGCGTCGAGCCGCGCGCCGAGGTCGCGCTTCCGGCCCGGCATCGCGGCGATGTAGGCCTGCACCGGCGCGTCGCCGTCCGCCTTCGCTATTTGCGGATTGCCGCCGGTGAGGAGCGCGGGCTTGCTTGACGGCCGCGCCTTCGCCGCCGCTCTTGGTTTCTTCGCCGGCGTGGCTTTGAGTTTCGATTTGCTGGGCATCTCTCTACCGTTTCTTCGGAAGGGAATTCAGCGCGACAGCAGCCTTGATCAGCGCTTTGAACGCACCCGCATCGAGCTTTACCCCCTCGCCGATGTCGATCGCGCGCCGCACGTTGCCGTCCAAGCTGGAATTGAAGAGCCGCTTCGGATCGGGAACGCTCGCCCCCTTCGCGAAGGTCAGCTTCACGACCTTCTTGTACGACTCGCCCGTGCACACGATCCCATTGCGCGACCACACGGGCGTCCCCATCCACTTCCACTCCTCGATCACCTGAGGTTCCGCCTCATGGATCAGCGCCCGCATGCGCGCGAGCGTCGCCCCTCGCCAATCGCTAAGCTCGGCGATCCGCCGATCGATGAGGCGCGATGCATCGACGGCGGCGGTCTTCTTTGGCGCGGCGCCCGGTTTGGCTTTCGCGGGCGCCTTGCGCTTGGTGGCTGTCTTTTTCTCCGGCAAGGCTCTCTCGCTCCCGATGGCCGTGCCATGCTAGGCGCTCGCGACCGCATTCGCCACATGAAGGAGACGCCCCATGCCCCGCCTACGCCAAGTCCCCCGCGCCGAGGCCGACCCGTTCGCACAACAACTCTACCAAGTCCTGTTCGGCGACCGCGATCCGGTGGCGGCACCGGGCACGGCGACCGGCACGCCCGGCAACTGGTGGACGGTCTTTGCGCTCGTCTCCGACGCGTTCAAACACACGACCGAAGGCTTCCAATTCTACCGCAGCCCAAAGCGCAAGATTTCGGCGAAGCTGCGTGAACTCGGCCAAATCCGCGCTGGCTGGGCCCGCGGTTCGCAGTTCGTCTTCTCGCAACACTGCAAAGCCTCGCGCGACGTGGGCCTCACCGAAGCGCAAATCAAAGCGATCCCCTATTGGCAGATCGCCGATTGCTATTCCCCGGTCGAGCGCGCCGTCCTCGCCTACACCGACAGCCTCGTCCTCATGGGCGGCCGCGTGCCGGAAGAAATCTTCGCGGCGTTGAAAGCCTACCTCTCCGACGAAGAAATCCTCGAACTCACCTACATCACCGCGACCTACGAAATGCACGCGACAATGTCGCGCGCACTCCGCCTCGAATACGACGACGTCGACGAACGGGTGGTGGAAGTCGCAGCCCCCACCGGCGCAAGCACGGACGTGATGAGCATGGTGGACAAAAAGAGAGAGTAAGATTTCCCCTCACCCCGGCCCATCCCAGAAAAGCGGGCGAGGGCGAGGTCCGGACTGCGCATCCGGATTCCCTTGATCGGCAAGGCCCCCCTCGCGTATAGGAACCGCCTCTTAGCCGCCCCCATCGTCTAGCGGCCTAGGACGTCGCCCTCTCACGGCGAAAACAGGGGTTCGAGTCCCCTTGGGGGCACCAGCTTCATATTTCACTCCTTCCTCTTCAATGCGTTAGCGGCGTTACGGGCAAACCGGGGTGAAGGGTTGCCCGAGAATTGTTCCTCTTTCGACCCGCCCAACATTGCTGCCGCACTCTTGGCAAGCTGCTGTTGATTGGCGGCTCTCGTGTAGCGTTCAACTTCGCTGAGCGTGACGTGGCCGGTGATGGCCATGATCTGGTGCACGGACGCGCCCGCATCAGCGAGCCGCGTTGCTGCCGCCTTCCGCAAACCATGCGCAGAACACTGCGGCAAGTCTGCTTCGTCGCAACGGTCGCGAAACCAGTTGCCGAAGCCTGCTGCGGTGAACGGGCGGCCGTAAGCATTCTCAAGGTAGGTCAGCGCGCCGGTCTTCGTGGCGTCGATCGACTTGCGCAGCGGCGCAATGATCGGAAGTTCAAGCCGCGCGCCGGTCTTCTTCTGGCGGAACAGCAAACTCGCACCGCCCGGGCGTTCATGCTGGCGGCCAAGCACGACAATGTCCGAGCGGCGTTGGCCGAGGTAAAGCATCAAGTCCAACGCGAGCCTGGCTCGCGTACCAACCTTATGCCGCGCTTCAAACTTCTCGATCTCATCAAGGGTCCAGGTGTGGACGCCATCGGTCTTGCCGAGCTTCACCTTCTTCAAGCCGAGCGTTGGATCAACCTTCAGCTTTCCGCGCTCGACGGCATACCGGCAAAGGTGCCGCATGGCGCGCAGCAGGTTGTTCGACGCGTGCGGCTCAAGCCTGTCGCGCAAGGAAATGACGCCTTGCCGCGTTAGCTCAGCAACGCGCTTGTGGCCGTTCTTGGCGCGCAGCAGCCGTTCGAGGGTGGCCCGGTAATTCTTGCGCGTGCTGCCTTCCGCAAGGCCGCGAAATTCTGGCGAGTTGTAGTAGCCGACCAGCAGTGCGTTGATCGTGCCCGGCTCCGTCCGCGCCGCACCCAACTCGTTTGGCGTGCCGTTGACGTACGCGCTCCACGCCGCCACGAATTCCGGCGAGCCATACTCGCCCGGCAGCGAAGTGCCTTTGCCCTTAACGCGGACGCGCCAACGCCATGTGCCGTGGCGGTCCTTGAACTTGCTAACGCCTTGGTAGTTTCGGTCCCGTCTCATTCCAGCCCCTCCAACTTCTCGTCCCCTTCTTCCCGCTCGCCGCGCGGCTTGATCACGCACACGGCTTTGATCCCATCTGCCGTCGGCACCATTTCAACTTCGTCGCAGCCTTCGGCGAACGCCGCTCGAAGCGTGCGCCGCATCTCAGCCACGGTCAGTGTCGGCTTCTTGCGGCGCTTGCTCATGCGATGCTGGGCTCCGGCTTAGGCGCACTCTTCACGACGTCGCCGCCCGTGCGCGGGTTCCAACCTTCGACTTGTCGAACCTCGTTCGGCGTCAACACTTCGTTCGCCAGCGCAATTTGATGCGACTGCCAGCGCTGCAACGGATCGCCGCGCAAGAAGCCGCTCATGTCGAATTCAACTTCGTAGGCGCTGCCCGGCCCAAACACAGCGCGGGCGAATGCAGCTTCGATCTTCCGTGCCCAAGGCGCGATGGTGAACTGCGCAAACCAGCGACCGGCAGTCTCCGAATTCGTGAACGTGTTGAATTGGTAGGCTTGCACAATCGGCGGGGGCACTTGGTAGATGCGGCAGAGTTCTTCGACGCTGAAGCGGCGCGTATCAAGAAGCTCGGCATCTTCCGGGCTTAGCGACATTTGCTTCCACTTGAGGCCGTTGCCGACAATCATGACGCGCCCGGCCTTCGACGAGCCTGCGAAGCCTTCCGCGACTTGCGCTTGCAACTTCTTCACCTGCTCCGACTGCATCGCGGCTTCGGTTTCCAGCACGCCGCTCGGGTTCATGC
>JABFRX010000310.1 GCA_013140995.1 Alphaproteobacteria bacterium | reverse complement strand
TTACGCGTTGCCGCAAGCCGATGATCGCGGCGGTGGCGGGATTTGCGCTCGGCGGCGGGTGCGAGCTTGCGATGGTGTGCGATTTCATTCTGGCCGGCGACAACGCGAAGTTCGGGCAGCCCGAGATCAAATTAGGCGTTATGCCGGGGTTGGGCGGTACGCAGCGGCTGACGCGGTTTGTGGGTAAGTCGAAGGCGATGGAGATGTGCCTGACTGGGCGCATGATGGATGCGGCAGAGGCGGAGCGTGCGGGGCTCGTCAGCCGGGTGATTCCGGCGGCTGAACTCGTCAATGAGGCGATGAAGGTCGCCGAAACGATCGCCGAAATGTCGCTGCCGATTGCGATGATGACGAAGGAGACTGTGAACCGCGCCTACGAGACGACCCTTAGCGAAGGCGTCAGGTTCGAGCGGCGGCTTTTCCACTCCATGTTTGCGACAGCCGACCAGAAAGAGGGCATGGCCGCCTTCGTCGAAAAGCGGAAGGCAAAGTTCGAGCACCGTTGACGGATTGACGCGGCTTTTGCGGGTTGACGGTGCTTTGAGGGCCCGTCTATAACCCGCGGCCCCTGGGCAACAGGGCCACGACTTTCTAGGGATTATCCACATGGCGAATATCCGCTCGGCAGCCAAAGCAGCGCGCAAAGGCAAGCGCCGCGAGGCCGTAAACACCGCGCGGAAGAGCCGTGTTCGCACCCATATTCGCAAAGTCGAGGAAGCGATCGCCTCGGGCGACGTCAAGGCCGCTCAAGCGGCTCTGCAGGCGGCCCAGCCGGAAATCATTCGCGGCGCCAACAAGCGCATCCTTCATAAGCGTGCCGCGGCGCGCAAAGTGTCGCGTCTGGCGAAGCGCGTGAAGGCGCTCTCCAAGTAAGGTACGGGCGGGATTCGCTCGAGTTTGTTCGCCTCTTCGAGTTCTTAAGGGGCGCTGCGTTCTCCATTTCAGTTTCATTTGTCCCAAGGTTTCGCGCGTCGCGCGTTTTCTTGTGCACGGTGTGCGCATTGGCGGAATGCAGCGCTGCGTCGTGGCGCATATGTTCCGTGTACGGATTATCATCCGATTTGCCATATTGACGTTTGGTGGTGCGTGCACAAAGCATAGGAAATACCTCATGTTCCTTGCGGCCGTTGTGCACAAGAAATTTGAAGCGAGCATTCGCGCGTTACGCCGTCATGAAAGTGTTTTAATGCGCACGAAGTGCATGTTCTCAAAATGGACTACTTGCCGGGCGAAACGCTTGTTTGTATGGTTAAGTTCGATAGACGTTGGGGCTACGACAATGCAGATAACAAAGAAGAAGGCGCTTGAAACGCCGAGTCGTAGAGTTGACGGCCTGAAGGCCGCAAATTCTTAAAAACAGCAGTTCCCGTTCCGGGGTCTGATCTTCATACTTCTTAATGGTCGGCTTTTTGGACCGCGGAATGCCGCGGAGGGCCGTTTTTTGTCTGCTGGGAGAGTTCGGGACGCCATGGGTTATGCCGGGGACATCGCGCCGAAGGAGGCCTGGGAGCTCTTGGAGAGCGACCCTAAGGCCCAGTTGGTCGATGTGCGTTCCGCAGCCGAATGGACGTTCGTGGGTGTGCCCGATCTGACGTCGCTTCAGCGCAAGCCGGTTCTCGTCGAGTGGCAGGTGTTTCCGGGCATGGGCCGGAATGCCGAGTTCGGTCAGGCGGTTGCGGAGCGGCTGACGGCGGCGGGCGCTACGGCCGCAACGCCGATCGCTTTCCTTTGCCGGTCAGGTGCGCGTAGCCAGGCGGCAGCGATTGCGATGACGGCGATGGGTTTTACGAAGTGCTTCAACGTCGCCGGCGGCTTCGAAGGGGATGTCGATGCCGAGCGGCACCGTGGAAGCACGAATGGGTGGAAGGCCGGTGGCCTTCCGTGGGTGCAGTCCTAGCGCGAGACTCCAGAAAAGACCGGACTCGCGGGAGGATAGTTTGGGGCGTTAATGCGGACGAGTTCTTCGTGCGCTGTTTTCCAAGTTTAGTGATGACATTGAGCGCGGACAGGATTCTATTGTCGGAGGGGCGCTGTTCAGTGAGACGTGCAGTAAGCTGGCGTTTGTTCAGGTGGAAGACCACCGGCAAGCGACGGTTCTGGGGCAAGCAAGGCAAAAAAAAGGGACAAGAACAGTGACCTCTCAAGAAACAAAACCCGTCGGTAAAGAGATTGAAGCGATTTGGCTGCGCGTGTGCGAGCGGCTGAAGGGCGAGCTTGGTGCGCGGTATCAGTATTGGGTGGCGCCATTGCGCGTGCTCTCGGCCGAAGGCGATCGCGTCGTTGTCGCGTGCCCGAGCCGGTTCGACCGCGACAAGGTCGTCGAAAGCCATGGCGACCGGATTCTGGCGCTGATCCAAGAGATGGACGCGTCGTTTGTGCACGTCGATTTCGTCGTGGACTCGCGCCCGCGTGCGGTGCAGCCGCAAGCGGCGAGCGCGCGGGCGACGACGATCGATAGCCTAGGCGCGCCGCAGGTCGAGCCGGTATTGGTGACGGGCTCAATCCCGCTCAACAAGACGTTCACGTTCGAAACGTACATCACGGGCAAGTCGAACCAGATCGCGTTTAACGAGGCGAAGCGTACGGCGGATGCCGATTTGCCGATTGCCAACCCCTTGTTCCTGTTCGGGCCGACGGGCCTCGGCAAGACGCATCTGATGCACGCGATCGCGTGGCGGAAGTTGCAGCGCAATCCGAATTTGCGGGTGCTGTTCATCACGGCCGAAACGTTCATGCGGTTGTTCGTGACGGCTTTGAAGGCGAACGACACGGTTTCGTTCAAGAACCAGGTGCGCAATGTCGATTTGCTTCTCGTCGACGATTTACACTTCATTTTGGGCAAAGAGGCGACGCAGGAAGAAATGCTCGCCGCGTTCGATTGGCTTTCCGACAATCAAAAGCAGATCGTCGTTTCCGCCGATCGTTCGCCGTCGCTGTTCGAAGGGCTGTCTGACCGCGCCCGGTCGCGGCTTTTGAAGGGGGCGTCGATCGAGATCGCGCCGACCGACTTCGAGCTTCGCCTTGCCATTCTGGAAGCGAAGGCGCGGGTGATTGCGCGCGAGCGCCCGGGTTTCGTTTTGAACACACAAGCGGCCCATTTCATGGCGCAGCGTATCAACACGAACACGCGCGAGCTTGAAGGCGCGCTTAGCCGCGTCGTCATGCAGAGCGAGGGCAACCGGCCGATCACGATCGAGAACCTTAATCAGTGGCTGGCCGATTTCTTGCGCGCTTACGACCGCCGCGTGACGATCGACGAGATCAAAAAGAAGGTTGCTGAACACTTCGCGTTGAAGACAGCCGATCTGGAGTCGCCGAACCGCTCGCGGTCTATCGTGCGGCCCCGCCAGATCGCCATGTTCCTCGCTCGGCTGCTGACACCGCGGTCGTATCCTGAAATCGGACGACGGTTCGGAAACCGGGACCACACCACGGTCATGCATGCAGTCGAGACGATTCAGCGCCTGACAACGATGGATCCTTCGTTCGCGGACGAGGTCGAACAGCTGCGTCTGTCGATCCGCAATTGGCCCACGGATGCCACTTCAGGTGCCGCGCGGCCAGGTGCTCAAGCCGAGGGTGATCAGCCGCAAGTTTGAGGGTAATTTCCCCTTCTAGATCAGTGGCTTAAATAGGGCGTCCCGGGGCGAATTTCAGTTCCCTTGGGGCGCCTTCTGCCGTTATATTGACCATAGCGTTGCCGCGCCGCGTTTGGCGCGGCGCTTTTGTCTTCACACCCCCTTCAAATCTTACCGGACAAGCGCATGCGGATTACCATCGAACGGGCGAGCTTTCTCAAAGCGTTGACCCACGTACAAAGCGTCGTCGAACGTCGCAACACGATTCCGATCCTCTCGAACGTTCTTCTGCATGCGGAGAAAGGGAAGTTGTCGCTGACGGCGACCGACCTCGATATCGAGGTCGTGGAAACGGTGGCGGCCGACGTGGTGCGCGGCGGTGCGACGACGGCGTCGGCGCATACGCTGTTCGATATCGTGCGTAAGCTGCCGGACGGCGCGCAAGTGGAGCTGCAGTACGGCGAGAACGACGGACGCGTGACACTTTCGGCCGGGCGGTCGAAGTTTCAGCTTCAAGCGCTGCCGCGCGAGGATTTTCCGGCGATGGCGCCGGGGAACCTGCCGCACAAGTTTTCGCTGGCTTCGAAAGATTTGGGTGAACTCATCGACAAGACGCGGTTTGCGGTGTCGACCGAGGAGACGCGGTATTATTTGAACGGCATCTACCTTCACGCGCATCCGGAGAAGAACAAGACCTTTTTGCGCGCAGTGGCGACGGACGGGCACCGGCTCGCGCGTTATGAGCTGAACGCACCGAAAGGTTCGGTCGAAATGCCGGGCATCATCGTGCCGCGCAAGACGATCAACGAAATGCGCAAGCTGCTGGAAGACATCGAGGATGCGGTCGAGATTTCGGTGTCGGAGACGAAGATCAAGTTTTCGCTTGGTAGCGTGACGCTGACGTCCAAGCTGATCGATGGGACGTTTCCCGAGTATCAGCGCGTCATTCCGTCGGGCAACGACAAGATGCTTGAGGTCGTTTGCGACGAATTGAAAGAGGCGGTCGATCGGGTGTCGACGGTTTCGACGGAGAAGTCGCGGGCGGTGAAGTTGAACCTCGACAAGGGAAAGCTGACGCTGAGCGTCGTCAGCCCGGAAGCCGGAACGGCGACCGAGGAGCTCTTGATCGACTACAAGAACACGGCGATCGAGATCGGGTTCAACGCGCGCTACATCATGGACATTTTGGAGCGGATCGACGGGGCGAAGGCGGTGTTCGCATTCTCCGACGCCGGATCGCCGACGCTCGTACGCGACAGCGAAGGCGACGCTGCGCTCTACGTTTTGATGCCGATGCGCGTGTAAGGCGTGGATCATGAGCTTGGGTGAGATCAGGGCAGAGGCTGCGCCTCGCGCAAACGCGCGCGTCGCGATCACGCGCCTGATGCTGACCAATTTCCGCTCGTACGGGATGCTGGACCTGAAGGTGGAACCCGGACACGTGGTGCTCATTGGGCCGAACGGGGCGGGCAAGACGAACGTGCTGGAAGCGCTGTCCACGTTGGCACCCGGGCGCGGCTTGCGCGGCGCGAAGCTCGGCGAAATGGCGCGGTCGCAGCCGGGCGAGGGCTTGCCAAGACCGTGGGCGGTCTCGGCGACACTGGCCGCACCTGCCGGAGAGACGCAGCTTGGCGTTGGGTTCCTTCCTGGCGGCGAAGAAGCAGTGACGAAGCGGGCGGTTCGCGTCGACGGCGTGGCTGTTGCGAATCCCGCGGCGCTGGTGGAGCGGGTGCGGCTCATTTGGCTCGCGCCTTCGATGGACCGGTTGTTTATCGACGGGGTGTCGGAACGGCGACGGTTTTTGGACCGGTTGATTGCGAGCTTCGATCCGGCGCATGCACGGCGTTGGGGCGCTTACGAGATCGCGATGCGCGAGCGGTTGAGCGCTCTGCGCGCGGGTGCGCAAAGTGCGTGGCTCACGGCGTTAGAGCGGACGATTGCTGAGACCGGCGTTGTCGTGGCCGTTTCGCGGCTCGAAGGGTTGGCGCGGCTTCATGCGGCGATGGAGGAGCAGCGGGCGTCGGTGTTTCCACGGGCCGACGTTGCGGTTGCGGGCACGGTCGAGACGTTGTTGGCGCAGCATGCGGCCGTCGATGTCGAGGATCAGTTCGCGGGGATGCTGGCGCAATCGCGCGGTGCCGATGCCGAAGCGCGGCGTACGAGTGCGGGGCCGCATTTGACGGAATTCGTCGTCAAGCACCGCGAGAAGGGCCGCCCAGCGCAGGACTGCTCGACCGGTGAACAGAAGGCGCTGCTGATCCGGCTGGTGCTGGCGAGTGCGGGGCTGCCTGCGCCGGGGGCGCCGGAGGCACCGGTGCTGCTGCTCGATGAAATTGCCGCGCACCTCGATGAGGGGCGCAGACGGGCGTTGTTCGACGAGATCGATGCCTTGAACGTTCAGGCCTGGATGACGGGTACGGATGCGCCCCTCATCGA
>JABFRX010000278.1 GCA_013140995.1 Alphaproteobacteria bacterium | reverse complement strand
GTTCTCGCCAACAGCCTGCGCCTCTGAGTCCGGGGGCGCGTCCTCGCGTTCTTCGGTGTCTGGCGCGTCGGCGGCTTCTTCCTCGTCATCCTCGTGGACGTCGTCGTTCACTTCGAGTTCGCTTTCGACAGTGACGGCCTTGGCGGCCGCAGCCTTGCGCGGCTCGAACGGCACGTTGGTGCCGCGTTCGATTTCGTAGGTGGATGCCGCGAGCGAGGGCTTCGATTCGATGTAGATATAAACGTCGTGGCGGTCTTCGATCGATGTTAGTTGCGCGCGCTTATGGTTGAGGATGTAGAGCGCAATCTCAGGCGGAATGCGCAACGTGATAGCGATCAGTTTTTCGCGTTGGCAATACTCCTCCACGGCGCGCAGAACGCGCAACGCCATCGAGCCAACCGAGCGGATCACGCCGCGGCCTTCGCAGTGCGGGCACGAGATCGTGGCGCCTTCGACCATGCCGGCACGCAGGCGCTGACGCGACATTTCGAGCAGGCCGAACGGCGAGATACGGCCGAGTTGAATGCGCGCGCGATCATGGCGGAGGCTATCTTTCAACCGCTTCTCGACAGCGCGGTTGTTCCGGTGCTCCTCCATGTCGATGAAGTCGATGACGACGAGGCCCGCGAGGTCGCGCAGGCGCAGCTGGCGCGCGATCTCTTCTGAGGCTTCCAAGTTCGTCTTGAGCGCGGTGTCTTCGATGTGGTGTTCGCGCGTTGCTTTGCCGGAATTCACGTCGATGGCGACCAGCGCTTCGGTCTGGTTGATGACAATGTAACCGCCTGAGCGCAACCGCACGATGGGATTGAACATACCGTCGAGCGCGGTCTCGACGCCGTAGCGCTGAAACAGCGGCACGTGGTCTTTGTAGTGCTTGACCGACTCTGCGTGGCTCGGCATCAGCATGTTCATGAAGCTGTGCGCTTCGTCGAAGCCTTGTTCGCCTTCGACGAAGACCTCTTCCACGTCCTTAGAATAGAGGTCGCGGATCGTGCGTTTGATGAGGTTGCCTTCCTCATAGACGAGCGTCGGCGCGACCGACTTAAGGGTCAGGTCGCGTACGGCGTCCCACTGACGGAGCAGGTATTCGAAATCGCGTCGGATCTCTTGCTTCGTGCGATTGGCGCCGGCGGTGCGGATGATGACACCCATGCCGTCCGGAACCTCGAGCTCGCCCGCGACTTCCTTCAGCTTCCTGCGGTCGGCCATGTTCGAGATTTTGCGCGAAATGCCGCCGCCGCGATCGGTATTGGGCATGAGCACGCAATAGCGCCCGGCGAGAGACATATAAGTCGTGAGAGCTGCGCCCTTGTTTCCGCGCTCTTCTTTGACGACCTGAACCAGCAGGACCTGACGGCGCTTGATGACCTCTTGGATCTTGTAGCGGCGCATCGAGCGGTGGTCGCGGCGCGGGAGTTCTTCCATCGCGTCGTCGGCAGGTTCGTGCGCGGCCTCCGCGACTTCGGCCGCTTCGAGCGGCGTAATGGCACCATCGTCGTGCGCGGTTTCGGCCTGGGCATCGACAACTGCGTCATGGTCGCCAGCGATGTCTTTCGGTTCGCTGAGCGGTGCATCGGGATCGGTTTCGGGATCGTGAACCCAAACATCCTCGGCGTCGCTGGTCTCGACCTCGACAATGCCTGCCTCTTCGGCGTCGCCATTTAGGGCCGGCTCGGATGGGGACGTTGTGAAGTCGCTTTGCGTTGGGGCCGACGGTTGATCCGTGCCGCTGACGTCTGGAACATCGACAGGCGTTGCGGCTTCCGCGACTGCTTCCTCGTCTTCGTCCAGCTCTTCGCGGCGGCGGGCGGCGCGGTTCGCTTCGAGCAGCGCTTGGCGGTCTGCGGTTGGGATTTGATAGTAGTCGGGATGGATTTCCGAGAACGCCAAGAAGCCGTGCCGGTTGCCGCCGTACTCGACGAAGCACGCCTGTAACGACGGTTCGACCCGCGTTACTTTAGCAAGATAGATGTTTCCTTTGAGGGGCCGGCGCGACGCCGACTCGTAGTCGAATTCCTCAACCCTATTTCCATCAAGTATGACGACGCGTGTTTCTTCCGGGTGGCTCGCGTCCACCAGCATTTTCTTCGACATAAAATGATTCTCCGGAACCCGCGCGCTGCGGCAACGCTTGCGCACTGCGCCTGGACCGATGTCCGCGCACGCTGAGTTCCAATTGGTTGGATGTTGCAAATGAGCCCATCGCAATCACGGTAGTCACCGGATGCGGAACCATTGTCCGCTCCCGAGCCGCGTGCGATGTGGCGAAAAACGTCATGGGAAGTCCAAAAAACCCTCAGCCGGGGCCCCGGATTGGGCGACCAGCGATTTGGTGCCGCTTCCCTCCCATTGTGGGGTGCCTTGGGGCACGTGGGACGCCGGCGCCGTACCGACCTTCGGACTCCGCACTTGCGATTCGAGCCCGAGCTTTAGACCGGTTCCGGGTTCTTGTAGACGTGTTGGTCACCCCTCGCAACCCCGAAGCGGCGCAGATTTCCGCGCTTTCCGGAGTTGGCCTGGCGAAGGCCCGATCTAGTAGGCATATCGTAATCGATTCTTGGCTAACGGGTCGTCAACGTGGGTTGAGCGACGATACCGGGTTTGTTGGGAGCCACGAAGCTTCGGGACATGGGATTTTATCGCCTGAGCCTAAGTCTGGGCCTGATGCTCGCGTGCATTGCGGGTGCGGTTTGGGCTGCGCCGCAGCCTCTGATTAGCGAGATCCGCGTGGGCAAGCATGACGACCATACGCGGTTCGTCATCGACGTTTCGCAGAAGATAGATTTCAACGTCTTCACACTGGCCGACCCGTACCGCGTGGTGATCGACTTTCCCGAGGTAGGGTGGCGTATCGATCCAGCCGCCGCTAAAAGCGCCGTCGGGCTGATGAAGGGCTACCGGTATGGTCTCTACCGGCCTGGCCGTTCACGCATGGTCGTGGATCTGAGTGGGCCTGCAACGCTCGCGAACAAGTTTCTCCTGCCGCCGGAAGGTCAGCGGCAGTACCGTCTGGTACTCGATCTCGTTCCGGCTGACCGCACCACTTACCTGAAGACGGCGGGCTGGCCGGACGCGGCGGCGCTCGACACGCCTTCGGTTCTTGAAGACCCCCCCATAGCGGATCCGGCCGTCGAAAAGCCGCGGAACGTGAAGCGTGTCGTGGTCATCGATCCGGGACATGGCGGCGTGGACCCTGGTGCGACTGGCGTCAGCGGCATCCTTGAGAAGGACCTTGTGTTGTCCGTCGGCACGGCATTGCGCGACGCCCTCGAGGCGACGGGTAAGTACAAAGTCGTCATGACCCGAGACACCGACATTTTCCTGTCGCTGAAGGCAAGGGTCGCTGCCGGCCGCCGCGCACGGGCGGACTTGTTCATTTCGCTCCACGCCGATTCGGCGCCCGGTTCGCGCGCGCGGGGGGCGTCGGTCTACACGCTTTCTGAGAAGGCGTCGGATCGGGAGGCCGAGGCGTTGGCGCGCGCGGAGAACCAGTCCGACGTCATCGCCGGGGTCGATCTGACGAATGAGTCAGATATCGTTACCAGCATCCTGATCGATCTGGCACAGCGGGAAACCAAGAACAGTTCAGTGAAGTTCGCCCAGGCACTCGTGCCAGAGTTGCAGCATGCGGGCGGGGTAACCCAGAGAAGTCATCGTTTTGCCGGATTTTGGGTCTTAAAGGCACCTGACGTGCCTTCGGTTTTGATCGAGCTCGGCTATCTTTCGAGCGACCACGACGAGTCGGAGATGCGGACCAGACGCTGGCGGGCGAACATGTCCTCGGCGATCAGTCGTGCCGTAGACAGCTATTTCAAACAAAGCCGGCTCGAGCATAAGGCCGAAGCTGGCGATTAAGTGGGGGGCGGAATGCTCGCGAATTGTGACAAAATGCGCCGCGTTGTGCGCATTGTTTGGGATTTTTCACGTGGCGGTCCGGATCGTCGTGGTATAACCGGCGAAAGCGCCGATTAAGCGCGGGATCGGTCAACACATGTATCGTTTTATCGCGTACACGCTGGGCGGGATCGCGGTCCTGATGATCTCGGTTTTCGCCGGGGTCGCGTTGTACTTGTACAAGCTGAGCCAGGATCTCCCCGACTACAAAAGGCTTGCGAACTATCAACCGCCGATCACGACGCGCGTCTACGCAAACGACGGCGCGTTGATAGCCGAGTACGCGCGCGAGCGGCGCTTGTTCGTTCCGATTGACGCCATTCCGCGCCGCGTGATCGACGCGTTCTTGTCGGCCGAAGACAAGGATTTCTATTCGCATCCCGGCGTCGATTTGAATGGCGTCATGCGCGCCGTGGTTACGAACGTTCAGAACTACATGTCGAGCGCAAACAAGCGGCCGGAAGGCGCTTCGACGATCACGCAACAGGTCGCGAAGAACTTCCTGCTCTCCAGTGAAGCGACGCTTGAACGCAAAATCAAGGAATGGATGCTCGCGTTCCGCCTTGAGGATGCCTACAGCAAGGACAAAATATTAGAACTCTATCTCAACGAGATATTCTTAGGCTCGGGTTCCTATGGTGTGGCGGCGGCTGCGTATAACTACTTTGACAAATCGCTGGACCAGCTCACGATCGCCGAGACGGCATTCTTAGCCGGACTGCCCAAGGCGCCGAGTACGTATCACCCGGTTCGCAATCACAATGCTGCAATCGGACGCCGCAATTGGGTGATCGAGCGCATGGCGGCGAACCAATTCATTAGCGACGAAGACTCGCAAAAGGCGACGTCCGAAGCTTTGATTCCCCACTTCCGTCCGGCCGGCGCGCAGTCGGCCGAGGCGCAGTTCTTTGCCGAAGAGATTCGCCGCTGGATTCAGCAGAACTACGGCGACGATTCGCTCTACGACGGCGGCCTGGCGGTTCGCTCGACGTTCGATCCGAAGCTGCAGCGCTACGGCGTGATGGCTCTGCGCAAGGGTCTCGTCGGTTACGACCGGCGGCATGGCTGGCGCGGTCCGGTCACGCGTGTCGATCTGGCGACCGATTGGACGAAGACGCTGAAGGATATGCCGACACTGGTCGACGTGACCGAGTGGCGGTTGGCGGCCGTCGTCGGCTACGGCGCCACCGAGGGTGTGCGCATTGGATTTTCTGACGGCACGGAAGGGCGCATTCCACTTGCCGAAATGAAGTGGGCGCGCAAGTTCATCGCCGACGAGCGGCAAGGCCCTGAGCCGAAGAAGGCTTCGGAAGTCGTAACACCCGGCGATGTCGTCTACGTCGAGGCGTTGCCGAAGGCAGCCGACGGCAGCACGAACGGCGTCTATGGTTTGCGGCAAGTGCCGAAGGTGAACGGCGGTTTGTTGGCCATGGATCCGCACACAGGCCGCGTTCTCGCGCTGGTCGGCGGCTTTAGCTACTACGGCAGCGAGTTCGACCGCGCTTGGCAGGCAATGCGTCAGACGGGTTCTGCCTTCAAGCCGATCGTATATGCGGCGGCGCTCGATATGGGCTACACGCCGTCGAGCATCGTGCTCGATGTGCCGTTTGTCGCCAGTCAGGGCCAAGGCCTGCCGATGTGGCGACCGGAAAACTATGGCCAGAGCTTCGCTGGGCCGTCGACGCTGCGCGAGGGGCTCGAGAAGTCGCGCAACTTGATGACAGTTCGTATCGCGGCGGACATCGGGATGGAGAAGGTCGTCGAGTATGCGCGCAAGTTCGGAACGTCGGACAGCATGCTCCCCGTTCTTGCGAACTCGCTGGGTTCGACGGAATCGACGCTCGTTCGTATGACGACGGCGTATTCGATGTTTGTGAACGGCGGCAAACGGATCTATCCGGCCCTGGTCGACCGCATTCAAGACCGTCATGGCAAAACGATCTATCGCCACGACAAGCGGGTTTGCGAAGGCTGCAATGCGGAAGCGTTTGCCAACCAGGAAGAGCCATTGATCGCAAACGACGCCGAGAATGTGCTCGACTCGCGCACGGCCTATCAGATCGTTCACATGCTGGAAGGCGTGGTGGAGCGTGGTACGGCGGTGATCGTGAAGGAAGTAGGCGTGCCGCTCGCGGGTAAGACCGGAACGACCAACGACTACAAAGACGCGTGGTTCGTCGGCTTCTCGCCGAACATGGCGGTCGGCATTTACATCGGGTTCGACCAGCCGGGGTCGCTGGGCAAAGGCGAAACCGGTGGCACGAACGCGGCACCGATCTTCAAGGAGTTCATGAAGGAAGCCGTCGGCAAGCAGCCGCCGGTGCCGTTCCGGATTCCGCCGGGCATCCGGTTGGTGCGCGTCGACTTGAAATCCGGCCGCCCGTCGAGCGGTGGAACGGTGCTTGAGGCCTTCAAAGCCGGCACGGAACCCGGCAGCGGTTATGCGGCGCGCGGCGACCGGTTCGGCGCCGGAGTTGGCGGCGTCGGTGACGACGGATCGGACTCCGATCCTTCTGACGATGCGGGTACCAGCCCGAGCAACGGCGACTGGGGCCTTTACTGAATCGGACTTGAGACAAGCAAGGGCGCGACGATATAAGTCGCGCCCTTCGTATTTGTTCGGACACGACAAACATGCGCGCCGAAATGCAAACCATCGCCGAGCAGGTCCAGCAGTCGCTGGCGCTGCTGAGGAGGCATCTTTGACCCGGACGTTGCGCGACGGCGTCTGGACGAACTGAACGCGAAGGCGGAAGACCCAAAGTTTTGGAACGACTCCGGGAACGCGCAGAAGCTAATGCGCGAGCGCAACAAGGTTGAAAAAGCGCTGGCGGACTACGCGGTTCTCGATGCCTCGTATCGCGACACGGTCGAGATGATTGAGCTTGCGGCCGCGGAGGGCGATGCGGGATTGGTGCGCGAGTCCGAGGATGCGCTACGCGCTCTTGCGTCGCGGGCGGCGGACCTCGAAATGCAGTCGCTCTTTTCGGGCGAGGCGGACGGCAACGATTGCTACATCGAAATTCACGCCGGTGCCGGCGGTACTGAGAGCCAGGACTGGGCGTCGATGCTTCTGCGCATGTATACGCGCTGGGCTGAACGGCGCGATTTTCGCTGCGACTTCATCGAAGAAAGCGCTGGCGAGGAGGCGGGTATCAAATCGGCGACGCTTTTGATCAAGGGCGAGAACGCGTTCGGATGGGCGAAGACGGAATCGGGTGTGCACCGGCTCGTGCGGATTTCACCGTTCGATTCGAATGCGCGGCGTCACACGAGTTTCGCGAGCGTTTGGGTCTACCCCGTGGTGGACGACACGATCGAAATCGATATCGTCGACAAGGATCTGCGCATCGACACCTACCGGGCGAGCGGCGCCGGCGGCCAGCACGTGAACAAGACCGAGAGCGCAATCCGGATCACGCATATGCCGAGCGGGATCGTGGTGTCGTGTCAAAATGACCGGTCCCAGCATAAGAACCGTGCGACCGCGTTCGCGATGTTGCGGTCTCGCCTTTACGAGTTGGAGCTCGAGAAGCGTGAAGCAGCTGCAAGCGAGCTCAACGCATCGAAGTCCGATATCGGCTGGGGTCACCAGATCCGCTCTTACGTGCTGCAGCCGTATCAGCTGGTCAAAGACCTGCGCACCGGCGCGCAAAGCTATAGCCCGAAGGATGTCTTAGACGGGGAACTCGACCCGTTTATGCAGGCGTCGCTGGCACAACGTTTAAAGGGCGGCGCCGATGCACCGCCCGTTGAAGACTTGGAGTAGCAATTTTTCTCGTTACTGGCCGGACTTGATCGCGCCCAATAGGCTTCCCGTGCTCGTCGTGCGGGTCGCACCCGGACGGCCGAAGATACCTGCCGCAGGTTGTACCGGCTGAGACGGCATATGGGTTTGTGTTCCTAGATCGCGCTTGGGCTCGAACGAGGCGCGGGGTTCCGGCTTGCCCGCAACTTCGGCCAGCGGATCCGCGCAGTGGCGGCAGCTGCCTTCAAAGAAGGCGCCGATCTCGACGGCCAGAGATTCGTGTAGGATCGTGCCTTCCATGTGACACGTGCCGGAAAGGTGGACTTTGCGCGCGCGCACGATTCCCTGGACGCGACCGCGGATCGTGCACTCTTCGGCGACGATTTCGCCTTCGAAGTTTGCCTTCTCGCCGATCGTCACTGAGCCAGAGCGGATGTCGCCGTCAACGCGCCCGTCGATCTGAATGTCGCCCGTCGATGTCAATGTCCCGATGACCACTAAGTCACTGGAAATTATCGACGGCGCGGCCCGCCCCATGCCTTTCCGGCCGCCCGGAACCGGGAGATTGTCCATCGGCGAATGCGATCCGCCCTTTCCGCTACCCTTTGAAAACATTTCGCCCCGCATCGAAGAATTTGGTCGGATCGCGGACGACATCGTTGAACCAAATCTCGTAGTGAAGATGTGGTCCGGTGCTCCGCCCGCTGGAGCCCATGGTAGCTACTTTTTGACGGAATGCCACTTGATCTCCGGCCTTCACGAAGGCGTTTTGAAGGTGGCCATAACGGGTCCGGATCCCACGTCCGTGGTCGATTTCCACCATGAGGCCATAGGGCCCGCGCCGCTCAGCGGCGATCACGCGGCCTGGCGCGGACGCCAGGATCGGGGTGCCGAACTCGCCGGCCATGTCGGCGCCGGAGTGAAAGGCGACACGGCCGGTGAAAGGATCGACGCGGTAACCGAAACCGCTGGTTGAACGGTAGTGGCCATGATGGATGGGGGTAACAAGCGGCATGCGGGATACGGCAACGGTGAGGGCGTCTAGCCGGCCGTAAGACTCAGCGATATCGGAAAACTGACGGTCGAACTCGTCGGTAACACCGTCGATAGCGGCCGCACGTACTTCACTGGCCAGTGGTACGTATGGGCCGCCGCGACCGTCACGCGAACGGATGCCGATCTGTTGTGCAACTTGGTCGACGTTGAGGCCGGTCATCTGAACGATACGGGAATAGCGATCGATCTGAACGCCTGCCACGTCACGCAGCTCGCCCAAGAGCGCGAGTTGTTGCTTCTTGACGGTGTTCAAGCGGTCTTCGAGCGCCGCGATCCGCTGCACCACATAGTTCTTGCCCAGCGGACTCTTGCCGGGGATACCGCCGCCAGTTGGCGGGCGGATATCGCCGATCACCTTGGCGAACGTCGAGTCGGCGATGGTTTCCTGGCCACGGCTTTGACGAATGGCAGGTTCGGCCTCAGCGAGTTGAACCACGAGCGTATTGGCGCCGTCCGTGCTTTCGGCGCGCGAATAGCTTGGCCCCATGTAAGCGCCCATGTCGGCGACCTGGCGGCGCACGTCGCGCACGCTCTTGTCCATCGCCTGCTTTTGCATCAGGAGCGCGGTGAGCTGGCGGTGTTTGGATTCGAGATCGCGCGTCGCATTTTGAAAGCGTTCTTCGGCCAAAACCAACAAGCCATTCAATTCGTCGTAGGCCAACTGCATCTGCGAGACGCGGCCCTCGTAGGCCGCTTGCATGCTGGCGTAGCGTTGATCCTTCGTCGCGATGATCTGTTCCTTGAAGATCACGACCACGGATGAATACGCGACCCAAATTAGGATCAGCAGCGTCGCAGTGGCGACGGTCATCTGGAATGCTGGCGTGAATTCGAAGAACTGAACCGAACCGCGGCTCCGCAGGTAGAACTGGCGATGAGGGAACAACCGGTGCGAGAGCGCCGCCATACGGGACATCGACAACCTCAACTCTATGCAATGCCGAAAAGGCGCCCATGCCGGATTCTCCGGCTGTGGCCCGCGCCCCCGGCCAACTGGGGAAGCCTAGGTAATTGTTACGGATTTGCAGCTTTTCGCCAAGCTGTAGAAATCGCGCAATCCTTACATCTTTTTTAGGAATGCCCTCAGAGGGACTTGGTTACCGCCAATACCTCTTCCACGTGTCCAGGAACCTTCACTTTCCGCCAAATTTTGGCCAAGCGCCCCTTGCCATCGATCAAAAACGTTGAGCGGTCGATTCCCATGTACTTGCGGCCGTACATGCTTTTTTCGACCCAGGAACCATATGATTCTATGACTTGGCCCTCAGGGTCCGAGGCAAGTACGAGCGACAGCGTGTATTTCTTCTTGAATTTGTCGTGCGAAGCGACGCTGTCTTTGGAGACCCCGATCACGGCTGCGCCAGCCTTCTTGAGCGCCGCCGCAGCGCCTGAGAAGCCGATCGCTTCTTTCGTGCAGCCCGGCGTGTCGTCTTTTGGGTAGAAGTACAGAACGATGGGTTTGCCAGCGAAGTCTTTGAGGGACACCTTCTTGCCGCCGTCGGTTTCGAGTGTGAAGGGCGGGGCCTTGTCGCCTTCCGAAAGTGTCTTTGCCATGGGCTTTTCCCGATTTTGGTTGACTGGCTTTGAAGCAGTTTTCCCTACCGAAACCAAGCCTTAGCTGGCATTGTCAGGTGGGCGGGTCGAGCGTGCGTGCTACGGTGCACCGATTGTCCGGGGCTGGAGTCGCGAGGGTGTTGGTTTGATCAGCCGTCCGGCAAAAATCGCTTTGAGCGTCGCTGCGATCGGGCTTGCCGTTGTCGTGCTAGGCGCGGGGCTGTTCGCGTGGCGCCTGATGAGCGGAGCGCCGATTTCGGTCGGGATGTTCATTCCGCGAATCGAGGCGGCAATCAATGAAAACCTGAAAGACATCCAAGTCGATCTTGGCGACGGCGTCGTCGAGTTCAGCAAGGATCAGAAAGTCGCGTACTTCCGGTTCGAGAACGTCGAAGCCAGCGACCGCAACGGCAACGTGATCGCGCGCGTGCCGAAGGCGAACGTGTCGCTCTCAAGGCCGGCGTTGATGAACGGCGATATCGCGCCGATGAGGGTAGAGATTTCCGGGGCAAGCGCGACCGTCGTGCGGCTCAAGGACGGAGGGTTCCAACTCGGCCTGCAGGTGGGCGCGGCGAAGGAGACGAAGGACGAGACGACATCGCCGGGCATGACCAAAGCGGTTCTTGAGGCGATGCTGAACCCGAAGCCCGATGATGCACTGTCGCGCTATCTCACACGCTTTGCGATCATCGATGCCAAGCTCACGCTGTTCGACGAGGAAACGAAGTCCTACTGGACCGCGGAGAAGGCATCGCTGGCGTTCGATCGCAAGCAAGGCGGCGTCGTGGTTTCCGTAAACGCGCCTGTGCGGTTACCTGACAAGTCCACGTGGTTGTTCACAGCGGCTGGGCGCTACACGAACGGTAGCGAGGCCGTTGCGATCGAGGCGGCCTTTGAGCCGGTGCGGCTCAGCATGCTTGCGGCCAGCGGAACGGGGCTCAAGGCACTCGCGGGGTTCAACATCCCCGTTCAGGGGAACGCGGCATGCGACCTTGCGCTGACCGGCGCGCTCGGGCGTTGCAAACTGTGGCTCAACGCCGGGACAGGGTCGCTCAAGCTTCCGGCGTTGAAGCCCGATCCTATTCACCTCAAGAGTGCGGCTTTGACGGTCGAGCTCGACTTTCCGTCGAAGCGCTACTCGATCGAGGAGATGACATGGGTCGGAAAGGCCATTCGCGGCAAGGTGTCGGGCGACGGCGCCTTTGCCTTTGCGGATGACGGTGCGCTGCAAACGCTGACCGCGGATTGGACGGCGGAGGACATCTCGATCGACGCGCCGAACGTGTTCGATGGCGGCTTCGCGCTCGAGATGATGAAGTTGCGCGCGAGTTTCGATGCGCCTCGCCAGCATCTGACGATCGATGAAATCCACGCGTCGAAGGACGACTTCGAGCTTTCGCTCTCAGGCGAGATGCAGGATCACCCCGTCTCGACCGGCATAGTGCTGAACGGCGGTTTCAAGAACCTGACGGTGGCGGGTCTGAAGCGGCTGTGGCCTGCCGGGGCGGCGCCGGGCGCGCGCGAGTGGGTGATTACGAATGCGCACGAGGGCCTCGTCCGCAACGCGACGGTGGCCGTAAACATTACGCCTGGCGCGATCGTCGACGAGAAGATCCCCGACGAGATGCTGAACATCGTCCTTTCGCTGGAAGGTGTGAAGGCCACCTACTTGGACGGGTTGCCGGATCTCACGAACGTGAAAGGCACCGCAACGGCGTTCGGCGACACATTCAAGATGGAGCTTGCGGGCGGCAATGTCGGCCGGCTGTCGCTGAGCGCTGGATCCGTTGTCATTCCGGAGCTTCATAAGCGCGGTACCGTGGGTACAATTACGGGCACCGTCACCGGGCCCACGAACGAGTTGCTCGGCGTGCTCGATAAGCCGCGGCTTGGCTATCCGTCGCGGTACGGCATCAAAGCGGCCGAGGCCGGTGGTACGGCGAACGTGAAATTCACGTTTGCGATCCCCATGTTGAAGGATCTGAATGCCGACAATGTCGGCATCGATGTCGACGGCGACTTCAAGGATGTGAAGCTGCCGGTCAACGAGCAGCTCAGGCTGACGGGCGGCGTCTTCAACGTGAAGCTGGGTGCCAAGGGCATGAAGGCGCACGGCGCGGTCCAGGTGAACACGGCGCCGATGGGCTTCACCTGGACGGAAGATTTCACCGGCGCGGCTGCGGTTGGTACGCGCATCGACGTGACGTCGACGCTGAATAGCGCGCAGCGCGCGGCGCTTGGAATCGATACAGGCCGCTATATCGAAGGCAAGACCTCCATCGTGGCGGTGTTCATCGGTAAGGGCGGGAAATTCCAAAAGGCGAAGATCGACGCGAATTTGACGGGTGCGCGCCTAGCTGCGCCGGAACTCGGCTGGGCGAAACCCGAAGATGCGAACGCGGCTTTAAAAGCGGATGTCGTGTTCCGCCCCGACAAGACGATCGAGATTGCAAATATCGACGCCACGGGGCCGGGTCTAAAGGCACTAGGCCGGCTTGTGGTCGGTGGCGGCAAGGTGCGCGAGGCCGAGTTCAAGAAGCTGCAGCTCGGGCCGCGAAACGACTTCGTGCTGAAGTACCGCGACGACGATCAAGCGGGTCTCATCTTCGACGCGAAGGGCCGCGTGATCGACGCCGGGGGTTTCCTCGAGAGCGAGGACGAAGAGGAGGCCAAGGGCAAAAGCGAGCGCAAGCGGCCGATCTCGATCAAGGCAGATTTCGATCTTGCGTATCTGCAGGGCGACGTTTGGTTCACGGGCCTCAAGTTCGAATACGGAACTGACGGCGTGAACCTGACAGCGTTTCGCGCGGACGCCTCCGCCGATGCGGCGAACGTGCGCGGCGAACTCGTCCGCGGCGCGGACAACACGCGCAAACTCAAGCTACAGACGGCCGATGCCGGGCGGCTATTGCGGGCAGCGACGGGCATGCGGAGCGTCATTGGCGGCGATCTTTCGCTGTCGGTAGATTTATCGCCGATGCCGGGACCCGGCCAAGGCACAGCGCAGAACGCATATGACGGCGTTTTGAAGATCGAGAAATTCAAGATCGTGAATCAGCCGTTTGTCGCGCGTCTGTTGGCGGCGGGGTCGTTCACGGGGCTCGACGATTTGATGCGGGGCGAAGGCATTACGTTCTCGAAGCTCGAGCAGGTGTTCCAAGGTCGCGGCGACCTGATCACGCTGACGAGCGGCCGGGCGGCGGGGCCGGCGATCGGGTTGACGGCACAGGGCACGATCAACCGTGCGAGCGACAAGATCGACGTCAATGGGACGATCGTGCCGCTTTACGGATTGAACAGCATCTTTGGCGAGGTTCCGCTGATTGGCGACATCTTGGGGTCGCGCGACGGCGAGGGCATCCTCGGCGTAACCTATCGCGTATCGGGGCAGGTCGATGACCTGAGGGTGGCGGTCAATCCAGTTTCGATGCTGGCACCCGGCTTCCTGCGCAAGATCTTCCAGATGGGACCGACGCCGCAGGTCGCGGCGCCAATGTTGGCCCCCCAACTTGAACCCAAGCCCGATGTGCAGCAGAAGAAGCCACCAGCCGACGTGAAAACGAACTAGGCGGGCCGCAGGAGTATGTGCTTTTTCTTGCCGAGCGACAGCTTGATCGCGCCGTCGCGTAGCTGCTGCTCGGTGAGCATTAGCTTTTCGTCCGCTACAGCGTCATCGTTCACGCGCAAGCCCCCCCCCGCGATCTGACGGCGCGCGTCGCCGTTCGACGAGGTGAGGCCCGCGCGGGTGAATGCTGCCAGTACGCCGATACCGCTCGCGAGTTCGGCGCGCGGGATTTCGACGGTGGGCAGGTTTGCCGACGTACCGTTGCCTTCAAACGTTTGGCGCGAGGTTTCGGCGGCGCGGTCCGCTTCGGCGCGGCCATGGCAGAGCGCGGTAGCTTCGTTGGCGAGCGTCTTCTTTGCGTCGTTCAGTTCCGAGCCTTGAAGTGCTTCGAGGCGCGCAATCTCGGCGAGCGGCATGTCGGTGAACACGCGCAGGAAGCGGCCGACGTCGGCGTCTTCGACGTTACGCCAGTATTGCCAGTAATCGTATGCCGACAACATGTCGGCCGAAAGCCATACGGCGCCAGCGGCGGTCTTGCCCATCTTGGCACCCGACGACGTCGTGATCAGCGGCGAGGTCAGGCCGAAGAGTTCGACGTTGTCAGTGCGGCGCGCGAGGTCGATACCCGAGACGATGTTGCCCCACTGGTCGGAGCCGCCCATCTGCAGCCGGCACTTGTAGCGGCGGAACAGTTCCACGAAGTCGTAGGACTGCATGATCATGTAGTTGAATTCGAGAAACGTCAGCGGCTGCTCGCGGTCGAGGCGCAGCTTCACGCTATCCATCGTGATCATGCGGTTGATTGTGAAGTGGCGGCCGACGTCGCGCAGGAAAGGAACGTACTGGAGCTTGTCGAGCCACTCGGCGTTGTCGACCATGATCGCGTCGGTTGGCCCGTCGCCGAATTTTAGGAACCGGCGGTAGATTTCCTTGTGCCGTTCCTTGTTGGTTTCGATCTGCGCGTCGGTCAGCAGCTGGCGCGTCTCGTCCTTACCCGAGGGGTCACCGACTTTCGTTGTGCCGCCGCCGACCACGACAATGGGTTTGTGGCCGCCGCGCTGCAGTACGCGCAGGCGCATGATCTGCGTCAGGTTGCCGATGTGCAGACTGGGCGCCGTACAGTCGAAGCCGATGTAGCCCGCGACCTGCTCCTTCGCCATCAGCGCGTCGAGGCCGTCCTCGCTCGTGCACTGGTGCAGGTGTCCGCGCGCGGCGAACTCTTTCATGAAGGCGGAGCGGAACGCGCTCATGGTATCAAGGCCCTTGGGTGCGGATTCGAGAGGGCGGGTGTGTAACACGAAATGACGAGCGTTCTGAAGGCGATCGGGCTGATGAGCGGAACGTCGATGGACGGGATCGACGCGGCCGTTCTCGAGACCGACGGCGAGCGGATCGCCGCGTTCGGCGCGACTCACTTCGAGCCCTATGGCCCCGAAATGCGCGCGAAGTTGCGGGCGGGAATGGAGCGCGCCGCTTCGTGGGCGGCGGGCGGGCCACTGCCCGCTGAACTTGCCGATCTGGAGCGCGAATTGACGCAGGCGCATGCGCGGGCGGTCGATGCGCTGCTTCGTTCGGGCGGTCTTGCGGCGCGCGATGTCGACGTTGTCGGGTTCCACGGTCAGGCGTTGGCGCACCGGCCGGAGCAGCGGATGACGCTGCAGATCGGATCGGGACCGTTGTTGGCTGCAATGTCGGGGATCGACATCGTCAACGACTTTCGTAACGCCGACGTTCGCGCCGGCGGGCAAGGCGCGCCGCTGGTGCCCATCTACCACGCGGCATTGGCGAGCGATCGCGCGCCGGTCGCAGTGGTCAATATCGGCGGCGTCGCGAACTTAACGTTTGTCGGACGCAACGGCGAGCTTGTTGCGTTCGACACGGGGCCGGGCAACGCGCCGATCGACGATTGGACGCTGCAGCACACCGGCAAGCCGGTCGATGCGGGTGGCGCGCTTGCGGCGAAGGGGCGGGTGAACGAGTCCGTCGTCGCGCATCTGCTTCAGCACCCGTTCTTTGCGAAACCGGCGCCGAAGTCGCTCGACCGGATGGCGTTTTCACTTGACATGGCGCGGAACCTGAGCGCCGAAGACGGTGCAGCAACGTTGACGGCGTTCACGGCGCGCGCGATCGCGGGGGCTGCCAAGCACTTGCCGTCGCCGCCGCTCGAGTGGATCGTGTGCGGCGGCGGGCGTCACAATCCGGTGCTGATGCGCGAGCTACATGCAGCTTTGCAGGGCTCGCGCGTTGTCACGGCAGACGACGTGGGCTGGCGCGGCGATTTCATCGAGGCGGAAGCGTTTGCCTATCTCGCGGTTCGTTCGTTGCGCGGTTTGCCGATCAGCTTCCCGAAGACCACAGGCGTGCCACGGCCTATGAGCGGCGGCGCCTTGAGCGCGAAACCCGCTTAGGCCGCAGGCTCTTCCACCGGAGGCATGCGCATGTCGAGGTAGTCTTCGATCGACTTCACGAGGTCGGGGCGGTTTTGGTCGAAGAAGTGGTTTGCGCCTTCGATTTTCACTTGCGTGATCTTGATGCCGCGCTGCGCGTTCAGCCGGTCGACCATTTTTTGCACGTCGGCTTCGGGCGAGACTTGGTCGTTGCGGCCATGGACGATCAGCCCTGAGGCGGGGCAGGGGGCGAGGAACGTGAAGTCGTAGATGTTCGCAGGCGGCGCGACCGAGATGAATGCGTGGATTTCAGGACGGCGCATCAAAAGCTGCATGCCAATCCAGGCGCCGAACGAGAAGCCAGCGACCCAGCACGTTTGTGCGCCGGGGTTCATCACTTGCAGCCAATCGAGCGCGGCCGCTGCGTCCGAAAGTTCGCCGATGCCGCCGTCGAACGTGCCTTGGCTGCGGCCGACGCCGCGGAAGTTGAAGCGCAGAACCGAGCAGCCGCGGCGCTGGAAGCAATAGAACATCTCGTAGGTCACGGGATTGTTCATCGTGCCGCCGTGCTGCGGGTGCGGATGCAGAATGAGCGCGATCGGCGCGGACTTGTGCTTCTGGTGCTGGTATTTGCCTTCCAAGCGCCCGGATGGTCCGGCGAAAATCACGTCAGGCATGGCTGGGCTCACCTCAAGTTTCAGCAGGTATTTCCGATTCACAGTCTCAGGATGTAGGTCCGCAGATCACAGGAAGTTTCTGCCTAATACTTGACCACAGCACTCGGGAAATCTATATCGCCCGACGGAAAGCGAATTGGGCGCGCTTTCTAACATGGGTCGTAGGCGCAAAAGCAAGAAAATCCCGCATGGCGGGTCGTCGCGCCTCAGTCCCACCCAAGAAGGAGTTGGCGCCTATGAATTTGAGCACCAAGGGCCGTTATGCGGTCATGGCGATGGTCGATCTGGCGCGGCACGCGAACGGCAAGCCGGTAGCGCTAAACGAGATTGCCCAGCGCCAGGAGATATCGCTGTCGTATTTGGAGCAGCTGTTCGCGCGGCTGCGGCGCGGCGGGCTGGTCGTCAGCGCGCGCGGACCCGGCGGTGGGTATCGCTTGGCGCGGTCGTCGGAAGAGACGCGGATCGCCGACATCATGTTGGCCGTGGACGAACCGATCAAAGCGACGCGTTGCGAGATCGGGTCGCCGAAAGGCTGCACGGGACAGCAGGGGCGTTGTATCACGCACGATCTGTGGGAAGAACTCGGTCGGCAGATACATATTTTTCTGAATGCGGTCACACTCGCCGATGTCGTCAACAAACGGGTGCTGGGTATGAGCCGCAAAGTCGCACACGACGAACCCGCGAAGGAACATGTGGCGGCGTGAGCATGCGCGTCTATCTCGACCATAACGCCACGTCACCGCTAAGGCCGGAAGCGCGTACCGCGATGCTGGCGGCGCTGGAGGCGCCGGGTAATGCGCTCTCCGTGCATGCCGACGGACGGCGCGCACGCACGACGATTGAGGCGGCGCGGCGCGCGGTCGCGGCTGCGGCCGGTGCGAACGCGGACGATGTGATTTTCACGAGCGGTGGGTCGGAAGCCAATGCGCTCGCGCTACGCGGCGCTGTGCAGGGTGCAGGGGTTGCAGGCGAGCGGATCACGCGGTTGATCATTTCTGCAATCGAGCACGACTCCCTGCGCGCGACTGCGGCGCTGTGCGAGGAGACTGTGCCGGGGTTGCGCATTCTCGTTTGTCCGGTGACAGCGTCGGGTGTTGCCGATCTTGACGAGCTTCGCCAGATGCTGAGCGAGGGCAAGGGCCGCGCGCTGGTGTCATTGATGGCGGCGAACAATGAAACCGGTGTTGTCCAGCCCGTGGCCGAAGCCGCAAAGATCGCGCACGCACATGGGGCGCTGATGCATAGCGATGCTGTGCAGGCGATGGGAAAGATTGCTGTTGACGCAAAGAGTTTCGATTACCTCTCGTTCAACGCGCACAAATTCGGCGGGCCTCAGGGCGTAGGTGCACTTGTCGTGCGCCAGGGTGCGCCGCTTGCGCCGCAGATCCGCGGCGGAGGCCAAGAGTTCGGTCGCCGCGCTGGCACGGAGAATGTTGCGGCGATCGCGGGCTTTGCTGCTGCTGTTGAGGCGGCGCAGCATTCGCGCTTGAACGCCCTTTGGCGCGACGGGTTGGAGCGCCGGTTGCTGGCAGCGGTGCCCCACGCCGTTGTGTTCGGGTTTGAGGGCGAGCGGTTGCCGAATACGCTGTGCATCGCTGCGCCCGGTGTCCCGTCAGAGAACATGGTGATCGCGCTCGATCTCGAAGGGTTCTCAGTGAGCGCCGGCGCGGCGTGTTCGTCCGGCAAGGTCACGCAGAGCCATGTGCTGAGCGCGATGGGAGTCGAGACCGCGCTGGCGGCCCGTGCGATCCGCGTGAGCTTTGGGTGGAATACCAGCGAGCAAGATTTGACTGCGTTCGCCGACGCCTGGACCAAGATCGTCAAGCGCGCGCAAGCGCGTGTGGCGGCGTGAGGGATTGATGGCCGAACAAGCAACCATAGATGCCGTCACCGCCCGCGCCGGCGACCGTTACAAATACGGCTTCGTCACCGACATCGAGAGCGAGAAGGCACCGAAAGGGCTGAACGCGGATACCGTCCGCTTCATCTCGGCGAAGAAGAACGAGCCGGCATGGATGCTCGAATGGCGGCTCGCCGCGTTCGAACGCTGGCAAGGGATGAAGGAGCCGCGCTGGGCGAAGGTCAGCTACCCGCCGATCGACTATCAGGATGCGTACTACTACTCGGCGCCGAAGTCCAAACCGAAGTTGGAAAGCCTGGATGAGGTCGATCCGAAGCTGCTCGAGACCTACAAGAAACTCGGTATTCCGTTGACCGAGCAGAAGTTGCTCGCTGGCGTCGCGGTTGACGCCGTGTTCGACAGCGTCTCGGTCGCGACGACGTTCAAGGGTAAGTTGAAAGAGGCGGGCGTCATTTTCTGCCCGATGTCTGAAGCGTTGCAGACGCATCCGGAACTGGTGCGGAAGTATTTGGGCACCGTCGTGCCGGTGACCGACAACTTCTTCGCGACGTTGAATTCGGCCGTGTTCAGCGATGGGTCGTTCGTTTATGTGCCGCCGGGTGTGCGTTGCCCGATGGAACTTTCGACTTATTTCCGCATCAACGAGGCAGAGACGGGGCAGTTCGAACGCACGCTGATCATCGCGGACAAGGGCTCGTACGTGTCCTATCTCGAAGGCTGCACGGCGCCGATGCGGGACGAGAACCAGCTGCATGCCGCCGTCGTCGAACTGATCGCGCTCGACGACGCGGAGATCAAGTATTCGACAGTGCAGAACTGGTATCCGGGCGATGAGAATGGCAAAGGCGGCATCTTCAATTTCGTGACGAAGCGCGGCGACTGCCGCGGTCAGCGGTCCAAGATCAGCTGGACGCAGGTCGAGACCGGCTCCGCGATCACGTGGAAGTATCCGAGTTGCATCCTCCGTGGCGACGAGTCCGTCGGCGAGTTCTTCTCGATCGCGATCGCGAACCACCGTCAGCAGGCCGACACCGGCACGAAGATGGTCCATCTGGGACGCAACACGCGTTCGCGCATCATCTCGAAGGGCATTTCGGCGGGCCACGCGCAGAACACGTATCGCGGGCTGGTCAGCGCGCACGGCAAGGCCGAGAACGCGCGCAACTACACGCAATGCGACTCGCTGCTGATCGGCGCGAAGTGTGGCGCACACACCGTGCCCTATATCGAGGCGCGCAATCCGACGGCGCAGTTCGAACACGAGGCGACGACGTCAAAGATCAGCGAAGACCAACTGTTCTACTGCCTGCAGCGCGGCATTCCGGCGGAGGAAGCGGTGACGCTGATCGTCAACGGCTTCTGCCGCGAAGTGCTACAGAACCTGCCGATG
>JABFRX010000154.1 GCA_013140995.1 Alphaproteobacteria bacterium | reverse complement strand
CCCGCCCGCCGTCACCAACGGCCCGCCCAGCGTGGGCGTGCCCGTGTTGAGCGCGATGTTCAGCGGCGCGAGCTCTTCCGTCGTCCCAAGCGTCGACTCCCACGCGATCTTGCCCGTCTTCATGTCGACGGCGGCGAGCACGCCCCACGGCGGCGGATTGCACGGCAGCCCCAGCGGCGAGAGCAGCGTGTCGCGGATCATTCCGTACGCGGCGCCTTTCTGCGGCGACACTTCGCGGTCCGGATACTTTTCGTCCAGCTTGTCGAACTCGGCCGCCGGAAACAGCGTGATCCGGTGCAGCATCCGGCTGGTGTTCGCATAGACGACCTGCTTCACCGGATCGAACGCAACGCCGCCCCAGTTCATGCCGCCGCCCGTGAATGGGAACATCAACGTCCCCTTCAACGATGGCGGCGTGTAGAGCCCCTCGTTCCGCGTCTCCGCGATCAGCTTGCGGCAAGCCTCGCGATCCCAAGGCGTGACGCCGTACGCATCATCTGCAGAGATCTTCTGCGGCGCGAGCGCCGGAATGACGGTCGGATAGGGCTGCGTCGGCGACAACACCTCACCCGCGATCCCGCCTTGCGGCACCGGCCGTTCCTCGACCGGAAACACCGGCTCGCCCGTATCGCGATCAAGCACGAACAAGAACCCCTGCTTCGTCGGCTGGATCACGACATCGCGGGGCTTGCCCTCGACGTCGATGGTGGCGAGCGTCGGCTGCGCCGGATTGTCGTAGTCCCAGACATCGTGATGAACCGTCTGAAACGCCCAAACGAGCTCCCCGGTTTCAGCCTTCAACGCGACAACCGAGTTCGAGTGCTTGTTATCCCCCGGCCGCAAACCCCCGAAGAAATCCGGACTAGCCGACGACGTCGGCAAGAACACCAACCCGCGCGTCTCGTCCACCGACATCGGCGCCCAAACATTCGCGTGCCCGACGTCCTTGAAGCCCTCACCCCAAGTCTTCGCCGCCGGATCGTTCGCATCGCGCGGCACCGGATCCCACGACCATTTCGGCGCACCAGTCCGAACGTCGAACGCGCGCACGGTCCCGTGCGGAGCCTTCACCCGGGCGTTGTCACCAATCGCTGAACCGACAATGACGACGCCCCCAACAACAACGGGCGCCGACGTGATCTGAAACTCGCCCGGCCACTCGAGCGCCATTCCAGCGTCGACCTTTACCTCACCGCCAGCGCCGTAATCCGGACAGGGTTTGCCCGTAGCAAGATCCAACGCGATCAAGCGGGCGTCGTTCGTCGCAGCGAAAACCCGTTCGAAACACACGCCGATGGCATTGACTACGCCATCGGCGAGCCTTGCAGCAACGCCGCGGCAATTGAACTTGTTCGCGGGCCCGACTTTCTCGGTCGGAATCTTCGGATCAAATCGCCAAAGCTCTTTCCCGGTTTCCGGATCGAGCGCGATCACCTCGTTGAACGACGAGCACAGCAAGAGCTTGTCGCCGACCAAGATGGGCGTCGCCTCGAACTTCGTCCGCCGCATGGTCTTCGCATCGCGCTTGGCGATGTCGCCGGTCGTGTACGTCCAAATCGGAACAAGGCCATCGACGTTCTTGGCCGTGATCTGCGCGGCGCCGCTGTTGCGCATGCCGCCCTGGTCGCCGCCGTAGTAGCCCCACCCCGCGTCAGCAGCCGCACCTGCCGCCAGAACCAGTCCCAACACGCCGAAGGCGAATGCGCGCATCATCGCGTCCCCTGAAAGTATCTGGGGAGAACAATAGCCAAGAATTCGCCTGCTGGTCGCTCTATTTCGTCGACATGATTTGCTCGACGGCGGTCGCCATCAAGTCTTCCATCTCGCGCCGGATTTGATGGTCGGAAACCGCCACCTTCTTCGCGTCGAGATCGCCGCGGATCTTGCGGAAAACGTCCTCGTCGCCGGCCTCCTCGAAATCGGCCTTCACGACCTCTTTCGCGTAGGCGTCAGCGGCCTCGCCCGAGAGCCCCATTTTCTCCGCCGCCCACAGGCCCAAAAGCTTGTTCCGGCGCGCCGTAGCCTTAAATTTCAGGTCTTGGTCGTGGGCGAATTTGCTCTCGTAACCTTCGCGGCGCTTGTCGAAACCGGACATTCTTGAAATCTCCCAATGATTGCGCCGGACACTAGGCAAGGGCGACATATCGCGCAACGCCCCGCATTGTGCCAAAGGCGGCATTTGCGCTACTGTCAAATAGCGCTCGCCGGGGGTCATTCAACACCCTTAAGCGGGCGCTTGGCCGTTCTTGGAGCCGCCCTCGAACCCGGACATGCAGATGAAAAACCGCAAGCTCGTTTACGAGGGCAAGGCGAAGATCCTCTACGAAGGACCCGAGCCCGACACCCTGATCCAATACTTCAAGGACGACACCACCGCCTTCGACGCGACGAAGAAGGCCGTCCTCGAAGGCAAGGGCGTCCTGAACAACCGCATCTGCGAATATCTGATGACGCAGCTGACGCAGATCGGCGTGCCCAATCACTTCATCCGCCGGCTGAACATGCGCGAGCAGTTGATCCGCGCGGTCGAAATAATTCCCCTCGAAGTTGTCGTGCGCAACGTCGCCGCCGGATCGCTGGCGAAACGTTTAGGGCTGGACGAAGGGTCGGCACTCCCGCGATCGATTATCGAATTGTTCCTGAAGAACGACAAGTTGCATGACCCGATGGTAACCGAGGAGCACATCACGGCGTTCGGTTGGGCGACGCCGCAAGAACTTGACGACATCACGGCGCTGGCGATTCGAATCAACGACTTCCTCTCAGGGTTGTTCCTTGGTGTGGGGATTAGACTTGTGGATTTCAAAATTGAATTCGGAAGGCACTGGGAACAGGACATGATGCGTGTCATTCTGGCTGACGAAATCAGTCCGGATTCGATGCGGCTCTGGGATATCAAAACCAACGAAAAGTTGGACAAGGATCGCTTCCGCAGAGATCTGGGTGGAGTCACGGAAGCCTACAGCGAAGTCGCACGGCGGTTGGGAATTCTGACCGAAGTGCAAAATCCGGAACGGAAGGGGCCGGTGCTCGTCAAATGAAAGCGCGCGTTACGGTGATGTTGAAATCGGGTGTGCTCGATCCGCAGGGGAAAGCGATCGGGCAAGCGCTGGGTCGTTTGGGATTCGAAAACGTCGGCGATGTGCGTCAAGGCAAAGTGATCGAGATCGAACTTGCCGAAACCGATCAAAACCGTGCACGCTCGAAACTGTCTGAGATGTGCGAGAAGCTTCTGGCGAACACTGTGATTGAGAATTACGCGATTGAACTGAAGTAGCGAATTGAAGTGACGTGCCGACAGCCGGACGCCGTGGGAAGCGTCCCGCCAGCAGGAAGAATGGGTAACTAAACATATTGGGTAGGGGCTGATGACGAACTCCATCTTCGTCTTAAGCGTGACGTGCCTTGCGATGTTGGCGTCGCCTTTCGCGGCGAGTGCAGCGCCCGCCAAGCCGGCGGTCGCGCAATCCGAAATGAACGCGCGCATAGCGGCGGCAACCGATCTACTTGAGGCCATGGGCGGCCGCAAGTCGGTCATGGAACAGATCGACCGCGTGATTCCGGCACAGATGGCGGCACTGCAAACGCAGTTCCCAAGCATCACGTCGGACACGCGCCGCGTGATCGAACGATCCATGCGCACAGAAATGACGCACGGCGTGAACCAGCTGCTCGCGCAAATGGCCGGCGCCTGGTCGCGCCGCTTCACCGCGGCCGAAATGCGCGAGATCGCAGCCTTCCACCGCTCGCCCACGGGCAAACGCCTTCGCGAACACCAAGCGGAGCTTCAACGCGAAATCTCCGAAATCGGCCGCAACTGGGGCGCCGACATCAGCCGCAAATTGCAAGAGCGGCTGAACGACTACATGAAACAGCCGAAAGCGCTGACCAGCTAAGCGAGCCAACGCGCGACGCCACGTAGCATCCGGCGGCCTCGCCTTTCCCATCCCAACTCGCTATGTAATCGGCCTCTAAGGCCCCTCGAGGAGAATCACGCCCGTGAAAGCGGCCGTTGTCGTCTTCCCCGCCTCCAATTGCGACCGCGACGTCGCAACAGCCCTCACCCAAGCGAACGGTTCGCCGCCCAAGATGGTCTGGCACCAGGACGCAAGCCTGCCGGACGATCTCGATCTGATCGTGCTACCCGGCGGCTTCTCCTACGGCGACTATCTGCGCTGCGGCGCGATGGCCGCGCACTCGCCGATCATGCGCGATGTGATCGCCCGCGCGAAAGAGGGCACGCCCATCCTCGGCATCTGCAACGGCTTCCAAGTGTTGTGCGAGACCGGCCTGCTCCCCGGCGTGCTTATGCGCAACGCGCACCTGAAGTTCGTCTCGCGCGACGTTCATATGACGGTCGAAGGCGCGAACACGATGTTTACCGCGCGCTACAAGCCCGGCCAACGCATCAACATCCCCGTCGCGCACGGCGACGGCAATTACTTCGCCGACAAAGGAACGCTCGACCGTCTCGAAGGCGAAGGCCAAGTCGCCTTCCGCTATGTCGAGGGCGAAAACCCGAACGGCGCCGCCCGCAACATCGCCGGCATCTATAACGAAAAGCGCACGATCTTGGGGCTGATGCCCCACCCCGAACGCCACGCCGATCCGCTGCTCGGCTGCACCGACGGCAAAGCGATCTTCGACAGCTTGGTGAGCGCCCTCTCGTGACCGCAGCAACCCTCACCCACGCGATCGACCACGGCCTTAGCGAAGACGAGTGGAAGCATGTTCTGCGCGTCATGAACCGCACGCCGAACATGACCGAGCTCGGCATCTTCTCGGTTATGTGGAGCGAACACTGCTCCTACAAATCCTCGCGCGTCCATCTGAAGAAGCTGCCGACGAGCGCCCCCTGGGTCATCCAGGGTCCAGGTGAGAACGCGGGCGTCATCGACATCGGCGACGGCGACGCGATCATTTTCAAGATGGAAAGCCACAATCACCCCTCGTTCATCGAGCCGTATCAGGGCGCGGCAACGGGCGTGGGCGGCATCATGCGCGACGTATTCACTATGGGCGCAAGGCCCATCGCGATGTTGAACGCGCTGCGATTCGGCGAACCAACGCACCCAAAGACGCAGCACCTCGTCTCCGGCGTCGTCGCGGGCATCGGCGGCTACGGCAACTGCATGGGCGTACCGACGGTTGCTGGCGAAGTGAACTTCCACAAAGCTTACAACGGCAACATCCTGGTCAACGCGATGTGCGTTGGCCTCGCCAAGACGAACAAGATTTTCCTCTCGGCCGCAAAAGGCTCCGGCAATCCTGTCGTCTATGTCGGCTCGAAGACCGGCCGCGACGGCATTCACGGCGCGACGATGGCCTCAGCCGAGTTCGACGACGCGTCGGAGGAAAAGCGCCCCACCGTCCAAGTCGGCGATCCGTTCACCGAAAAGCTGCTGCTCGAAGCCTGCCTCGAACTGATGGCGACCGACGCCATCGTCGGCATCCAGGACATGGGCGCCGCAGGCCTCACGTCGTCGTCGTGCGAGATGGCCGACAAAGGCGGCTCCGGCATCGAACTGAACCTCGATCATGTGCCCTGCCGCGAGAAGGGCATGACGCCCTACGAAATGATGCTCTCCGAAAGCCAAGAGCGCATGCTCATGGTCTTGAAGCCCGGCCGCGAGAAAGAGGCCGAGAAAATCTTCAAGAAGTGGGAACTCGACTTCGCCGTCATCGGCGTCACCACCGACACAAAGCGCTTGGTTCTGAACTTCAAAGGCGAAACCGTCGCCGACATCCCGGTCGCCGCGTTGGCCGACGAAGCCCCTCTCTACGAGCGCCCGTGGACCGAACCCGAACGCCCGAAACCGCTCGGCGAAGTCCCCGAGCCGAAGTCGATCACGGAAACGCTCAGCAAACTCGTGGCCACGCCGGATCTCGCAAGCCGCCGCTGGATCTACGAACAATACGACTCGACTGTCATGGCCGACACCGTACAACGCCCCGGCGGCGACGCCGCGATCGTGCGCATTCACGGCACGTCGAAAGCGATCGCGACGAAATGCGACGTAACTCCGCGCTACGTGCTGGCCGATCCCTACACCGGCGGCGCGCAAGCCGTCGCCGAAGTGTGGCGCAACTTGACTGCCGTCGGCGCGACCCCGCTCGCGATCACCGACAACCTGAACTTCGGCAACCCGCAGCGGCCCGAGATCATGGGCCAATTCGTTCTCGCCGTCCGCGGTATCGGCGACGCCTGCCGCGCGCTCGACTTCCCCGTCGTTTCCGGCAACGTCTCGCTCTACAACGAAACGAACGGCCAAGCGATCTTGCCGACCCCGGCCATCGGCGGCGTCGGCCTTCTGAAGGACGTCACCAAGCACGCAACGATCCCGTTCAAAGCCCCTGGCGAAACGATCCTCGTCATCGGCGAGACGAAGGGCCACCTCGGCCAGTCGATCTACCTGCGCGAAATCCACGATCGCGAAGAAGGCGCCGCCCCGCCGCTCGACCTCAAAGTCGAACGCAAGAACGGCGACTTCGTCCGCACGCTGATCGGCGAGCGCCGTGTCACAGCCGTACACGATTGCTCCGACGGCGGCATCGCGGTCGCGATCGCCGAAATGGCGATGGCCTCCGGCATCGGCGCAACCCTGACCACGCCCGCTAACTTCACCCGCCACGGCTTCTGGTTCGGCGAAGACCAATCCCGCTACGTGGTTACCGCCCCCGCGGCGGACGCCGACCGAATCCTCTCCGACGCAAAGCTGGCGGGCGTCCCGGCGCAGAAACAAGGCACGACTGGCGGCAATGCGTGGAAACTGGACGGCGAAGACCCGTTCCCCACCGCTCGCCTGCGCGAATTGAACGAAGCCTGGCTACCCAAACTCATGGGCACTGCCTAGATTACGCCCATGCCCATGAATGCTGGCGACATCGAGCGCCTTATCAAAGAAGCGCTCCCCGACGCAAAGGTCACGATCCGCGACCTCGCGGGCGACGGCGACCACTACGCCGCCGAAGTGATCTCGGAAGCATTCAAAGGCAAAACCCGCGTCCAACAACACAAGATGGTCTACGACGCCCTCAAAGGCCGCATGGGCGGCGAGTTGCACGCGCTGGCGTTGCAAACGTCGTCACCGACATAGCGGACGCCAAGATATGGCCGAGAGAGATGTTCCATACTTCTCACTGGCCCAGCGCATGGTCGCTGTCATAGTGAGCATGGCGGCGATGTTGGTAGGGATCCTCGCAGCACGTCTCACGATCGACGAGGACGACTTGCTGCCGTTCATTATTGTCGTCCTCATTCCACCGCTGCTCGCGCTAACGGTGTGGCGATTCTGGTGCAGCCGAAGCAGCCCGCGGATGACGCGAAGCGAACGCCAAAGGCGATATGCGACGGAGGCGCTTCAAGCACCCTATTGGCAAGCGTTGCTGATCTACGGCGCACCCGCCGCGCTAACTCCTATCGCGATAGTAGCGCTAAACAGCGACACGGCGATCAAGTTCGCCAGGCTTCTAACTGTAACGTCCCCCATAACCATTTTGATCGCCGCCACCGTGTTGCACTTCGCGCGACGAGAGGCACGGCGACTGCTTGGCGAAGCCGCAGCCTGAGCTGCGCTGAGCCAGCAAGACAAGAACGAATACCGCCCCCACTGCGGGGCGGTCGAACGTTCGAGCACAAAGTGCGAGGGGTGGGGGGCAAACCACCTGCGTGGGTTCCCCCCACCCGAAATTTACTCAGCCTTCGGCTTCGAAATTTCGACCGCCCCGCAGTGGGGGCGGTATTTTCTTAGGCTAAAGCCTCAGCATTGGGGTTTCTTGACGCCCATCGTCACCACCCTTATGTCTTTGCCGAACGAAGGAACGCCGCACCCCATGTCCGCCACCGACCGCATCAAAGCCGACATCGCCTCGAACGACATCGTGCTGTTCATGAAGGGCACGCCCGCGGTGCCGCAGTGCGGCTTCTCGGCGACCGTCACTCACATCCTCGACCACGTCGGCGTGAAGTACAAAAGCGTGAACGTGCTGGCCGACGCGGAGATCCGCCAAGGCATCAAGGACTTCTCGAACTGGCCGACGATCCCGCAGCTCTACGTAAAGGGCGAATTCGTCGGCGGCTGCGACATCGTGAAGGAAATGTTCGAGAACGGCGAACTGCGCCCGTTCCTCGAAGAGCAAGGCATCAAGCCCGAAGCCGCGTGAGCCTCACGCTCGCCGATATCGAAGCGGCGGCGGAGCGCATCCGCGGCCATGCCGTTCGAACGCCGCTGATTGAAGCGCACGCGGCGAGCCAAGCAACCGGCGGGCGCGTCTTCGTCAAGGCTGAGGTGCTTCAGCGCACCGGCTCGTTCAAATTTCGCGGCGCCATGAGCCGCATGACGCTGCTCGATTCTGGCGAGCGCAAGCGCGGCGTCGTTGCCTACTCCTCCGGCAATCACGCGCAAGCCGTAGCCTGCGCAGCACGCGACCTCGGCACGAGCGCAGTGATCGTCATGCCGGCAGACGCGCCGAAACTCAAAATCGACAACACGAAGGGCTACGGCGCCGAAGTCGTTCTCTACGACCGCTTTACACAAGATCGTGTCGCGATCGGAAAGAGAATTGCTGAAGAGCGTGGGCTCACGCTTGTGCCACCGTTCGACGATTACCGCATCATTGCCGGCCAAGGCACGGCGGGGCTTGAGATCGCGCAGGACGCGAAAGCGATGGGTCTGACCTTCGACGCGGTGCTGGTGCCCTGCTCCGGCGGAGGGCTGACGGCGGGCATTGCAAGCGCACTCGCCGAGGTATCACCGCAAACAAAGGTCTATGGCGTCGAGCCGGAGCACTTCGACGATACGGCCCGCTCGCTCGCCGCCGGCGAGCGCCTTGCAAACACGGGAACCGCGCCCTCGATCTGCGACGCGTTGATGACGGAAATGCCCGGCGAACTCACGTTCCCGATCATCCAGCGTTTGGTGGCGGCGTTGAGCGTGACCGATGACGAAGCACGCCGCGCCATGGCCCACGCGTTCTATCACCTGAAACTCGTGGCCGAACCCGGCGGCGCCGCCGCCCTCGCGGCCCTACTTTCGAACAAACTCGACACCCGCGGCAAAACCATCGCCGTCATCCTCTCCGGCGGCAACGTCGACGCGGAGACGTTCAAGCAAGCGCTGCGTTGAAAAAAACTACCGCCCCCACTGCGGGGCGGTATCGTTCAATTTTGAATCCGCCCCATCACAGCGGCGACAAATGCCTTCGCCTCATTCGTCTGCACGCTGCCGAACTCGAACGTAACCAGCCGATCGCCCATCAACACGACGACTTCGCCCGACGACTTGCCCTTGAGAGGCGCCGAGAAACTCGCAAACGCCTGATTGCCGGTATTCGCCACAGCGGTCGCAGCCTCGGCATCTGCCTTGCGCTTCGCAAAATAAGCCGCCGCATCCGCCATGCCGACTACCGGCAACTCGTCTTGCGACCAGACGGAAATCTTCACCTCGCTCGCGCGGCCCTTGGTCGCCCAAATACACGACGGCGCCGTCTCCTCGCCCATCTCGCTGGAGGGCACCGGCACAGGCGCCGTGTGCAACAACGCCACAGCGTCCGCATCGGTCGCAACATCGCACGGGCTGACGAACGCAGTACTCAGCGCAGCGGCAAGAACGGCAGACAACATCATGGGGGTCTCTCCAAGGTGGCAAGTCACGCTCGCACCGATCTTTGACCGAATGAAGGCACAAGAAAAAGGGCGGCCACACGCGTGTGACCGCCCCAAAACCTCGCAACCCGCAACCTCTACCGCGAGTAGAACTCGACGACCAGGTTCGGTTCCATCTTCACCGGATAGGGCACATCCGAGAGCTTCGGCGTGCGCGTAAACTTCGCGGTCAGCTTGCCGTGATCGACCTCGAGATAGTCCGGCACGTCGCGCTCCGGCAGCTGGATCGCGACCGCAACCAACTCCATTTCGCGCGCCTTGTCGCGCACGGAGATCACGTCGCCTTCCTTGACGACATAGCTCGGAATGTTCACCCGGCGGCCGTTCACGTTGATGTGGCCGTGGTTCACGAACTGGCGCGAAGCGAACACCGTCGGCACGAACTTCGCGCGGTAGACCACCGCGTCCAAACGGCGCTCGAGCAAACCGATCATGTTCTCGCCCGTATCGCCGCGCCGGCGCTGTGCCTCGGCGTAGATCTTGCGGAACTGCCGCTCGGTGATGTTGCCGTAATAGCCTTTGAGCGTCTGCTTGGCCTTCAGCTGCACGCCATAGTCGGAGATCTTCTGCTTGCGGCGCTGGCCGTGCTGACCGGGGCCATACTCGCGCTTGTTCTGTGGGCTCTTCGGCCGGCCCCAAAGATTGTCGCCGATACGCCGGTCAATCTTGTGCTTCGCACTCTGTCGCTTCGTCATTCGCAATTTCCCTATAGATTCAAGGTGTTAAGCCTAGGAAATGCTGCCCTCCTCTATCCCGGATTGTGGGACCGACAGGCGGGGGCTTCCCCGCCACGGGTGCTTCCATTCCGCCGGGATTTCCCAGCAGAGCCGCGGGTTTTAGAGGGGGCCCGAGGGGCTGTCAAACCGCAGCCCTGGGCCATAGGGTCGCGCAACTATGGCGGACTGGCACTTAGCTGAACTCGAGGAAGCTCTATCCAAACGCGGCTGGAGGATCGTCGCACGTCTCGACGGCGACAACTATCGCATCTCTGCGTCGTGGCAGTTGGAGCGCGGCAATGACCCGCGGAAAATATTGATCGATTTCGACGGTCTGGACGATCTGCGAACATTGCCCATCGAACAAAGCTACGCGTGCCAACAACGCGGCACAAAGAACTCGCTCTATTTCTATCGCAAGGGCGTCCACTGGACGGGCAAACTATCGCAGTTCGTCGATGGGTTGGAACCCAGCGCCTAGGTTCCACCGATCGGTGACGCCAGCCAATCACGAATAGTGTCACTCACAAACTTCGGCTTCTCGTACACAATCCAATGGCTGCCGTCCGGCACACGGCGCACGTCGATGTCCGGCACCCACCGCTCCAGCCCCTCCACACACCCAGGCAGCAGCGAAGTATCCTGCCCGCCCCAGATCACGAGCGTCGGCAAGCGCACCATTAGCACCTCGTCGCTGTAGACCTCCGCTGAAGGCAAAGCACCAGGCTTCGGAGGATTCATCCGCATCGCGCGGTACCAGTTGAACATGCCGGTCAGTGCGCCGGGCTCGCTCCACGCTTTGATGAACGCCGTGCGATCGGCGGCGCTCAAATGCCCCGCCTCCGCCGTCTTCGCGAGCGACCGCCAGAGCAGCGCATACTCGTTCGCCGCATAGCGCGCCTCCGCCCCCTCCGCACGCAGCTCGTGAATGTATTGCGAGGCAGCCGCTTGCGCCGGGTTCTTCACGATCTCCCGCTGGAACGCCCCCGGATGCACGGCATTGATGATCACAAGCTTGTCGATCAACTCCGGCCGTTTGATCGCAAACGCCCACGCAAGCGCCCCACCCCAATCATGCGCAATCAGCGTGAACTTCCGCTTCGGTGAAAACTGCGCCGCGAACGCGACGACATCGTCGATCAGCCGCTTCGTCCGATACCGCGCGACCTCGGTAGGCTTGGACGACAAATTGTACCCCGGCAAATCCGGCGCAACGCAAAGATACTTGTCGCCGAGATCGGCAAGCTGATGCCGCCAGGCATACCAAAACTCCGGAAACCCATGCAGGAACAACAGCAGGTGCCCGTCCGCCGGCCCACTCGCCGCATAGTGCAACTTCAATTCATTCGTTTCGGCAAATCCGTGACGGATCACTCGCTCTCACCTTTCTTCCGCCGCTTCTTGCCCCCTGCGAGCGAGCGCACCATCCCGCGCAGCGTCTGCACCTCTTGATACGTCAGCCCCGCGCGGTGCCACATGTTGCGCATGTTCTGCACCATCGCCGCGCGCTTGTCCGGCGGGAACAGAAACTCGGTGCGGTCGAGTTCACTCTCGATGTGTTCGAAGAAGCCGATCAAATCCTCTTTGTTCGCAAGCGCTGAGCGGCGGTACTTCGCCGGCACTTTGAACTCCGGCTTCTCATGCGTGCCCTTGAACCATTCGTAGGCAACCACCGCGACCGACTGCGCCAAGTTCAACGACGCGAAATCCGGGTTCGTTGGCACCGTCAAAATCGCATCCGCCAAAATGACCTCTTCGTTGGTGAGCCCCATCCGCTCCGCGCCGAACATCACGCCGCACGGCCGGCCATGCGCCAACTCGGCAGCCAACTCCAATACCGCCTCATCCGGCACAACCACGCGCTTCGCCATCAGCCGGTCGCGCCCAGTGGTCGCGAACACGAGACCCAAATCGGCGACCGCCTCCTCCATCGTCGCGAACACGCGCGCGCTCTCCAGCACGCTTACTGCGCCGACCGCCATCGCCTCCGCCTTCTTGTTCGGCCACACCTCACGCGGGTTCACGAGGCGCAAGTCGCTCAGGCCAAAGTTCAGCATCGCGCGTGCGGCGGCACCTATATTCTCGCCGATTTGCGGATTTGCGAGGATGATAACCGGTGTCTTCATGGCGCCTTGCACACGCGCCGAGCCGCCGCTAAACACCTGCGCAACCCGCACACATTCTCAACGGAAAGTTCCATGGCGAAGATCAAGGTGAAGACCCCAGTCGTCGATCTCGACGGCGACGAGATGACCCGCATCATTTGGGATCTCATCAAGAAGAAGCTGATCCTTCCCTATCTCGACATCGACATCAAATACTACGATCTGGGCATCGAATACCGCGACAAGACGGAAGACAAGGTTACTGTGGAGGCGGCCGAGGCGATCAAACGCTACGGCGTCGGCGTCAAATGCGCGACCATCACCCCGGACGAAGCGCGCGTAAAGGAATTCGGCCTGAAGAAGATGTGGAAGTCGCCGAACGGCACGATCCGCAACATCCTGGACGGCACAGTCTTCCGCGAGCCCATCATCTGCAAGAACGTACCGCGCCTCGTGCCAGGCTGGACCGATCCCATCGTCGTCGGCCGTCACGCGTTCGGCGACCAATACAAGGCGACCGACTTCGTCGTCCCCGGCAAAGGCAAGCTCACGATCACGTTCACGCCCGAAGGCGGCGGCGCACCGATCAGCCACGAAGTCTTCAACTTCCCGGGCGGTGGCGTCGCGATGGCGATGTACAACCTCGACGACTCGATCAAGAACTTCGCACGCTCGTGCTTCAACTACGGTCTCGACCGCGGTTGGCCGGTCTATCTCTCGACGAAGAATACCATCCTGAAAGCCTATGACGGCCGCTTCAAAGACCTTTTCGAGCAGGTCTTCAACGCCGAATTCAAAGCGAAGTTCGACGCAAAGAAAATCGTCTACGAACACCGCTTGATCGACGACATGGTTGCCTCCGCCCTAAAATGGAGCGGCAAGTTCGTCTGGGCCTGCAAGAACTACGACGGCGACGTGCAGTCGGACTCGGTCGCCCAAGGCTTCGGCTCGCTGGGCCTGATGACGAGCGTCCTGCTCACCCCCGACGGCCAGATCATGGAAGCCGAAGCCGCCCACGGCACGGTCACGCGGCACTATCGTCAATGGCAGAAGGGCGAGCAAACCTCGACGAACTCGATGGCGTCGATCTTCGCCTGGACGCGCGGCCTCATCCACCGCGGCAAACTTGACGCCACGCCCGACGTCAGCCACTTCGGCGAAACGCTGGAGAAGGTGTGCATCGACACCGTCGAAGCCGGCGACATGACGAAAGACCTCTCCCTGCTCGTCGGCCCCGACCAAAAATGGCTGTCCACCGAAGGCTTCCTCGACAAGATCGACGAGAACTTGCGCAAGACGATGAAGATGTAGTCGCTCACTTTTTCATCGTCATGGCCGGGCAAGCGTAGCGCGACCCGGCCATGACGATGATTTATTGATACGAGCGCTGCCGGAACAACAACATCATCAGTATCCCGAGCACGGGCCCAATCAGCCCCAGCACGCTCGCCTCAAACCCAAACGTGCCGCCGGTCATCATCTCAGGCCCGCTCATCGTCACTGGCTGCCAGCCCGCGTTGAAGTCGTTGCCGCTGACGTTAAAGCCCAGCATCGGCCCCTGCATAATATTCCACCCCGCGTGAATGCCGATTGGCAGCCACAGCGTGCGCGTTGCGAGATAGGCGAGCGACATCAGCACGCTCGCGAGAAAGATGTTGAGCGCGCCAACCGCTGCCATGTCGCTCTTGACGAGCGCCGCCCCGTGTAACGCCATGAAGATCAACGATGACACGATGACGGACGCAGGCACTGAGAACTTACTCATCAACTCCTGAAGCACAAACCCGCGCATCATCACCTCTTCGCCAGCGGCTGCGAGCGTCATCCCCGCCATGCTCCAGGCCATCGCGCGCATCGAGAATGTCGCGAAGTCCGGATTGATCGACGCCCAGCCGCCAAACACCGCCGCCGCAACCGCGCTCAGGAAGATGAAACCGCCGACAACGCCGCCCATCAGAAAATCCGAAAGGCCGCCTGTACGCCCAAACCCCATCGCGACAGGCGACTTGCCGTCGAAGAGCATCGTCAAGGCCATCGCCGGCAGCGACATTGCGATGAAGTTGATCGCGCCCAACGTCACGATACGCGGCACGGTCGAAACCCCACCGAGTTGCGCCGCCACCGCAGGAACGACGAACTCCATCAACCCCGCGACTACGAGGCCCATGAGCACGAAATAGAGAACGATCTTCCCCGTCGAGATCGCAGCTTTCATCATCATCGCAAAGCCACCCGCTTGGCACCCACGCATTCTAGCGCTGGCGCGGTACGTTCGCGAATCGTCAGAGGAGCGGGTCGCCGACGGGCCGCGTGGAAGGCCGTTGATCGAACTCGCTGGCCACCACGTCGCTGGACACGTCCGCCCATTCCCCGGCGAGCCGCTCGTCCGCGATCTCCAGTATCCGCGCCTTCAGCACCTCGTCGCGATCGAGCAAATTCTCGAAATCGAGCGCGTCGATAATCATCATGTTCGTGCGGACAAGCGCCGTGACCGTGCCCATCCGTTTCACGCGTTTGAGCAGCGCCAACTCTCCGAAGAACTCGCCCGCGCCGAGCTTGATGTGCCCGCGCGGCAGCTGAATCTTCACCTCGCCGTCGGCGATGAAGAACATGCCCTCCGCTTCCTCGCCGCGCGCCGCGATGACGGTGCCCGCCGAAACCGCGCGCGTACGCATGATCTTCATCACTTCGGCGATTGCCGCAGCATCGAGCGTCGCAAAGAGAGGCACCCGCGCCACCATCCCCCAGGTCACCACGAAATCGCGCCGGTGAATCTCGTTCACGAACGCGGTCGCTACAATGCCGATCGGCAGCGCAAACAACCCCAGCCCGCAAATCATCACGATCGCACCGAACATCTTGCCGAGCGGCGTAATCGGCACGGCATCGCCGTAGCCGATCGTGGTCAATGTCGCCAGCGACCACCACATCGCGTCGGGGATCGTTCCGAATTGCTTGGGTTGCGCTTCCGCTTCGATGACGTGCATGATCGTACCGGAGAAGACCGCCGTACCGATCATCAAGAACATGGCGCCGATCAGCGCGCGACGCTCCTCGTAGAGCGCACGCCCGAGCGTTACCATGGCCGGCGAATAGCGCACGAGCTTCAAGAAGCGCAGCAATCGGAACATCCGCAGCACACGCAAATCGGCCGCAGGCATGATCAGCGACAGAAAGGTCGGCGCGAAAGCCAGGAAATCGATGATCTGCGACGGGCGGCTTGCAAACATCAACCGTCCGAGCACGGGGCCCCGTTGCCGGATCGCCGGAATCTCGATCGACGCCCAAAGCCGCAGTGAGTACTCGGCGGCAAAAATGGCGACCGACACGATGTCGAACACCAAGAAAGCGGTCGCAAACTGAGCGTGGATCGACGGCACGCTTTCGAGAATGACGGCGAGCACGTTGGCCAGAATCAAAACGACCATGAAGTCGTCGAAATAATGCGCGGCCGCGCTCGAGCCGCCGGCCTCGATGGTCAAGTAAATCCAACGCCGCCAGCTGACGGCGTCACCGCCCGCTTGCGTGCGCGTATCCACCGTTCAAGCCTTCATCGCTGAGGCGATCGCATCGAGCGCCGCCTGCAGCTTCGCGCCGTCCGGCCCGCCGCCTTGCGCCATGTCGGGCCGCCCGCCACCGCCCTTGCCGCCGACCGCCTCGACCCCCTTCTTCAAGAGCTCCACTGCGTTGAAGCGCTTGGCGAGGTCTTCGGTCACGCCGACGACGAGCGCCGCCTTGCCGTCTGTCGCCGTCGCAAACGCGACAACGCCGGAGCCGATCTGCTGCTTTCCCTGATCGACAAGCGAGCGCAGGTCCTTGGGATCAACGCCTTCGACCGCGCGGCCCATATACTTTGCGCCATTGATCTCGACGGTCTCGCTTTGCGCGGGCCCGCCGCCACCACCCATCGCAAGCTGACGCCGCGCATCCGACAGGTCGCGCTCGAGTTTCTTACGCTCTTCGATCAGCTGCGAAATCCGGTCGGGCAACTCCGCCGGCTGCGCGCGCATCGCCGATGCCGCTTCACGCACAAGCCGATGCTGCTCGTTGAGATAAGCAAGCGCACCCGCCCCGGTCAGCGCCTCGACGCGCCGAACACCCGCGGCCACCGCGCTCTCGCCCACAATCTTGAGCAAGCCGATATCGCCGAGTCGGCGCACATGCGTGCCGCCGCAGAGTTCGACCGAGTAGGTCTTGCCCGCATCCGTGCCCATCGAGAGCACGCGCACTTCATCGCCGTATTTCTCGCCAAAGAGCGCCATCGCGCCTTGCTCGATCGCCTTCTCTGGCGTCATTAGCCGCGTGACGACATCGTCGTTCGCACGCACCATGTCGTTGACCATAGCCTCGATCCGCGCGACTTCCTGCTCGCTGACCGCCTTCGGATGCGAGAAATCGAAGCGCAACTTCTCGGGACCGACCAACGAACCCTTCTGCGTCACATGCGGCCCCAGCACACGCCGCAAAGCCTCATGCAACAAATGCGTCGCCGAATGGTTCGCGCGCGTCGCCGAACGCCGCACGCCGTCCACACGCAGGTCGACAACATCGCCAACCTTCAACGTCCCGCGATTGAGCTTGCCGACGTGCACATGCATGTCGCCGAGCTTCTTCTGCGTGTCGCTGACCGCAAACTCCGCACCGGTGCCCGTGAACATTGCGCCTTCGTCACCGACCTGACCGCCGGATTCGCCGTAGAACGGTGTCTGGTTTACGACCACCTGACCCTCATCGCCCGCCGCAAGCGAGGCAACTGGCTTGCCGCCCTTCACGAGCGCCGTGACGACGCCCTCGGCAACTTCCGTATCGTAGCCGAGAAACTCGCTCGCGCCGATCTTCTCCCGCAACTCGAACCACACGCCCTCGGTCGCGGCCTCACCCGAACCTTTCCACGCCGCACGCGCCTCTTCCTTCTGTTTGGCCATCGCCACGTCGAAGCCCACCTTGTCGACGCCGATCCCGCGCCCACGCAATGCGTCTTCGGTCAGGTCATACGGAAAGCCGAACGTGTCGTAGAGCTTGAACGCGACGTCGCCCGGTAGCGTCTTGCCTTTGCCCATGCCGGCGGTCGCCTCGTCGAGCAACTTCAACCCGCGCTCCAGCGTCTGCCGGAACTTCGTCTCCTCAAGCTTCAGCGCCTCGGTGATCAACGGCTGCGCACGGCCGAGCTCCGGATAGGCAGCGCCCATCTCAGCGACAAGCACCGGCACGAGTCGGTACATCAGCGGGTCCTTCGCACCCAAAATATGCGCATGCCGCATCGCGCGCCGCATGATCCGGCGCAGCACGTAACCGCGTCCTTCGTTCGACGGCGTGACCCCGTCCGCAATCAAGAACGACGACGCGCGCAAGTGATCGGCGATCACACGATGCGAAACAGCGTGCGCGCCATCTGCGTGTTGCCCGCTCGCCTGCGCCGACGCATCGATCAGCCGGCGAAACAAGTCGGTGTCGTAGTTGTCCGTCTTGCCCTGCAGGATCGACGAAATGCGCTCCAACCCCATGCCGGTGTCGATCGACGGCTTCGGCAGCGGCGTGCGCTTTCCGCCCGGCGCCTGATCGAACTGCATGAAGACGAGGTTCCAAAACTCGACAAACCGGTCGCCATCCTGATCAGGCGAACCGGGAGGTCCACCCTGCACCGTGTCGCCGTAGTCGTAGAAGATTTCCGAACACGGCCCGCACGGTCCCGTGTCGCCCATCGACCAGAAATTGTCGGACGTCGGAATCCGAATGATCTTCGACTCCGGGAACCCCGTAATCTTCTTCCAAAGCGCTGCCGCCTCGTCATCCTCGGAATAGACGGTGACCAGCAGCCGCTTCGTGTCGAGCTTGAACTCCTTCGTGATCAGGGTCCACGCAAGCTCGATCGCAACGTCCTTGAAGTAGTCGCCGAACGAAAAGTTGCCCAGCATCTCGAAGAACGTGTGATGCCGCGCCGTATAGCCGACATTGTCGAGGTCGTTGTGCTTGCCCCCAGCGCGCACGCACTTTTGCGACGACACCGCGCGCGAATATGGCCGCTTCTCCGCGCCCGTGAACACGTTCTTGAACTGCACCATGCCCGCATTCGTGAACATGAGTGTCGGGTCGTTCCGCGGCACGAGCGGCGACGACGCCACCGGCTCGTGGCCGTTGCGCGCAAAATAGTCGAGAAACGTCGAGCGAATGTCGTTCAGGGCGGTGGTCATAGCGGCTCAAGTGTTTGATTGAGCAGGATGTATCGGCCAACCAACCACGTGTCCAGGCGACCAAGACGCCACCAATCCCAAGCCACCAAGCCCCAAACACAAAACGGCCCGGACCTTGGGGGAAAGGTCCGGGCCTAATCTCTCCACTTTAGGGGGCACTGAGGGGGTGGAGAGAATCTCGCTGATCGCTGTTAGCTGATCGCTATTTCCTGCCTATTCCTCGTCGTCCTCATCGTCCTTGTCTTTCTCGGGCGCCGTGGCGAGCGCGTTGCCAAGGATGCCGGCATTCGCACGCACGGCAGCCTCGATCTTCGCCGCGATATCCGGGTTCTCGGCCAGGAACGCCTTCGCGTTCTCCCGGCCCTGCCCGATCCGCTGGTTGTCGTAGGAGAACCAAGACCCCGACTTCTCGACGATCCCGGCCTTCGAGCCCAGATCGACAAGCTCGCCCACCTTCGAAATACCCGAGCCGTACATGATGTCGAACTCGACCTGCCGGAACGGCGGCGCGACCTTGTTCTTGACCACTTTCACGCGCGTCTGGCTGCCGACGACGTCGTCTTTCTCTTTGATGGCGCCGATACGGCGAATATCCAAACGCACGGACGAGTAGAATTTCAGCGCGTTGCCGCCCGTCGTCGTTTCCGGATTGCCGAACATCACGCCGATCTTCATGCGGATCTGGTTGATGAAGATAACCATCGTATTCGAGCGCGAGATCGATGCTGTGAGCTTGCGCAACGCCTGGCTCATCAACCGCGCCTGCAGACCGGGGAGCGAATCGCCCATCTCGCCTTCGATTTCGGCCTTCGGCGTCAGCGCCGCAACCGAGTCGATGACCACGACGTCGACCGCGCCGGAGCGCACCAGCGTATCGGTAATCTCAAGCGCCTGCTCGCCGGTGTCCGGCTGCGACACCAAAAGCTCCCCGATATCGACGCCGAGCTTCTTCGCGTAACCAATGTCGAGCGCGTGCTCAGCGTCGATGAACGCTGCAACCCCGCCCGCCTTTTGCACCTCGGAAACGATATGCAGCGTCAAGGTGGTCTTGCCTGAAGACTCGGGCCCGTAGATTTCGATCACCCGGCCGCGCGGCAAACCGCCGATGCCGAGCGCGATATCGAGGCCCAAGGACCCGGTCGAAACCGACTCGATCTCGGCCACCTTTTGGTTCGCGCCGAGCTTCATCACCGAACCCTTACCGAAGGCGCGGTCGATTTGGCTCAAGGCCGCTTCCAGTGCTTTCTTACGGTCCATATCGTCCTGCTGTTCTACGACGCGAAGTGCGGTGCTCATTGGGTCTGGCTCCTTATTTCACCTTGAGGTCTGTGCCTGCAACGCAAGGACATGTACGTCGTTCGTTCTCTTTTCGCAATACGTGATTAAGATATTGAAATTAAACAGTTTTAAGACACAAGTTCGGCATTAGTTCCCACAAGAGCCTAAGAAAAATATCCCCTTCGACAACGTAGAACAATTAATGCACAGTTCGTCCGCCGAAGCC
>JABFRX010000250.1 GCA_013140995.1 Alphaproteobacteria bacterium | reverse complement strand
AGCAGACGCTGCGCGACGAACACGACGAATACACGGAGCGGTACGGGACGATCACGAAGGATTTGCGGGCGAAGCCGTCGTAGACAGCACCTCGCTCGCCGTGAACTCAATGGTTGTCGCATCGACGAAGCGGTGCGGCGGTACGCGAAGGTTGTATTTTGCGGGTCCAGCGAATGCCCGGCCCGCCAGATCGTAGCGCGAGCCGCAACACGGGCACGCGATCACGTCCTCCAAGTTGGTGTTGGATCTGAAACTCTGCTGTCTCGACACGACGCATCCTTCGCGTGTGCACATGGCTTCAAGGACCACGATGCCGGCGTGAAGCGAGCGGTGCCAGTTTTTCGCCCAGGACGGTTGCCGTGGTTCGTGCGAGTCGCGATCGCGAAATGCCTCGCCGGTGAAAGAACTCGGGTCGCGAGTTTTGTTGGGCATCGACGGATAGCGTAGCCATGAGAGCTCTGTTTCCGTCCGGCGGAAGATCGCAATCGGCCGACCCTCGACATCGATAGTCGCCTGTTTGGTTCCGATCAAGCCGTTGGTGTTGAATGTGACGCGCCGCGCCATCGTGTCTGCAGCCGGCCCAAGCGCCGCTACGAACGGCCACAGCGCGAACAGGCCGCCGACGCCCGCCATCGTAAAAGCCGCCGTTACCAACCAATCACGCCGCCGTACTGGTTCGTCGTTCATGTGTGGATTGTAGCACGAACGCAGTCTGGGAGCGCGGGCGTCCCGCCCGCGCCCCCAGACTGCCCTTGTGGTACATTGCGTTCAGTGCTTGAGCAACAGCTCCGCGATCTGCACGGCGTTCAGCGCGGCACCCTTCAGTAGCTGATCGCCCGCGACGAGCATCATGAGCGACCGGCCCGTCGGGTCGCTGACGTCCGGGCGGAAGCGGCCGACGAGGACTTCGTCCTTGCCGGAGGCGTCGCGGGGCATGGGGAAGTAGTTGCGGGTGCGGTCGTCCACGACGCGTACGCCAGGGGCGGTGCTCAGGATCTCGCGCGCCTGCTCGTGACTCATCGGCCGTTCGAACTCGACGCTCATCGAGATCGTGTGTGCGCGCATCACTGGCACGCGCACGCAGGTGATGCCGACGCGCAGGTCGGGCAGATGCATGATCTTGCGAAGCTCACGCGCGGCCTTGATCTCTTCGCCGTTGTAGCCGCTTTCGATGTCCACCTTGTCGTTGTGGCTGAACACATTGAACGCGTAGGGGTGAGGCAGGACCTTCGGCTCGTACGTCCGGCCGGCGAGCGCGGCTTCGGTCGAGACGCGAAGCTCCTCCATCGCGGCGGCACCTGCGCCGGATGCGGCTTGGTACGTTGACGCGATCACCCGCTTGATCGGGTTCGCCTTGTGCAGCGGGTAGAGCGCCATCGCCGAAATGACGGCGGTGCAGTTCGGGTTTGCGATAATGCCGGTGTGGGCGAGCGCGTCGGCGCCGTTGATCTCCGGCACCACAAGCGGCACGTCGTCGTCCATCCGGAACGCCGACGAGTTGTCGACGACCACCGTGCGACGGCGCGCGGGTTTCGCGAAGTCCTTGGAGATCGAGCTGCCGGCAGCGAACAGCGCAATGTCAACGTCGTCTAAGCTCACCGCGTCGAGTGCGTCGATCGTGACCTCACGTCCCTGAAAGCCCATGGTCTTGCCCGCAGACCGGGGCGAGGCAAGCAGCTTCAGCCGCGACAGCGGAAATTTCCGCGACTCAAGACACTTGACGAGTTCGACACCCACCGCACCCGTCGCGCCTACGACGGCGACTGACGGTGAGGGCGGCAACGCGCGGCGGTTGTTGCGGGAGGCTAGTTCGGCGACGGACATCGGTCTCTCTTCTGTGTTCAAGCCGGAGACGGGCGCCGATGAAATTCGACCTCGTCCGTTTCCCGGCGAGGCCTTGGGGTGCTGCGCGCTTAAGTCTCGCGCGCGACGTCCAAAGCCGCCCGGGATTTGGGCGCCTTCGTTTTCATCGTGCGCTTCGACATAGGCAGCATCATGGCGGGCTGATAACAAGGGCCCTCAGAACCGTCAAGGCGGCAGGCAGTCTCGGCTATGGATACGTCCTTAATCGCACGAAGCCTGGAGCTGGTCGCCGAACGCGGCGACCCCGTCCCGCACGTCTACGCCCGTCTGTTTGCGCAGCACCCGCAGATGGAAAAGCTGTTCGTCCGAGATACAAGCGGTGGCGTGCGCGGCAACATGCTGACGGAGGCGCTGTCCGCGATGCTCGAATTCGCAGGCGGCGACAGGTACGGCGGCAACCTCATGCGCGCCGAAATCGTCAACCACGAAAACCTCGGCGTGCCGCGCGAGGTGTTCGCGGTCTTCTACACAACTATCCGCGACACGTTTGCCGAGTTGTTGGGCGCCGCGTGGACGAATGATATCGACGCGGCGTGGCGGGATTTGCTTGTGCGAATAGACGCCGCACTCGCCCGTTAGATGTGGCAGTTCCACGCGCGGTACTCCGGCCGGTCAACGTTAATGCGCGTTCTGCGTTCTTGGCGCACCGGACGATCTGGTGTAGTCGCAACGTATGAAAGTTCTCGCCGTGGCAACTGCGTTGGTGTTGTCGGTGAGCGCGCCGTCACCGTCGGCTGACGCCGCGCGCGACGCCGTGCTATGCAGCGATCTCAATGCCGCGACCGACCGGCGCTTCGATGCCTGCAACGGCGTGATCGCCGACGCCGCGCTCTCGCCCGAGATCAAGTTCGAGGCGTACCTACGCCGCGCCGCCATCTACTTCATGGAGAAGGGCGACTTCGACCACGCGATTGCCGACGCGGGCGAGGCCATCAAACTGAAACCCGCCGACCCGCGCGGCCACGCCGCCCGAGGCGGTTTCCAGGCAGCCTACAACCAGTTCGACAAGGCGATCGCCGACCTGACCGAAGCGATTCGGCTGGAGCCGGGCCTCGTCGGCGCCTACGCCCAGCGGGCCTATGCCTATGTGCAGACCGGGGACACGGACAAGGCGATTGCCGACTATACAGAGGTCCTGCGCCTCCAGCCCGGCGATGCGAACACCTACTACGACCGTGGCGGGGCCTTCGAGAAGAAGGGCGACTACGACAAAGCCCGCGCCGACTTCGAACAGGCGATCAAGCTCCAGCGCGACTACGCCGGCGAGTTCCCCGACACCTGCTTCGGCACGAACGAAAAGGGCGAACGGGGCCTGAAGAACTGGCCGGCGTGCGAGGACAATTGACGCACTGCCACATCTGCCAGGCGAGTGGCATATCCGCCTCCTCCCTTGTCCGGGGTCACGCTACCGCCATCTTCTCTTGAGAGCTTGAGTGTCGGACGCGGGCAGGCTTTGCTCGCGCTCAAACGTGGAGAGGGCTATGGCGCAAGGTGGCTTTGGTTGGTTCGTGATCGGCTGCGCGGTCGGCGCGGCGGCAGTTTATTTCGGGCCGACGGCGTATCAGCGCTATGTGCAGAAGGTTCCCGTCGGCGGCGTGCGCGTCGAGGTGGCATCGGACTACACACCCGGAGTGTGGCGGCGCGCCGTTCGCATCGACGTCGAGTTCTCGCGCTTCAAGGAGAACGGCCAGAACTGGGATTGGCCGATGGTCGATCCCGAGCTTCAGGTTTGCATCCGCGAGGGCACCGAGTACCGCAAGTGTTTTGGCCCGCGCGATCCGGAGTTGGCCGGTTGCCAAGGCAAGTTCCGCTGCACGACCGGCCTGATCCGCGTGCCGGACGTGCCGTTCTCGGTCGAGTTGAACGAGTGGGACGACTACAACAAGCCGGACCCGATCGGCGCGGTCGATTGCAGCATCGGCCAAGTCTGCAAGTTTCCGCTCGGCATGGTCACACTTCACGACGCGGGGTCCGTCGCCGGTTCGCCGCAGCAACCTCAGGTGCAGACGGAGGCGGGGAACTAGGCCGCCCGCTTCTGCGCCTGTTCTTTCGCAGCAGCGATCCAACGCTCGACATCCTCGCGCTTTGGCGGTGCGCCGTCGCGCAGGATGCGCTGACCGTCTGAGGTCAGGGCGAACTCCTCGATCAGGTTTATCAGCGTGTCGGCCTCGGCGCTCGCCAGGTCGTCCGCATCGCGCACACCGGAGGCGACCAAGAGCTGTGCGCCGGCACTTGTCAGGTTCGCGATCGTGCAGGCGAGTTCGGCTTGTGACTGCCAATCGCGGATCAAGCTTGCGTTGATGTGCTTCACCTTTATCTGCGCCGCCGCGCCGTCGGGCGAGGCGCTTAGCAAGTCTTGCACCGTGCGAATGCCGGCCGCGCCTAGGCGGCTTGCAGTTTTTGCGCCGATCGACGGCGCGTCTTCTACTGGCGCATCCGGGCTCAGCCGCGGCCGCGGGCCTTGCGGTGGGGTAGGGGCGGCCGCCTTCGGCGCTGGTTGCGCTTTCGCGGACGGCGCCGGCTTCGCCTTCGGCGCCGGTTTTTCTGCGGTCACAACCTTCTTCGGCTTAGCGGAGCGCGGCGGCGCTCCGGTGCCGTGCGCAGTGCCGATCTCTTTCGGCCACTGGGCGTCGAGCGTCGATAGAGGCTGCTTCAGCACTTCCGCTGCATGCAGCGCGCGCACTGTCTTGTCGTCTTCCGGCAGGGTGTCACGCAGTTTGCCGGTCTTCTGGAACTCCTGATACATCGACGCGACGAGCGCGCGCTCCTGCAGGTTGTCGATCGTCTTCAGCACCGCGTTGACCGGAACCTTCAGCGCCGCGAAGAAGGTGTCGAGCGTGAGGTTGACCTTCGGCGGCGCGACTGCCGCTTCCGCGAATGCCTTGTCGAGGATGCGCGCGACCATCACGGTCGCGTAGCCGATCAGCTTCGCGACGACGTCTTTCAGTTCTTGGTCGAGCCCCGCCTCAGGGTTCTTGGAACCCACCTTGAAGTCGTAGTGGTTGACCACCGTTTCGTAGTGCGGGTTCGACGTGCGCGCTCCTTGGCGCACCATCTGCTCCACCCAATCCGCGCTACTCGGCACCGCAATCTCTGGGTAACCGCCGAGATCGTTCACCAGGATTGCCTGCAGCTTGAAAAAGCTCTTCGAAAAGCTCCACTCGACCGCGCGATGGATGATGTTTTCTTCCTCGGTCTGTCCGGTATGAAACGGTTGCACCGGATCGACGACGTAATGGCTCATCACGCCCGCGCAATAGACGGCTTGTTTCCAGTCCTTCACCTGTAGCGCGCGCACTGTGCGGCGGTACCATTCGCGTGCCGCGGCCGGTGCACCGCCCCAATCGCCGTCGCGCACATGCAGCACGTGGTTCTTGAAGTCTTTGAACACCTCGTCCGGCGCCTTCGCGCCCTCAAGATAGGACGTGTAGTGATGCAGGAAGAGATTACGCCACGTCTCCGCTGTGTCGCCCTTCAGGTGGCGAAGCGCATCGACCGCGAGCCGGTGATGATTGCTCCGGCACGCGGAGTTCATCACCAGATTGAAAAACATCGACATTTCTGCCCCCAGGAATCAGAAGTGTTAACCTGAGGGTCATCGGTTAACGTTCTATTAAGGAGTGTGGCGTCCGTTTCGGCCCGGCGCGGGCTGAAAATGGCGCGTAGCGTCGCTACGCGCTGAGTTTGTCGAGCGCTGCCTTCATCGCGGCGCACCCTTGGCCGATCATCTGCGCGATCTCCGTTCGCCAAGACTGTGAGTGAGGCGTTGTGGTGGGTGAGCCTGCCACCCACCGCCGACCATGCGATCCGCCGCCGCTGGTCGTCGATATCGACGATCAACTCCTTCGCAGTCATGCCGTTCGCAAACGTTACGATGCGCGCCCGGCTCCAGCTTCGTGTCGACGACGAAGCCGGGAACGAGGCGCGTGTGCAGCGCGCCGGCATCGCGCGCCGCATCCCAAACCGTGCCGGGGGCAGGCAGCTGTCGTGACTCTCTGACGATCGAGGCCATGGTCAGATCCTCAAACCTTCGCGCCGCAATGCGCTTCCAGCCGATAACCTTCCGGATCGACAACGAACGCGGCGTAGTAGTTTTCGCCGTAGTCGGCGCGCAGGCCTGGCTTGCCGTTGTCCTTGCCGCCTGAGCTAAGCGCCGCCTTGTAGAACGCATCTACGCTCTTGCGCGTCGGCGCGTCGAAGCAAAAGTGCAGGCCAGAGTTC
>JABFRX010000015.1 GCA_013140995.1 Alphaproteobacteria bacterium | reverse complement strand
GCGCGAAGGAGCACAGACTGTTCGACGCAGTAGCCTCTCTCCGGCAGTTGTTCGACGCAGCAGTGGCGGCGTGCCACCCCACGCGTGTCGTGCCCCCTGCTCTGCCCGCGCGGCCCTCGGGGCGCGTCGTGGTCGTGGGTGCGGGGAAGGCTGCGGCGGCGATGGCCGTGGCGGTCGAGGATGCTTGGGGTCCGGTCGAGGGGCTGGTCGTTACGCGTTACGGGCATGGCGTGCCGACGCGTTCGATCGAGGTCGTGGAGGCGGGACACCCGTTGCCGGATACGGCCGGGGGCGATGCGGCGGCGCGGGCGCTCGCGATGGTGTCGGGGTTAAGCGAGAGCGACTTCGTCTTGGCGCTGCTTTCCGGTGGCGGGTCGGCGCTCTGGAGCGCGCCGCTTCCGTTGCTGACTTTGGCGGAGAAACAGGCGATCACGCGCGCCCTGGTTTTGTCGTCGGCGTCGATCGGCGAGATCAATTGCGTGCGCAAGCATCTGTCTGCGATCAAGGGCGGGCGACTTGCGGTGGCAGCGTATCCGGCGCGCTTGCTTACGCTCGCGATTTCCGACGTCGCGGGTGACGACCCTTCGGTGATCGCGTCTGGGCCGACGGTCGGCGATCGGACGACGTGCGCGGACGCCGCGGCCATTCTTGCGACGTACGGTGTACGTACTTCCGCGTTGTCTGAGTCGATCAAGCCTGGCGATCCGGGGTTGGCACGCTCGGCGTACCACCTTGTCGCGCGCGGCGCGGACGCGCTGGCTGCGGCTTCCGATGAGGCGCACCGCCTGGGCTTTGTGACCAAGGTCATCGGTGTGAACGTCACGGGCGACGCGCGGCGGGTGGCGCAGGCGCATGCGGAGATCGCACGGGATGTGCGAGCCGGTGCCGAGCCACTGGTGCTGCTGTCGGGTGGCGAGTTGACGTTGACGGTCAAGGGACAAGGCCGGGGCGGGCCGAACCGGGAGTATCTGCTGGCGTTGGCGGAGGCGTTGCAGGGGGCTTCGAACATCTGGGCGTTGGCCTGCGATACGGATGGGATCGACGGCAGCGACGATACGGCGGGGGCTTGGATCGGGCCCGAGACTCTTGTGAAGGCGCGGGCGCTGAACCTCGATCCGCGCGCGATCGCAAATGAGAACGACTCGGGGCGTTTCTTTGCGGCGCTGGGGCAAGCGATTGTGATCGGGCCTACACGCACGAACGTCAACGATTTTCGCGCCATCCTGATTGCGCCGGAGGTTTGACCTCTGCGACTGCGGCCGCGATGCTGAGCTTGGGATGATTCGCTACGCGTTTTTGATTGCTCTCGCCGCTTACGCCTGCGCGGTTTCGCCTGCGTGGGCGACGTTCACTGTGTGCAACAAAACCACGCATCCGTTCCTGATCGCGATTGCGCGGCCAGCCGCCAAAGGCTGGGTCAGTGAGGGCTGGTGGCGCGTCGAACCTGCGGCCTGCGCGGATGTTTTGCGCGGGAAGCTGAAAGCGCGCTATTACTACCTGCGCGGCGTGCATTTGGGGGTTGACGGGGCGTGGGATGGACCCCGTTTCTTCTGCGTCGGGACCGACAACTTCACGATCAGGGGCCGGGACAATTGCCGCAAGCGCGGATATTCCCAAGCCGGCTTCTTCGAAGTCGATACCGGCGAGGACGCGACTTGGGTGCAAAACCTTTCGGATTAGAGACGAATGCGCCGGCGCCGTAATGTAAAAATCGTAGCGACACTCGGACCCGCATCGAACGATGCGGCGACGATCCGGCGCCTATTCGAGGCGGGGGCGGACGTCTTTCGCATCAACATGAGCCACACGACCCACGAAAGCCTCAGCGCTTACGTGAAAATGATCCGCGCCTTGGAAGCGGAGCTCGAGCGGCCGATCGGCATCCTCGCCGACTTGCAGGGGCCGAAGCTGCGCATCGGTGCGATGGTTGGTGGCGGCGTCGATCTGGCGACCGGGTCGGAGGTCAAGGTCGATTTGGATGCGCGGCCGGGCGATGCGCATCACCTTTATTTGCCACACAAGGAAGTGTTTGCCGTTCTGAAGGAAGGCGGGCAGTTGCTCATCGACGACGGGCGCATCCGGCTGCGCTTGCAGAAAGTGGTTGGCGACAGTGCTACGGCGGTTGTCGAGGTCGGCGGGCGGCTGACGGATCGCAAGGGCGTGAACGTGCCCGATGCCGTCCTGCCCATTGCTGCGTTGACGGCGAAGGATCGCGCGGACCTCGACCGGGCTCTGGAGCATAGCGTCGATTGGATCGCACTCTCGTTCGTGCAGCGGCCGGAAGATGTGGCGGAGGCGCGCAAGATCGTGGCGGGTCGCGCGGGCGTGCTGTCAAAGATCGAGAAGCCTTCGGCGATCGACCGGCTGCACGAGATTTTGGAATTGTCCGACGCCGTGATGGTGGCGCGCGGGGACTTGGGCGTCGAGCTTCCAGTGGAGCATGTGCCAGGCAAGCAGAAGCAGATCACGCGGGCGGCGCGCGCAGCAGGCAAGCCCGTCGTTGTCGCGACGCAGATGCTGGAGTCGATGATCGCGAGCCCCATTCCGACGCGCGCGGAAGTCTCCGACGTCGCGACCGCGGTATTCGACGGCGCGGACGCCGTGATGCTGTCGGCGGAGTCTGCGGCGGGCAAGTATCCGGTCGAAGCGGTTGAGATGATGGACCGGGTCGCGCGTTCCATCGAAGGCGACGCGCAGTACCGGATGGTGATCGACGCGCAACGTTCGGAGCCGGAAGCGACGACGCCCGACGCGATTACTGCCGCCTCGCGGCAGGTGGCGCAAACGCTGAAGGCGGCGGCGATTGTTTGCTGGACGGGGTCGGGGTCGACGGGGTTGCGCGCCTCGCGCGAGCGGCCGGGCGTGCCCATCATTGCGCTGACGCCGGTCGCCGCCACGGGGCGCAGGCTCGCGATCGCTTGGGGCTTGCACTGCGTCGTGACCGAGGATGCGCACGATCACGAGGACATGGTCGACCGCGCCTGCCAGATCGCGTTCCGGGAGGGCTTTGCCACGGCGGGGCAGCGGATCGTGGTGACAGCCGGCGTTCCGCTCGGCACGCCGGGGGCGACGAACTTGCTGCGAGTCGCGTTCGTTGGGCGCCGTGCGCCGGGAGCGCCGGGTGCTTAAGTCGGCGGGGGTTTCTTTTCGGTGTCGTCGGTGATTTGGCCGGCGCGGCGGGCGATTGCTTCGAGCATTGGGTTTAGCGTGACGGCGCGGCGGTAGGCGGCGAGCGCCGCGTTCTTGTCGCCGGCGGCTTCGGCGATTTGGCCCACCATCGCGAGCGCACGGAAGTGGCGCGGTTCGAGGTCGAGCGCTTTCTCCAAATCGGCCGCCGCTTCTTGTTGGCTGTCCATCGCGACGAGAAGCTCCGCACGGCGGAACCAAACTTGCGCGTAGGCCGGTTTCATTTCGGCAACGGAGTCGAGCAGCTTCTTGCCGGTCGCGAAGTCTTGCGCGTCGACGGCTAGTTGCGCGCGCGCCATGAGGACGTCGACGGTGTCGCTGCCGGAGAGCGACCAGATCTCTGTGATCTTGCCTTCGATGGCGGCGGCTTCGGGCGCGGTGCGGATGCCAGCGAGTTGTGCGAACAGGCGGTCAAGACGCGCGTCGTTTTGGTCCGCGTGCGCGGGCAGGACGGCAAGCGTTGCGATTACGAGAGCTGCGAGACGGTGGCGCATAAGCGGTATGCTACGAGTTCGGGCGCTTAAGTCCAGCGGCAAGGCCCAAGAGGATTACCGTGCGTTTAAGTCCGTTCGCTAACTCGTGAACGGCTTAGGGCCGCCCGTCGCCCAGTCGATCAATTCGATTGTGTGAACAACGGGCACCGGGACCGCGGCTTTGATTTGCGCCCAGCAGCCGATGTTGCCGGTGGCGACGAGTTGCGGTTCGGTTGCCATCAGGCTTGCCGCTTTTCGGGATTGCAGTTCGCCGGCAATGTCCGGTTCGAGGACGTTGTAGACGCCCGCCGAACCGCAGCAGTTCGTGTCGCGCGGTTCGACGACGTCGAAGCCGAGTTTGCGGAGCAGTTGCGGCGCGACGCCGGGTTGCTTCAGGCCGTGCGTCATCGAGCAGGCGGAATGGTAGGCGACGCGGGTGCCTTTGTGCGCGGTGCCCGGCTGCAGAGGCGCGTCCTTCAGAACTTCGGCGATGTCGCGCGTGCGGGTCGCGACGTGTTTTGCGTCTTGGGTCGTGATGTGAAAACCGTAGTCGCGGATTGTCGTGGCGCAGCCGGATGCGGTCGTCACGATGGCGTCGAAACGGCGGCGGGCATCTTCGGCGATGATGTCGTTCACGAGGGCCGTGGCATGGCGTTCGGCTTCGGTCGTTTGGCCAAGGTGGTGATTCAGCGAGCCGCAACAGCCGGTGCCTTCCACGGTCACGACTTCGAAGCCGTGGCGGGTGAGTACGCGGATGGCAGAGGCGGTGATCTGCGGGGCAATAACTTCCTGAACGCACCCCACGTGCAGCGCGACGCGTTTCGCCGGTGCCGTTTCCGGTTTGTGGTGGCGCGTTTTGGCTGCCGGGCCATGGATGGCAAAGCGCGCGGCGGTTTCAGCCGGGATGCGCAGCGCTTTCGGCAGGACCGGTGCTGCGATGGCGCCGAGGCGGGCGAGTGATAGTGCCAGACGCAGCTTCTTGCGATCGGGCAGCACCGTGCCCAATGCACGGCGCAACCAGCGTCGGGCCGTGGGCCGCGCCGCCTTGCGTTCGATGTGCGCGCGGGCTTCATCGATGAGGCGCGGGTAGTTGACGCCGGAAGGGCATGCGCTGACGCAGGCCAGGCACGAGAGGCAGCGGTCGATGTGGCTGACCACTTTCGCACTCGGCGTGCTGTCTGTTTCCAGCATGTGCTGGATGAGCTGGATGCGGCCGCGCGGGCCGTCGAGTTCGTCGCCGAGCAGCGTGTAGGTCGGGCATGTCGCGGTGCAGATGCCGCAGTGGACGCAGGCGCGCAGTTGCTTCTCGGCTTCGGCGAGATGCGGATCGGCGAGCTGGCCGGCAGAGAAGTTCGTGCGCATCAGAGGTCTTTGTACATGCGGCCGGGGTTAAGGAGACGCGCCGGATCAAATGCGTCTTTGATGCGCTCGGTGAGCGCGAATGTTGCGGGATCGAGCGGCGTGAAGATGTCTTGAATATACGCTGTCGTTCGTAACGCCGTGGCGTGACCGCCCAGCGCCTTGACGACGGTGTGTACGTTCGCGTCTTTGCGGTCGAACTCCAGTAGCAACAAACCGCCCGCCCAATCGGCGACCCATCCTTTCGGATTGAATTGGTTGATGGCGGCTTCAGCCGCTGTTGGTGGGATCGACATGCGCCACAGCGATGCCGACGGTGAGAAGAGCGGAAACACTTCGCCGATGCTTCGAAAGAGATGGGCGCCCTCCTCTGCATCCATTACCCGCGCGCCGCGAGCGATGGTGCGACAGAGTTCGTCTCTGCGCGCGGCGACGCCGTCGGCCTGGCCTTCGAGGCGGATCAACGAGAGCTGCTTTGCGGCGATGTAGCTCAAGCCCGTCGGATCGAACGGCGAGGCGGCGACGCCGCGGAGCAGGCGCAGCGCTGGACCCGGTTCGAGGCCGTCGAGCGCGAGGACGCAGGTTGTTGTGCGCGGCAAAGCGCGGAGCGTGAGTTCGGTCATCGCGAACAGCGTGCCGAACGAACCGGCGGCGAGTTTCGGCAGATCGTAGCCGGTGACGTTCTTCACGACGCGGCCGCCGGCTTTGAAGCGTTCGCCTTTGCCGTTGACCCCTGTGAAGCCCAACAGGTGATCACGGGCTGCTCCGGCGGCGAAGCGGCGCGGGCCGTTGACGGCGGCTGCTACGACACCGCCGATGGTGGCGTTCGCACCAGCTGGTTCGAAGGCCAGCATCTGACTGTGTTTGGCAAGCGCCGCGTCGACTTCGGCGAGCGGGGTTCCGGCGCGGGCGGTGAACACCATCTCGTCAGGCTCGTACATCGTGATGCCGGTGAGGCCTGAGAGTTTCAGCACGGTATCTGCTTTGACCGCATGGCCGAGCGTGCGTTTCGTGCCGTTGCCTTCGACGCAAAGAGGTGTGCGAGCGGCGAACGCTTGCGTGATCGTGTCAACTACTTCGTCGTCGGTTTCGGGTTTCAGTATGCGCATCAGAGCCGCGGTAGATTTGGGAACGGCATGCGGCCGTGATGCACATGCATCGCGCCGCCTTCGACGCAAGCCGACAGCGATGGGAAGACTTTGCCGGGGTTGAGCAGACTTTGCGGGTCGAACGCGCACTTGACGCGTTCCTGCACCGCGAGATCGGTCGGGGCGAACATCAACGGCATGAGGTCGCGCTTTTCGACGCCGACACCGTGTTCGCCGGTGAGGACGCCGCCGACTTCGACGCAGAGCTTTAGAATCTCGGCACCAAAATGTTCGGCGCGTTCGAGGTCGCCCGGTTTCATCACGTCGTACATTATCAGCGGGTGCAGATTGCCGTCGCCGGCGTGGAACACGTTTGCGACAGGCAAGCCGAACTCCTTCGACATTTCGCCGATGCGTGTCAGCACGGGGCTGAGCGCGCGGCGGGGGATCGTGCCGTCCATGCAGAGCATGTCGGGGGCGATGCGGCCGGCCGCGGCGAAGGCCGCTTTACGACCGGCCCAGATTTGGTCGCGTTCGGCGTCGGTGGCGCTCGCTTTGGATTCGAGCGCGCCGTTTTTCCTCGCAATCGCTTCGACTTCGATAGCGGTAGCGCGGACTTCGACTTCCATGCCGTCGAGTTCGGCGATCAAGATCGCAGCAGCGGCGCGCGGGTAACCTGGTGCGCAGTAGGCTTCGATCGCGTCCATCGCGAAGCGGTCCATGATTTCCATAGCCGCCGGAATGATGCCGGCCGCGATCACGTCGGCCACGCATTGGCCTGCGGCTTCGATCGAGGGGAACGCGATCAAGAGCGCTTTCGCGCTTGGCGGTTTGCGGCGCAAGCGGACCGTCACTTCCGTCACGACGCCGAGCAGGCCTTCGCCGCCGGTGATGAGCCCTAGAAGGTCGAGGCCGGGTGCGTCGAGCGCTTTGCCGCCGAAGCGGACGCGGGTGCCGTCGATCAGCGCGAATTCGACGCCCATCAGGTTGTTCGTCGTTAGGCCGTATTTCAGGCAGTGGATGCCGCCCGAGTTCTCCGCGACATTGCCGCCGATGGTGCAGGCAATTTGGCTGGACGGGTCAGGCGCGTAGTAGAAGCCGTCGGCTTCGACGGCACGTGTGATACCCAAATTGGTGATGCCGGGCTGCACGACGGCGCAGCGGTTTTCAAGGTCGATCTCCAGGATGCCGTTCATGCGCGAGAGGCCGAGCAGGATGCCGTCGCCCAGCGGGAGCGAACCGCCGGAGAGCGATGTTCCTGCACCGCGGGGGACGAGTTTCAGTTTGTTCGCCGAACAGAACGCCAAGACGGCGCTTACCTCGTCAGCGGTCTTAGGCAGAACGACCGCGAGCGGCTTTTGCCGGTACGCGGTCAACGCATCACAGTCGTAGGCGACGAGCGCGTCGTCGTCGGCTATGACGCCGTCGGGCACGAGCGCGCGCAGTCCGGCGATCAGTTCGCTGCGGCGGGCGAGGATGGTTTCGTCGAGGGCCGGCATCTGCATGCCGGCAGTATTAAAGGGTGCTGGCGCCAGCGCCAGCCCTCATGGCCTTAGCCCTGGCGCGCCTTGAAGCGCGGGTTCTTCTTGTTGATGACGTACACGCGGCCCTTGCGGCGGACGACGCGGCAGTCCTTGTCGCGGCCCTTCAGCGATTTGAGCGAGTTGCGGATTTTCATCTTCAGGGTCCTGCGGCGGGTCAGTTTTTAGCGACGTTTTTCGAGGGGCGGAGCATTAGTGTGGCACTCCCAGGTTGTCAACCAGCCAAAGCACCGCCAAGGGTGCTGATTTCCTTGCTTTGCGGCCCTTTGCCGTGGCATCCGAGTCGTCATGTTTGTCGCACGTTTCCCATTGATTCCCGCCCGCGTGTTGGGTGCGGTCATGTTCGCTCTGGCGGCCTTGCCCGCCGCCGCTCAGCCGTCCGTGGTCAGGATGTCGGCGCCGGTGCCTGATGCGGCAGACCAAACGCCCGCGTTCACGGCGTGGCTTGAGGGATTCAAGGCAGAGGCCAAAGCCAAGGGGATCGGCCAAGGCACGCTGGACGCCGCGTTTGCCAATGTCGATTTGAACCCGCGGGTCATTGAGCTCAACGAGAACCAACCAGAGTTTTCGCGCGCGATCTGGGACTATATGGACAGCGCCGTTTCGTCCGATCGCGTGTCGAAGGGCCGGACGATGATGCGCAAGTACCGCAAGTCGCTGGGCCGTGCGGAGCGTAAGCACGGCGTGCCGGCCAGCGTCATCACCGCAATCTGGTCGCTTGAGAGCAATTTCGGGCAGAACCTGGGCGGGTTCAATGTGATCGAGGCGCTTTCGACGCTTGCCTTTGAAGGCCGGCGCGCGTCGTTCGGGCGCGAGCAGCTTTTGGCGGCGCTCAAGATCATCGAGAACGGCGACATTTCGGCTGGGCGCATGATTGGCTCTTGGGCCGGCGCCATGGGGCAGACGCAGTTCATCCCGACCGTGTTCCTGCAGTACGCGGAAGACGGTAACGGCGACGGTAAGCGCAATCTTTGGGATACGCGCGCCGACGTGTTCGTCTCGACGGCGAACTATCTGGAGCAGAAGGGTTGGGTGGAGAACGCGCCGTGTTTCGACGAGGTGCGGCTGCCCGAGAACTTCGACTACGCGCAGGCAGACATCGGCACCGAGAAATCGGTGAGCGATTGGTCGAACGCGGGAGTGACGCTATGGGACGGGCGGTCGCTGAAGCGCCGCTCGGATCAGGATTCGGGCGCGCTGGCAGCTGTCCTACTGCCTGCCGGGCATCGGGGGCCTGCGTTCATTGCCTACCCGAATTTCAAGGTTGTGCTCGCGTACAACAACGCGATTTCGTACGCGCTCGCCATCTGCCAACTGTCGAACCGGTTCAATGGCGGCGGGTCGTTCCGCACGGCTTGGCCGCGCGAGGAGATGCCGATCCTGTCGCGCATCGACCGGGTGGAGTTGCAGACGCTGCTCTCACAGCGCCGGTACGATGTGGGCGAGGCGGACGGCGTGATCGGACGCCGTACGCGTGAGGCTATCCGTGTCTACCAGCGCACGGCCGGCATGAAGCCGGATGGGTTTGCGACGCTGGCGCTACTCCAAAGTCTGCGCAAGTCGCCGGCACCTAACTAGGCCTACGCCGCGATCGCTTTGCGTTTCATCGCTTCGGCGACGGCTTGGACGCGGGTTGCGACCCCCAGCTTCTTCTTCGCGTTTTCGATGTGGAAGCGCGTCGTGCGCGGGCTGATCGTCAAGATGCGGCCGATTTCGGCGTCGGTCTTGCCCGCAGCAGCCCAGCTTAGGCACTCCACTTCGCGCGGCGACAGCAGACCAACTCCCGGGCGGCGCGGGTTTGCGACCAGGTGGATCACTTGCTCGAACGCGCAGCAGGCGAGCAAGTGCAGCGTCGAACGGACGATCGGTGCCATCTCCGGCGTCGCGCCGCCTAAGAGCACGATGCCTTCGAGCGCGGTCGTGCTACGAATCGGAATCATTACGCCGTCGAGCACGTTCAGCGAGAGGTTGATCTGCACCAGTGCGCGGCGCTGATGAACCGTGAGCGGCAGAGCCCAGACCTCCGCTGCGGAGTAGGGCCGCGCTTCTTTCAGTGCGTGCGAGATGAGCGGGTTGTGTTTGGAGAATCCGAGCTTGTCGAACGACTCCGCAAAGCCTTCCGGCATGTCGTTGTAAAGAATGCTGCCAGAGACCGATTCGATCGGACTGTTCTTGCTCTTGACGACGAGCATGTACTGAAAGCCCTGCGTCTCAGCATAGGTCTTGATCGCCTTCCAGACGGCGTCCGGCGCGGAGGCGCGGCCAATTTCTTCCACTGTTTCGACGATTGTCGTGCGTAGTTCGCTCATCATTTCCTTTTCCTCCACACGCAGTTCAGGCGTGCGTTTCCACGAATTTCTTGTTGGTTGGGCGCGTTGACGTTTGCCTAGGCCGCGATCGCGTGGACCTTGAGCGCTTCGGCGACCGCTTGGACGCGGGTAGCGACGTTGAGCTTTCGCTTGGCGTTCTCGATGTGGAACCGCGCCGTGCGGGCACTGATCGAAAGGATGACCGCGATCTCAAGGTCGGTCTTGCCTGCGGCGACCCAGTGCAGACACTCGACCTCGCGGTTGGTCAGGTTGTGCGCCTTTGATGCTGTGCCGTTCGCGATGTCTTGCGACCGCGTGAACGCTGTGTGCGCGGCCAGATGGAGCATCGAGCAGGGCAGCGGGGACATGTCGGGCTTTAAGCCGCCCAACATGACGATGCCTTCGAATTGACCGTCGCGGGCGATCGGGAACGTCCAGCCGTCTCGTACGTTCAGCGAGACGCTGACGCGTTGAAGGACGCGACGTTGAGTCATCGTGAGGTGCGTCGCGTTCGTTTCCGCGTTCGAGAACGGCTCCAAACGCTGCAGGGCGCGGGTGATTAGCGGGTGGTCGGGGCCAAAGCCTTCGCGGTCGAACTCAGCCGCGAAACCCTGCGGCGCGTCGATGTAGACGATCGCGTTAGTGATGCGGCGCGGCAGGTCGACTGTGCGCTTTAGGACCGTCAGGTGTTCGAAGGCGAAGGGCGTGGCGAACGCCTTCAACTGACGCCAAACTTCGTTGCCGTTGGTGACAGAGTTCAAGCCCCGCGCGAAACGCGCGGCGTCGGTGGAAGGCCCGTGCATGTGGGAGTCCTCGCAAAAACACAGAGCCTGACGGTTGCTTTAGTCAGGGTGGGGTTGTTACGAAGGCTGTGCTTGCGCCCTGGAGAGCCTTCTCGGTCGCCCGAAACGCCGGTGCGAACACCGACAGGGATAATAATAATAGACCCCTGGCGTTTTGGCTATAGTCCAATAATGAACTCCAGCTAAAAATCGATCACGAGGATGTGACAGAACCGTTCATCTATGGTGGCTGAATGTCGGAAGAAGTCCCGTCAAACGTTTGAATTACAGCGCTTTTTATTCGGGAGTTGGTAATCACGAATACCAGCAATAGTACCATGAGAATGGCGCCAAACCAATAGGGTGCGATAGGGCTCCAAGAATAGAGTCCATTTCCAACCAAGGGGGCGAAAATGAAGCCCGCGGCGCCTGCTCCACCTGTCAGCCCCGCCATGGCGCCCTGCTCCTCAGAGGAGACGGACAGCGAGGCCGCTGCTGCGACGCCGGGGCGGAGCATGCCGAAGCCTAGGCCAGAGAGCACCAGCGCGAAGGCGAGCAGGCCATAGTTCGAGGCTACGACCACGAGCAGGTTTGAGATCAGGGCGACGATGATGCCCGCGATGATGAGGAAGCGGGTCGTCAGCTTGAAGCGCTGCACGAGCACGAACTGCGCGAACAACGCCGCGATTGCCATTCCCATGAGCGCCACGCCTGCGAGCTGTTGGGTCTCGGAGATCGAGAGCTTCTGCATGTCGCGGATCATGAAGGCGACGGTCTGGGTCGGGATCGAGCCTGCCGTGCCTTGCATCACCGCAAAGACCACGAACGGGAGTACACGCGGGTCGAACCAGGACAGCGGCTTCTCGATCTTGCGCTGGTGCGGCGCGGAGCGTTCGGGGAGGAGCAGCCACACCGCGACGGTCGAGACCAGCGCCATGAACGCCACGAAATAGAGCGGCGCCACGACGCCGAAGATCGTAAGCGCTGCGCCGACGCCTGGACCGATCGCGGCGCCAAGGCCGAAGGCTGCGTTCAGCATCGCGATGCCTTCGGTGCGTTCGGACGAGCTGGTGCGGTCGGCGATGTAGCCTTGGGCTGCCGGGTAGGCTCCGGCGCCGAACAGGCCGTAGATCGATCGGGTCGCGACCATCAGCGGGAACAGCATGGCCGGCGGGATCAAGCCCCAAAGACCGAATTGCAAGACGCTGGCGAACGCGAACGTCGAGATCGCGAAGGCGGCGATCCCGATCAGGATGACCGGCCGCCTACCCCATACGTCGCTGCGCGCGCCCCAATAGGCGGATGAGAAGACCCACAAGAATGCCGAGATCGCGAAGATCGCGCCCATACCGAATTCGGTGAGGCCAAGGTCATTGGCTAGCGGCGGCAGGATCGCGAACATCAGCGTCTGGCCGAGGCCGTTTGCGATCAGGCTCGTGAACAGCAGCGCCATCGCGCGGCGGCGGCCGGGTTCAGAGGTCGTGCCGTCCGGGTTTTCGGGCGCGAATTTTTCGCGCGTGCGGTCGAGCCAGGATTTGGACTCGCCAGCCGGTGCGGGTTTTTGCATCGGCTTGGTGTGCCCGCCCGTTGGCCAAGCGCGCAGATGACAAATGCGCGCAAGCTGCTTACGGCTCGAATTCGTCGCCGCCAGGCAGTTGGCGCAGTTCCTTCAGGCGCGCCTTGGTCGTGTCGGCCATGCAACGCAGGTAGGCGAGGCCCGCGTGCGATCCGCCCCAGTAGATTTGGTATTGATACTTGCAGTTCGCGTTGCGGAACGTAACCCAGGCGCGTTGCGCGTCGCGTAGCATAGCCTCGCTGTCGGGCATGTTCTGTTGTCCGGGCATGTTCCTCGTCGAGCGATATGTCTCGCGCGCTTCGGCGAGCGCCTTGCCGTAGGCGGCGTCGAGTTCGGCTTCGGCCTTTTTCCAATCTTGTTCGGCGCACATCTTCATTTCGGCGTTCGACATCGGGTCTCTGCAGTTCGGGACTGGTGCGGCTTGCGCGTTCAATGCGACGACGTTGGCGAGCAGCAGAGTGCGTTTGATCATGTCAGTTCTCCGCTTTCAGTCTGATTTGGGAGGTGTCGCTGCGGCCGTCGGCGTCGACGACGGTGATGCGGGCGAAGCCTTCGCCTTCGGGCGTCCACCAGTTGTTTGCGGTTTCGAGCGGCAGGCCGTTCACGATCCAGCGCAAGGGTTCGCGGCCGCCCTGGGCTTTCAACGGCAGCGCTTGCGGCTTCTTGGGGTCTTCGAGCGAGACGGTGGCGCCATTCGGCGGGAATTGGATGCGCGGCGGCTGCACACGGGTCAGGCCAGCGGCCAGTTTCGCGTTCGAGCGAAAGCGTTGCAAAGCGGGCGGTAGCTGTTCGGCGTTCTGCGCGACGAACGCGCCGTCGGGTGGCGGCGACGGGGAGCGGCTCTCGGGTGGCAGGAGATCGAACACTTTGAGCAGCAATGGCGCGGCGTCGTTGCGGCCGATGTGACCGGGGCGCGTGGAACCGTCTGCGCGGCCGACCCAGATGCCGACGGTGTAGGTCTTCGAGAAGCCCAACGACCACGCGTCGCGGTAGCCGTAGGACGTGCCGGTCTTGAACGCGATTTGGCGCGCGCGTTCGATACCTTGGCCCATCGACCAGCCATCGGGGAGGTTCGCGTCTTTCAGCGTGTCGGCGAGATACCAGGCGGCGGCGCGGCCGAAGAGACGGTGGCCTTCAGCTTCCACTGCATCGTCGCGATAGCGCAGCGCGCGCACTTCGCCGCCGCTGGCGATGCCGGTGTAGAGCATCGTCAGGTCACGCAGCGTGATGCCGACGCCGCCTAGTGCGAGCGGTAATGAAGGGAGCGCGCCTTTCTTCGGGAACTGGAGGTCGGCGCCCGCGTTGCGCATCGTGGCCGCGAGCCGCACCGGTCCGACGCGATCGAGCAACGCTACCGCCGGCACGTTCAGCGACAGCTGCAGTGCGGTTGCGACCGTCACGGTGCCTTGGAAGCCGCGGTCGAAGTTGCGCGGTTCGTAGTCGCCGAACATCGTTGGCTTGTCGTCTATCAGGGTTTGCGGATGGACAATCAGTTCGTCGAACGCGATGCCGTAGATGAAGGGCTTTAGCGTCGAGCCGGGGGAGCGGGAAGCCTTGCCCAAGTCTACTTGGCCCGCTTGCGTCCAGAAGTTCGCGCCACCCAGATAGGCGGCGACGCGGCGCGATTTGTTCTCGACTACGATAACGGCGAGGTTTGCGTCGTCGTCGAAATAGGCGCGCTCGCGGCGGGCGAGGTCTTCGAGCTTCGTCTGAACACGGGCATCCAGTGTCGAGATGATGACGGGTTCGTTCGTCTCGTTCTGCGTGAGCAGATCTTGCGCCAAATGCGGCGCGTGGAACGGGAAGCGTTGGCGGCGGTCGGGAATCGGTTCCTGTTTCGCTTCCAGCGCTTCGCGGGCGGTGAGCAGGCCACGCTCGGCTAGCGTGTCGATCACGCGGTCGCGTGCGGCCTTTGCGATGGCCGGGAAACGGTCGGGCCGGCGGCGCTCGGGTGACTGCGGCAGTGCGACCAGCAGCGCCGCTTCGCCCACGGTCAGACGCTTCGGTTCTTTGCCGAACCAGGCGAAGCTTGCGGCGCGTACGCCTTCGAGGTTGCCGCCGTAGGGGGCGAGCGTGAGGTAGCGTTCGAGGATTTCATCTTTCGTCAGGTGCCATTCGAGCTGCAGCGCGCGGGCGATCTGCAGCACCTTTGCGCCGAACGTGCGCTCGCGCGGCTCCATCAGGCGCGCGACCTGCATGCTGATCGTCGAGGCGCCGGAGACGACGCGCGCTTCGGCTGCGAGTTGATAGGCCGCGCGCAGCATCGCCAACGGATCGACGCCCGGGTGATCGCGGAAGCGGTGGTCTTCCCAGGCGAGTAGCATGCGCTGATAGCGCGCATCCACTTGGCCCGGCTTCACGGGCAGGCGCCAGCGGCCGTCCTTCGACGTGAAGGCGCGGAGCAGCGCGCCGTCGGCGGCGGTCACGATCACGGAGCGGTCGTCAACGCGCGTGCCGGTCAGCGGGTTCAGGCGATCGGCCACGGCGGCGGCGAGGCCAAGACCCACACACGCGAACGCGGCGATGATAGATGCCGAACGATATCCGCTGCCGCGGAGGAAACGCATTTTAGCGCAACTTCCCTCCCCTCTTTCGAGGGGAGGGATCCTTTGTAAATCTAGTTGATCGAAAGCGTGCCCATGTTCGTGCGGGCGACGATGTCGGGGGCGTACATGTCCTCGACCACCGCGGCAGGCACCGTGTAGGAGCCCGGAACCGTTGCGCGCACGATGTAGGCGAAATGGAACGTCGGGCGTGCTTGCTTGGCCCGTTCTTCCGGTGTCGACGGCTGGTAGTTCGAGCCGATGTCGAACGTTGTGACGAAGCGGTCGTCGCGCGCTTCCGAAATATTCGACGATGCGAGCACGGGCAAGAACGGATAGATCGTCGAGCCGTCGTCCTTGCGCTGGACCACGCCTTCGATCTCAAAGCCCGCGGGCAGGAGATCGAGCAGCGCCATCAGGCGCGCGCGATTGTCCGACATCTCACCCGACAGGCGTACGATGAAGCGGTCGTTCTGCTTGACCGCGGTCAGGTTCGCCGGTGCGCCGGTCATGGTCAGGATCGCTTTCGAAATCGTGACGCCGTTCTGGGTCGCGGGTAGCGGGTTCGCCGGAATGCCTTCCGCCGAGACGATGCGCCAGACGTCCTTCTGACCGTTGTTCTTGAGCGAGATGCTTTGATCCATCTCGGCCAAGGTCGGGCTGAAGCGCAGCACCTTGCCGCTTGCGGTCGCGCGCGTGCCGGAGACCGTCACGTTCACGGGCGGCGTTGTTTCTTCGATGTCGTGCGCTGCGAGCAGCATCCAGGCCTTTTCCTGCGTCGTCGTGTCGTTGAGACGCGGATCGAAGCCTTGGACGCGGCTGACGAGCGCGGGGACCAAACCCGCCTGCCCTGCCCTCGCCGACATTGCGGTCAAGCCCGCCACGTCGCGCAGGAGCGAGCCGTAGTACGTCGTGTCGGAGACGTATTTCACCGGGTCCGCTCCAGCAGCGATGTCGCGTGCTTTCGTGAACGCCGGAGCAGCGCGCGCGCGATCGCCAATGTCGGAAAGCGCCGCACCCATGAGACCCAACGCGAACGGGTTCGTCATGCCTTGCATGCGCGTGTCGGCGAAGTAACGCAGTTCGCTGGGGTTCAGCTTGCCCGCGCGTGCGAGCAGGTAGAAGCCGTAAGCGCGTGCGAGGTCGGTGTTGCTTTCCGTACCCGACGCCTTGCGTGCCCATTTGAGCGCGCGCTCGATGCCTTCTTCAGGGATCACGTATTTGTGGTCCTTGGCTTGCATCAGGAAGTCGGTCGCGAACATGCCGATATAGGTGTCGGCTTCGCCCGAGATCGAACTCCACATGCCGAACGAGCCTTCATAGGTCTGCATGTCGAGGATGCGGTAGGCTGCATCCTGCACGCGGTCCTTGATGTTCTTGTCCTGCTTGACCTGCGCGAGCAGCGCCATGTCGTTGTAGTAAACGAGCGGGAATGCGCGGCTGGTCGTTTGTTCGATACAGCCGTACGGGTAGCGGTCGAGCCAGCGCAGCAGGCCCGGCACGTCGTCGAAGCCGCGACCACCTGTGACCGTGACCGCGACTTGCGCCGTGCCAGGTTTGAACGAGGCCAGCAGTTCCTTGCCGAACTTCGTGTCCGCGCCCGGTGCGATGACGGCGACGTCTTCCGACGACACCGGCAACTGCGGTTCGCGCACTTCGATCGGCCATGAGCGGTCGACTTTGAAGCCGCCTGGGCCTGTGACGTTCAGCGTGATCGAACCGATGCCGATGGCGCTTGCTTGCAGCGGCACCTGAACCAGCGAGCGTTGGCCCGCCTTCATGTTCATCGACAGAGCGGTTTGGCCGCCCGGGCTCGACACCGCGCCCGACCCTTTGACGGTTGCGGTGTACTGACCCACGCTGCCTTCGACGTTGTGCATGTTCAATGCTGCGCTGATCTTGTCGCCGGGGGCGATGAAGCGCGGCAGGATCACTTCGGCGACGACGCTATCGCGCACCGTGAGCGGTTGTTCGGCGTGACCCAGCTTGCCGTTCGTGTAGGCGACGGCCATCAGGCGCAGTTCGCCTGCGAAGTCCGGCACGTTCAGCGTGATCGAGCCCTTGCCGCTGTCGCCCAAGGCGACGAGGCCGGAGAACAGCGATACCGTCTTTTGGGGAACGACTGCGAGCGAGCGGCCGCCGACGCCATCACCGCCTGTCTTCAGTTCGCCTACCATCGCGCGATCGGTCGAGATGAGACGGCCGTAATCGTCGCGCATGTCGAGGCCGAGACGCCGCTTGCCGAAGTAGTGTTTGTTCGGGTCGGGGCTTTCGAAGTCCGTCAGTTGCAGGATGCCTTCGTCGACTGCGGCCAGCGTGACGTAGACGGCCTCACCCCAGCCTTGATTCGTCACCTCGATCGGGATCGAGACCATTTGGTTGGGCTTGACCTTCTTCGGCGCCTTGATCGCGACCGTCAGCGTCCGGGGTTTCGGATCGACGGCGAGCCAGGCGACGCCGATCGCACGCACGGGTGCGCGGGTCTGCGCCGATGACAGCGGGCGGTAGTGGGTGACGAGCGCATAAGCGCCGGCACCCCAATCGGCCGAGACCGGGATCGACACCGTCGAGCCGGAGGCGGAAACGTCGACCATACGGGTGAAATGTATCTTGTTCGAGGCGACGACGATCAACGCCTTGCCGTCAGACGGCGCGTTGATCTTGATGCGCGCGCTGTCGCCCGAAGCGTAGAGTTGCTTGTCGGCGGTCACCGCGACGCGATCGGGGCGGTCGTTCGAAGCGCCCGAGCCCCAGCCCGACCAGAAGCGGTAGGACGTGCTGGCGCCACTCGCGGGGTCGGCCACTGTCAGGCGGTAGGAGCCCCATGGCAACGCCTTCGAGACTTTGAACGCTTTGCCGGCGCTCAGGTCCGTTTTGCCGCCGGCCACGATGCGGTCGTTCACTACGCGCTCGTACTTCCAGTCGTTGTCGACTTGGTACCAGCGGTAGTCGATGTCTTCGTTGACGAGTTCCCAGGTGACGTTGCCGGCCTGTTTGAAGCGGCCATCGGCATCGACCGCGACGACGTCGAGGTTGGCCGGCGTGTTTTCCTGAACTGAGTCGTATTCGAACTCCGGGCGGACACCCAGCATCGTGTCGCGCGTGCGAACTGGCAGCGAGACTTGGTCCGATGTCGTGCGACCGCCGGGTTCGAAGATCGCGATGTTGATGTCGGCTTTGAGCGGCAGCGACGATTCCTTCAACTCGTCGATCGCGGCTGTCGCTTGCGTTTTGCCGGTCGCATCGGTTTCGGGGACGTTCATCGTCACTTGCGTGCCTTCGAACGTGTCGTCGACCTTGCCGAAGCGGTAGCCTTTGAGCGCGGCCACGCCTGCGAACGGCGTCGAGTCGCTGGTGATCGTCATCGTGCCTTCGCCGCCGAGACCCGCTGCAGGCGCGCCGTAGAGGAAGCGGCCGTTGACGTCGATGACGGCTTGGCTGCCCGGGCGCAGAATCTTTTGCGCGGGTTTCAGTTCGACTTTCAGTTTTTGCGGTACGAAGTCTTGCACGTCGAATGCGACGCGGCCCACGGGATCGCCTTTCGGATCGATGTAGGCAGCCACTTGCCAGCGGCCGCGCGGGGCGGTGTTCGTGAGCGTCACCGGCGAAGCGATGCCGCCCGCCTGCAAGTCCTTCACGTTCCACTTCTTCGCTTCGAGACCATCGGGGCGCGAGAGCACGAAGTTCAGCTGCACGTCGCCCAAGGCTTTGCCTTGCTGATCGCGCAGCATGGTCGTGACGTTCACTGTCTCACCCGGGCGATAGACGCCGCGGTCGGTGTAGAGATAGGCGTCGATCTGGTCCGGCGACGAGCGGCCATCGACGCCGCGGTCGGTCAAGTCGAACGCTGGGCGGCGCAGGTCGAGGAAGGTAAAGTCGTTGCCGGCGCCATAGGCCATGACGACTACAGGCTCGGAGCCGCCGGTGCCGCGGGTGAACGCCGCGTCGAACTGCGCGCGGCCGTCGCCGCCCGTCGTGCGGCGCACGATTTCTTCGTTGTTGCGGGCAACGAGCGCCAAGGTCACGCCGGAGACGGGGGCGGCGGTACGCAGCGAACGGACGAAGACGTTGAGACCGTCTTTGCCTTTGAACGTCGTCAGCGCGAGATCGGTGTCGACCACGAACTGCGCGGCGCGCGGCTTCCAGTCGACGTTTTCTTCGGTCGAGGATTTGTCGGCCGCGTTTTGCGCGATGATCAAGTACGCGCCGGGCTGCCGTTGCGGCAGCGCCTTCCTGATCGGGAATAGCGTGATCGCTTCGTCGTTGCGGCGATTGTCGGGAACTTTGAGCTTGCCTTCCCAAACGACAGTGCCTTGCTCGCCTTCGATGTTGTTGCGTTCGTAGTCGTAGAACTCGCGCTGATCGACCACGCCGGTTTGCAGCTGCGACAGCAGGCGGTCGCCAACGCGGATGACCTTGATGTCGAGGTTTCCGACGTTGACGGTCGTGATCGGCACGCCATCCGTGTTTTCGCGCGGGAGTACGAGGCCATTGCCGAAGCGCACGAGTGACGGCTTGTCGCGCAGTTCGACCGGCAGGTCTTCGGATTTCGTGAGCTTCTCGGCCTCCTTGCCTTCGACCTTCAGCGCCGGGAGGCCCGCCTTGAGTTCGAGCTGGTAGGTTTGGCCGAATGCGAGTCCTTGGATACAGAGCCGGTCTTCGGTGACGCGCAGCGCGAACGTCGCTTCGGGGTCGAACTTCAGATAGTCCTCGTACTTTGTCGCGCCACTGTTATCGAGCTTGCGCGTGAAGACGAGGCAGGCTTCCGGTTCGTCGCCCGACGTTTGGACCTCAAGACGGCGGAACGCGAAGTAAGGCGCCAGCGGTTCCGGCGTTGACGTGATCGGGCCGTCGATTGTCGTGCCCGTCGTCCCGGTGTCGCCGGTGATCGTGGACCCATCGGCGACTTGGAGGCCTCCTTGTTGTCCGACGTAACGAACAGCCAAAAAGATCGCCGCGGTCAGAGCCACGACGACGGCAAGAACGATCAGCACGCGCTGCATTTTTATAAGTCCCCGAGATCAAATAGTTCTAAGCGCGACGTCCTGCACGCGCCTTTGCGCCGCTTGTTAGCACATCATGCCGGTATGCACAGGTCAGCGGTGACCGTCACACTCTGCTGCCATCGTGTCCGCTTTGGGGCACAAGTTCGGGTTGTTTGAGGCATTTTTTCCCGTGAGCATGTGCAGCGCAGCAACGGGTGCGGTTCATCTTGGCGCTGGTAGCCTCACGATATGCGAATCAATGTTGCGGCGGACACTTGCGGGTTGTTCAATCGCCGCTTCGACTTGGGTGAGGCTGCTGGGACGTTCCATGATTGATAGGGTCTTTGGCGTGCGCAGGTGGCTGAGCGGCGCCCTTTTTCTGCTGTTGGCGGCGGCTCCTGCTACGGCGGCTTCGTGCGATATGGCGGGCGCCTTACGCCGGGCGGGTG
>JABFRX010000282.1 GCA_013140995.1 Alphaproteobacteria bacterium | reverse complement strand
GCGTCACGCTCGGCGCGCGGTGGACGCCGGTCGATGCGGCGGGCCTCTACGTTCCCGGTGGTCTCGCAGCCTATCCGTCGAGTGTGCTGATGAACGCCGTCCCCGCGCGCCTTGCCGGTGTGAAGCGTCTTGTCGCGGCAACGCCTGCGCCGGACGGGACGCTCAATCCGCTGGTGCTCGCGGCGCTCGACCTCGCCGGTGTTACCGAAATCTATCGCATCGGCGGCGCGCAAGCCGTGGCGGCCCTCGCCTATGGAACCAAAACTATCGCGCCGGTAGACAAGATAGTGGGACCGGGCAACGCTTATGTTGCTGCGGCGAAGCGCCAAGTCTTCGGCACCGTCGGAATCGACTCGATCGCAGGCCCGTCCGAAGTGCTGATCATCGCCGACAAAGAGAACGATCCCGCCTGGCTCGCCGCCGATCTGCTAGCGCAAGCCGAACATGACGAAGCTGCGCAAAGCATCTTGATCACGGACGACGAAGCATTGGCGAACGCCGTCGCTGCCGAAGTCGAGCGTCAACTCGCCGTACTCCCCAAAGAAAAGATCGCTCGCGCCAGCTGGCAGCAACATGGCGCGGTCATCGTCGTGCGTTCGCTCGACGAAGCCCCCGCGCTCGCTGACCGTGTCGCCGCCGAACACGTACAGCTTTGTGTCACGAATCCGGACGGGATCGCCGCGCGCATCAGCCACGCCGGCGCGATCTTCTTAGGAAGCCACACACCCGAAGCCATCGGCGACTATGTCGGCGGGCCGAACCATGTGCTCCCCACTGCCCGCGCGGCTCGCTTCTCGTCCGGCCTTTCGGTGCTCGATTTCATGAAGCGCACGACGATCATCGGCTGCACCGCAGGCGCGTTGGCACAGCTCGGTCCCAGCGCCGCCACCCTCGCCGACGCCGAGGGTTTGGATGCGCACGCTCGCTCCATTCGCATTCGCCTGAACCGATGACGGACGAGAAACCGCCGACGCGCCTCATCGACGTGCAGCTCGACGAGGCTTCCATCGCCCCGCGCGGCCCCGACGTCGAGCACGAACGCCGCATCGCGATCTTCGATCTCTTGGAGCAGAACCACTTCGCTCCCGACGGAGCTGCAGGCGGCCCGTTCGTGCTGAAGCTCGGCGTGCAGGAAAACCGCCTCGTCTTCCACATCGCGCATGAGACCGGCGAAACGCACGCGACGCACGTACTCTCGCTCACGCCGCTAAAGCGCGTGATCCGCGACTACTTCGTCGTTTGCGATACCTACTATCAAGCGATCCGCTCCGCTTCGCCGTCACAGATCGAAGCGATCGACATGGGCCGCCGCGGTCTGCACGACGAGGGTTCGCAGCTGCTGCGCGAACGCCTCACCGGCAAGATCGCCGTCGACCACGACACCGCGCGCCGCCTCTTCACGCTCATCTGCGCGCTGCACGTCAAGGTCTGATCATGACGAAGGGACCGAACGGCGAAGATCTGCCCGATGCCGTGCTGTTTTCGTGTTCGATGAACGCGATCCGCTCGCCGATGGCGGCCGCGTTGATGAAGCATCTGTTCGGCCGGCACATTTACGTCGAGTCCTGCGGCGTGCGCGCCGGTGTCCTCGACCCGCTCGCGGTCGAAGTGATGGACGAAATCGGAATCGATCTCTCCCACCTTCATCCGAAAACATTCGAAACGCTCAATGACACGTCGTTCGACCTGATCATCACGCTAAGCCCGCAAGCGCGCCACAAAGCGCTCGAAATCACGCAGGCACAAGCCGTCGAAGTGGAGTATTGGAAAGTGCCCGATCCGAGCGCGTACGAAGGCACGCGCGAGCAGCGCCTGGCGGCTTATCGGCAAGCCCGCGACACTATTCTCAGGTTTTTAAAGGAGCGCTTTGCCGCGCGCCCCGCGCCTGAGCCGTAATTTGCTTGCTTTTGGATGGTGCCGTCACCATTCTCCGCCGCGATTTCATTGAGAAAGATAAGAATGGCGAAAGAAGAACTGCTCAGTTTCGAAGGCACGGTCGTGGAGCTTCTCCCGAACGCAACCTTCCGCGTGAAACTCGATAACGAACACATTGTGATCGCGCACACCGCCGGCAAGATGCGCAAGAACCGCATCCGCGTGCTCGCCGGCGACAAAGTCACCGTCGAAATGACCCCCTACGATCTGACAAAGGGCCGGATCGTCTATCGCAGCAAGTGACAGCATCATTGATCTTGGCGAGCGCAAGTCCGCGCCGCCTCGCTCTGCTTGCGCAGATCGGCATCACGCCATCGCGCGTCGAGCCGGCGGACATCGACGAAACTGCCACAGCGCAAGAGCTCCCGCGGCCGCATGCGTTGCGCATCGCGACGGCGAAAGCGCGCACCGTTCACGCACGCGCACCGGGGGCAGTGATCCTCGCTGCCGACACGGTCGTCGCCTGCGGACGCAGAATTCTCCCCAAGGCAGAAGATGACGCGACCGTCACGAAATGCCTGGCGATTCTCTCGGGCCGCCGGCACACGGTCATCACTGCCGTCGCGATCGTCGACATAGCGGGGAAACTCAAGAACCGCATCGTTGAAACGAAAGTCGCGTTTCGCCGCCTCGATGCGCAAGAAATCGCCGCCTATGTGCAATCTGCCGAGGGATTGGGCAAAGCGGGCGGCTACGCGATTCAGGGCCGCGCGGCCGCGTTCGTGCGCGCGATCAACGGCTCGTACACCAACGTTGTCGGCCTTCCGCTGACCGAAACGTTGCACATGCTTAAGGCATGCGGCGCCGCTTGAACCTGCTAAGCTGGCGCCAATCGCAACTGACGCTTTGGTACTCACTTGGCTTCCGAAGTTCTGATCAACATCGGCCCCGGCGAAACGCGGGTCGCGTTCGTCGATGAAGCGCGGCTCAGCGAACTCTTCATCGAACGCACGGCCGAGAGCGGCCGCGAAGGCCGCCACGGGCACCGCCTGCTCGGCAACATCATGCTTGGCCGCGTGCAGCGCGTGCTGCCCGGCATGCAAGCGGCGTTCGTCGATCTCGGTCTCGACAAAGCGGGCTTCCTCGCCGCGCGTGAGGCTCGTTGCTTAGCCGAACTGCCGAGCTTCATGGACCAACCGTGCATCACCAAATGCGTGCACGAAGGCGAAGCCGTTCTCGTGCAGATCATCAAAGACCCGATCAGCGACAAAGGCGCGCGCCTCTCTGCGAACGTCACGCTGCCGGGCCGCCTCGTCGTGCTTGTGCCGAACCAATCCGGCGTCGCACTCTCGCGCCGCATCGAAGACGAGGGTGAACGCAAGCGACTGACCGATCTCCTCACCGACATCGGCGCGAACGATCCGCGCGCTGCCGCCGGCGCCGGTTACATCGTTCGCACGGCGGCCCTTTCGGCTAGCCGCGAAGACATCGCCTCCGACATCGCGCGCCTCGGTGACGAATGGCGCACGATCCAAGCCCGCCGCACCATGGCGAAGGTGCCCACCACCGTCTATCACGACCTCGACCCCGTGGAGCGCACGATGCGCGACGGCGTCGACGACGACACGACGCGCATCCTGATCGACGACGCTGAAGCCGCGGCCCAAGCCCGCGCTTACGCGATGCGCGCCATGCCGAACGCGGTCGGCAAGATCCAACACTTCAACGGCCCCGGCGAACTCTTCGATCAGCACAATATCGAAGGCGAGATCGATCTGCTGCTGCAGCCCCGCGTCCGCCTGCCAGCCGGCGGATGGATCACGCTGGAAACGACGGAAGCCTTGACCTCTATCGATGTGAACTCGGGCAGCTACACCGAGGCGACGGGCCTCGAACAAACGTCGCTGAAGACGAACCTGGAAGCCGCGGCCGAAATCGGCCGCCAGTTGCGCCTGCGCGGCATCGGCGGGCTGATCGTCATCGACTTCATCCATCTGAGCGAACCTGAGAACATCGGCCAAGTGCTGACCGTGCTGGCGGACAGCGTCTCGAAGGACCGCACGCCGACGCAGATCCTGCCGATGTCCGAGTTCGGTTTGGTCGAGATGACGCGCAAGCGCGTGCGCGAGCCGCTCTCGAAACTGTTCTCCGAAGTCTGCGATCCCTGCCACGGCCACGGCCGCATCAAGACGGTGGTAACGGTCGCCGCCGAACTTCTCCGCCGCGTCGCGCGCGAAGGGAAAGCGCGACCCGGCACTAAACTCGTCGCCTACGCCGCCCCCGAAGTTATTCGCTGGATCGAAGCCCAAGGCGACGACATGAAGCACACGCTGCGCCGCCACGCGGCCGCAGGCCTGCGCTTCGAGCCGCGTGCGAACTTCGCCCGCGCTCAGTTCGATGTGGGTGCCGACCAATGACGCCGGTTTCCCACTGCCCGATCTGCAAACGCGAAACCGAACAGCGCTTCCGTCCGTTCTGCTCCAAACGCTGCGCCGACGTGGACCTCGCGCGCTGGCTCAACGGCGTCTACGCGATCCCCGCCGAAGAACGCGTCCCCGACGTCATCAAAGACGACGAGTAGAGCTGCTTCCCATCCGCATTGGGACGCGGTAAGCAGAAACCATGACCCTCCGCGAACGCCTGAGCCAAGGCGTGCTCATTGCTCCAGGCGCCTACGACGCACTCACCGCCCGCATCGCGGCGCGCGCACGCGCCGAAGCCGTCTACATGACGGGCTTCGGTGTTGCGGGTTCGCTCCTCGGCGTCCCCGACATCGGCATCGTGAGTGCGACTGAGATGATCGACCGCGTCCGCGCATTCGTGCCCGCGGCCGCGCCAGCCTATCTGATCGCCGACGGCGACAACGGCCACGGCGGCGCCGCGAATGTCGAACGGCTGGTCCGCGCCTACGAGCAGGCGGGCGCTGCCGCGATTCAACTGGAAGACCAGGTGCTCCCGAAACGCTGCGGCCACATGGACGGCAAAGAGGTTGTGCCGCTCGATGAAGGTGCCGCCAAAATCCGCGCCGCGGCTGCTGCTCGATCAAGCCGCGACTTCCTCATCATCGCCCGCACCGACGCACGCGCGATCCACGGCCGCGACGAAGCCTGCAAGCGCGCCGCCGCCTACCTAGAAGCGGGCGCCGACGTGCTCTTCGTCGAAGCGCCGCAAAGCGAGCAGGAGCTGCGCTTCTTCGCCGACCGCTTCAAGGGAACGCCGCTGGTCGCGAACATGGTTGAAGACAGCAAGACGCCGATGCTGAACGCGACCGACCTTGGAGCCATGGGCTACCGCCTAGTCCTGTTCCCGGTCACCGCGTTGCTAACCGCCGCCAAGACCGCCGAGCGCGTCTACCACGCGCTCCTCAAAGGCAAACCCGATCCGTCGCTGGAGCGCGTGACGTTCCACGCTTACAACGAAATCGTGGGCCTGAGTTCGTATCTGAAGCGCGACTGAAACGACGAAGGCCCGCTCATGCGAACGGGCCTCCATCTCAATCATGCGAACGGATCAGTGTCCGCCGCGGTGTCCGCGATGACCGCCACCACGACGATTACCCCAGTCGCCGCGGCCGCCACGATGGTTGCCCCAGTGACCACGGTTGCCACGATGGTGACCCCAGCCCTGGTTGCGGTTGCGGTGGTGGCCCCAATGGCCGCGATGCGGCCGGTGGCCGTAGTGGTGCTGCCGATACGGATAACCGCCGTAGTAGTAGCCGTGACCACGGTAGTGGTTCCAGCAATGCCGGTTGCGCTTGTAGTACCAACGGTCGCGGCAACGGTCGTAGTAACCGCCACCGTAGTAGCCGTCGTAGTTGCTGACCTGAACGCCGAATCCGTTCGATCCGACATAGACGCCGAAGTTGTCCGCCTTGGCGGGTGCCGCCGTGGCGAACGTCGCGGCAAACAGTGCAGCGGCCGCGAACGCCAATGTGCTCATCAGTTTCATGAAAGTACTCCCATTCCTCGTCCACTCAAGGTCCCCGGGGAAATCGTCGGACTTATGCCCTGAACCCCGGATGAACGGGCGGTTCAGATTCGAAGACTCACGCCGACCGCCCGCGCGCCTCGATCGCCCAGATGCCAACGAGCCGTTCGCCGTCGACGACATGGTAAGCGTCGTACAAGTTCACCGTCGGGTCGCAGTGCGGCGCGCTGCATCTGAGGCTCGCCCCCAACGCCAGCGCCTTGTCAGGCCCGCCCAGCATGATCC
>JABFRX010000295.1 GCA_013140995.1 Alphaproteobacteria bacterium | reverse complement strand
TCAAATTAAAGTCAAATTGGAAGAACGAATACATGCCGACCGCGACCAGCACGTCGTGCCCCGTGGCCAGCATGCCGGCGATTCCGAACTGCCACTCGAACCGGAACCACACATAGGCGGCGATCATCAAAATGGCGAGTGTGGTCGCAATGACGCCGGTCTGGAACAATTCGCCCGAAACTTTCGGGCCCACAGCCTCCTGGCGGCCGATCGTGAAGCCCGCGCCAAGCGCCTGTTTGATCTTCGCCGCAACCGCCATCTCTTGGCCGAGCACCTGTTTCGACGGCTGCACGCGAATAAGAACCGACTTGTCGGTGCCGAAGTTCTGCAACTCGACGGCGCCAAAGCCCAGCCCGCCCAGTTTCTCGCGCAAGGCGCCGACGTCGATCGTCTTTTCGCTCGACGCCTCGATCACGACGCCACCCGTAAAGTCGATGCCCAGATTGAGACCTTGGAAGTAGAGCGAAAGGATGGTGGCAAGGACGAGGAGCCCGTCGATCGCGAAGGCGACATATCGCTGCCCGACGAAGTCGATCTTGGTGTCGTCGGGAATAATCGTCAGGCGCGCCATGAATCACTCGTGAAAAAAGAAGCCGAAAGGCGGCGGATTAGAGCGGCAGAGACGTAGCGTTACAACCCCGAATGCAGGGCGGATTCGCGCCAAATGACGCGGGCCGCCCGTCTTAAAGAACAACCCTCGCGCAACAAATCTTTACACGAGCGCAAATCGCAAGAAACACGAGTGCAGCATTTGAAGGGCAGGGCATAATCGCCCAACCACGGAGAAGATGAAATGACGGACGAAACAAAACCCACCCGCCGCGGCTTCGGCTATGTCGCCTTGATCGGCGCAGTCATCGTCGGCCTCGCCGGCGGCCTCGCCACCTCGGCATTGGGCCACGGCGGCGGCTTCGGCCCGCGCCATTGGGGCGGCGGTCCCGGAGGCGGCTGGGGCGGCCATCACCGCATGCACGGACCGGTGACTCAGGAACAAGCAAAGGAACACGCGACCCACATGGTCGACCGCTTCGCCCGCCACATCGACGCGACGGCCGAGCAGAAGCAGAAGCTGATGACAATCGCGACAGCGCTCGCGACCGACATGCAGCCGCTGCACCAAAAGATGCAAGAGGCACGCAAACGCGGCATCGAACTTCTGCGCCAGCCCACGGTCGACCGCGCCGCGGTCGAAACCTTCCGCGCCGAGCAGATCGCGTCAGCCGACGTGGCAAGCAAGCGCCTCAGCCAAGCGCTCGCCGACGCGGCAGACGTTCTAACGCCCGAACAGCGCACGAAGATTGCGGCGCATTGGGATCGCTGATGACATTCGGCCGGCTCGAAGGAAATCGACGGTGGCCGATCGCATCCTGTTGATCGAAGACGACCCGCGCCTCGCCCGGATGGTCGAAGACTATCTGGCGGGCGCGGGTTATCGCGTTACACATGCAGCCAACGGACGCGCAGGCCTCGCCCTCACGCAGCGCGAAACGTTCGACGCCCTGGTACTCGATCTCATGCTGCCCGACATGGACGGCCTTGATGTCTGCAAAGAGGTCCGCACGAAAACGCAAACGCCCATCTTGATGCTTACCGCGAGGGGCGACGCGATGGACCGCATCGTCGGCCTCGAAATGGGCGCCGACGACTACCTGCCGAAGCCGTTCGAACCGCGCGAACTCTTAGCGCGCCTAAGGGCGATCTTGAGACGCGCGCACAGCACGCCCGCAAACACGCTCAGCTTCGGCCGATTGGAAATCGACAAGGACGCGCGCGAAGTCCGCATTGATGGCGCGGCGCGCACGCTGACCAGCTACCAATACGCGCTCATCCTCGCGATGGCCGAACGTGCAGGCCGCGTGCTCTCGCGCGACGCACTGTTCGACCTCGTCAAAGGCGAGACGATCGAGGCCTTCGACCGCTCGATCGACGTGCACATCTCACGCATCCGCGCCGCGATCGAAGACAACCCGAAAGCCCCTCGCCGTGTGATCACCGTCCGCGGCGCCGGCTACGTCTTCGCGAAAGCGCAGGACTGATGCGCATCTTCAACCGCCTGTTCGTCAAGGTCTACCTCACGATCGTAGCGGTGCTTCTGCTCGTGGTCGTCGTCTCCGCGCTCTTCTTCCGCGCAGGGCCTGAGGCCGATCAAGCCCGCGGCGCATTCCAGATGGCGGGCGGCGTTCTGACTGCATCGCTCGCCGACACCGCAGCGCCAGCCGAAGCGCAGCGTGCCGCCGTCCAGCGCCTATCGCAACTCATCAACGCCGACCTCGCGCTGTACACTGCAGACGGAAAGCTGATCGCATCCGCAGGCGACCCGCTACCGCCGCCGCGCGACGTAACGAACGACGACAACGACGATCGCTGGATCCGCCACGGCCGTCGCCACGTCTGGACACTGCCGCTCGCCGACGGCCGCCTCGTCGTCGTGCGCCCGCCGTTCGAGCGCGGCCGCCGAGGCCTCGGCTTCTTCAGCCACCTCGCGCTGATGGCCATTCTGATCGCGCTGGCCGCCTACCCCGTCGTGCGCGGCATCACCGGCCGCCTCGAACGCCTACAGAAAGGCGTGGAGCAACTCGGCGCCGGCGACCTGACCACACGTGTCAAAGTCGAAGGCAAAGACGAGGTGGCAGGCGTCGCCGAAAGCTTCAACCGTGCAGCCGGCCGCATCGAGGAGCTGATCAAAGCCCATAAGATGTTGCTCGCCAACGCTTCCCACGAACTGCGCACGCCGCTCACGCGCCTGCGCATGGGCATCGAATTGCTGAAGGAGAAGGTCGACCCCGCCCGCAAGGCCGAACTCGAACAAGACATCGCCGAACTCGACCAGCTGATCGACGAAATCCTACTCTCAAGCCGCCTCGACGCGATGGACCGCCTGGATCAAATCGAACCCGTCGACCTACTCGCTCTCGCCGCCGAAGAAGCCGCTCACTACGAAGACACAAACGTCACCGGTAGTGCCGTCACCGTGCAAGGCGACGCACGCCTGTTGCGCCGCCTGATCCGCAACCTCCTTGAGAATGCAAGACGCCACGGCGCGCCGCCCATCGAGGTGGCCGTGACGATACAAACCGGCGCGGCCGTGCTGACCGTCAGCGACCACGGTCCCGGCATCGCCGACGCCGACCGCGCACGCATCTTCGAACCGTTCTTCCGCAAGGCCGGTGCAGCGTCGACAGGCACAGGCCTCGGCCTCGCCCTCGTCCGCCAAATCGCCCGCCGTCACGGCGGCGACGTCACCGTCGAAACGCGCGACGGACGCGCCGCCTTCGTCCTGAGGTTGCCGCTCTAGGCACCCGTTGCGGCGGCGGCAGCAGATGGCTACCGTGCCGGCAACAACGATAATCAGCTCAAGGGCGGAACTTCATGACACCGGAGAACACACGTCTCGCACTCGTCGCGGCGGCCGTAGCACTCGTGCTGGCGATCCCGATTCTCGGCCGTTCGTTCGGCGGTGCGCCGACGACGATCGGCGACGTCGTCGAAGGCACGACACCGGTCGATGTCAGCAAAACGCAAGCGACCGCACGCCGGATCGGCAACGCCGTCAACAATCTCGACGGCGCGCGCATCGTGGCCGCCGACTCGGAGCCGCAAAACTGGTTGGCCCACGGACGCACATACGGCGAACAGCGTTTCTCGCCATTGGACAAAATCAATGCGGCCAACGTGAAAGATCTGGGCCTCGCCTGGACCTACGAAACCGAAACGATCCGCGGCCTCGAAGCCTCGCCCATCGTCGTCGACGGCGTGATGTTCGCGACCGGTTCGTGGAGCAAGGTCTATGCGCTCGATGCAAAGTCGGGTGAGGAACTTTGGAAATACGATCCGGAAGTGCCCGGCGAAACCGGCCGCAAACCGTGCTGCGACGTCGTGAACCGCGGCGTCGCCGTGTGGAAGGGCAGGGTCTACGTCGGCACGCTCGATGGCCGCCTGGTCGCGCTCGACGCGAGGAACGGCCGGCCGATCTGGGAAGTCCAAACCGTCGATCGCAACAAGCCCTACACCGTCACCGGCGCACCGCGCATCATCAACGGTAAGGTGATCATCGGTAACGGCGGTGCCGAACTCGGCGTGCGCGGCTACATCACGGCCTACGATGCACTAACCGGCCGCCAGCTTTGGCGCTTCTATACGGTCCCCGGCGACCCGCGCGTACCGGTCGAGAACGAGCACCTCAAAGAAGCCTTGCCGACCTGGAAAGCGGACGCCGGACCGGGTTGGAAATACTGGGAAGTGGGCGGCGGCGGCACGGTGTGGGACTCGATGGCCTACGACCCCGACCTCGACCTGCTCTACATCGGCACCGGCAACGGCAGCCCCTGGAGCCGCTATCTGCGCTCGCCCGGCGGCGGCGACAATCTCTATGTGTCGTCGATCGTCGCCATCAAACCCGACACGGGCGAGATGGCCTGGCACTTCCAGGAAACGCCCGGCGACACCTGGGACTTCACAGCGACGCAGCACATCATTCTGGCCGACCTCGAAATCAACGGTCAGATCCGCAAAGCGCTGATGCACGCGCCGAAGAACGGCTTTTTCTACGTGCTCGATCGTTCGACGGGTGAGTTCATCTCGGGCAACAACTATGTACCCGTCACGTGGGCGAAAGGTTTGGACCCGAAGGGTCGGCCGATCGAGAACCCGGCCGCCTCGTCCTATCGCGACTCGCCGAAAATGGTCCAGCCTTCGCCGCATGGTGGCCACAACTGGCAACCGATGTCGTTCAACCCGCAGACAAAACTCGTCTACATCCCGGCGCAGCTGACTCCGCAGTTGTTCGTGTATGACCAATCGCGTGGTGTGAAGCCGGGTGTGTGGAACACGGGCGTCGACTTTGGCGCCATCTCGACAATGACAATGAAGGCACTGGCGGCGGGCCAGCCGCTGCCCCCCGTTGAAGGCTTCCTGATTGCGTGGGATCCCATCAATCAGAAAGAGGTTTGGCGCGCCAAGCACGCGACGTTCTGGAACGGCGGCACGTTGACGACAGCGGGCAACCTTGTCTTCCAGGGCGCGGGCGACGGCTATTTCCGCGCCTGGAAAGCCGACACGGGCCAGGAGCTTTGGAAGATCGACGCCAAGACCGGCATCATTGCCCCGCCCGTGACCTACAGCGTCAATGGCGAGCAGTACGTCGTGGTTCTTGCCGGTTGGGGTGGTGTCGGCTTGACGCTTTCGCCCGAGCCCGCAAACGCTATCCTGAAATACGGAAACGAAGGGAAGATCTTCGCCTTCAAGGTCGGCGGACAAAAGACGATCGAGGCGCAGGAAGTGGTGCGTCCGCCGATGGAAAAACCACCCGAGGAAAAGCTCAACCCCGCACAAGTGGCGAAAGGCGATGCCACGTATCATCGCTATTGCGGCGTTTGCCACGGCTTCTTCGCCATGGCGAGCGGCGTCGTACCCGACCTGCGTTACAGCTCGCCGGAAGTCTTTGCGCGCTACAAGGAAATCGTCATCGACGGTGAGCTCAAAGCAAAGGGCATGGCCTCCTTCGCGGATCATCTGAAGGAGGACGATGTTGCTGCGATCCGCACTTACATCCTGGCCGGCGCTAACGCCGCCTACGCCGCTGAACAAAAGGCGGCCGCGACACCGCCGGCCGCACCAGCGACGCCCGCGCCGCCGCAGTAGCGGCGCGCCTGTTAACCGGCGCCGCCTTGCTGGCGCCGCACGACTACGATACCAACGCCGCTCACAGAACGTGGGCGGCGTTATGCTTTTGCCCGGACGAGTGCAATGAGCGACAAACCGACCAAAGCCGCTGCCGAAAAGCCGCGCGGATTCCGCGATCGGTTGGGTGCGGAGCTTTTGGCGGAGCGCCGGATGCTCGAGACGATCCGCAGCGTCTACGAGTCCTACGGCTTCGACCCGCTCGAAACCCCGGTGATCGAATTCGCCGACGCACTGGGCAAGTTTCTGCCCGATCAAGACCGTCCGAACGAAGGCGTGTTCGCGTTCCGCGACGACGACGAAGCGTGGCTGTCGCTGCGCTACGATTTGACGGCGCCGCTCGCCCGTTTCGTCGCCGAGAACTACGACGCTCTGCCGAAGCCTTTTCGCCGCTACCAAGTCGGCCAAGTCTTCCGCAACGAAAAGCCCGGCCCCGGCCGC
>JABFRX010000203.1 GCA_013140995.1 Alphaproteobacteria bacterium | reverse complement strand
GCGACGGGATGGAGGCGCGCAAGGAGGCGTGGTCCGCTGCCGACGAGGAGGCGTTCAAGGCGCCGATCCGCGCGCGCTACGAGGAGGAAGGCAACCCCTACTTCGCGACCGCGCGGCTCTGGGACGACGGCATCATCGCACCGGCCGAGACGCGGCGTGTGCTCGCGCTCGCGCTCTCGGCAACGCTGAACGCGCCGATCCCGCGGACGAATTTCGGTGTGTTTAGGATGTGATGGCGATGAAGTTTGATCGGAATCGGTTGTTGCAGATTGGGGCTGCGGTTGTTGTCGCGGTTATCGCGGCCGTGTTTGGGTTTGGTGGTGGCGGGTCGAGCGAAGCGCCGGCGCCGGTCACGCTCAACGATCCGGCGCCGGCGGTGTCAGTGGCGGAGGCACCGGCGCTCACGCCTTCGAAGCCCGCGCCGGTGGCCGTGCCTGAGAGCACCGGCGACTTCGACTATTACCTGCTCGTGTTGTCGTGGTCGCCGACGCATTGTTCTTCGGATGCGGGGCGGGGCAGGGACGACGATTTGCAGTGCCGGTCAGGTCGGCCTTACGGGTTCGTGCTGCATGGGCTTTGGCCGCAGTATGAGCGGGGGTGGCCTGAGCGCTGCTCGACGGAGGAACCGCGCTCGGTCACCGACGCGAACATGACGGCCACGCTTAAACTGTCCCCGTCGCGGCAACTCGTGCAGCACGAATGGGAAAAGCATGGCACCTGCGCGGGTCTTTCTCAGGACGATTATTTCGCGGCCGCCGCGCTCGCGGTCGAATCAGTGAAGGTGCCGAAGGCTTATCGCTCGCCTGCGCAACCTTTGGTCACGACGCCCAATGCGGTACGACGCGCCTTCTTGGATGCCAATTCCGGCATCCCGGACGATGGGCTTTCGGCAACATGCGGCCGCAATCAGCTTGCCGAGGTGTGGGTGTGTCTCGACAAGAACCTCGCGCCCCGTTCATGCTCCGCCGAGGTGCGGAAAAAGCACTGCGGCGCACGCGAGGTGCGCATGCTGTCGGTGCGCGGAGATTGGCCGCGTTAGTCGTTAGGAGACGGGTCGCCCATGGATATTCTGAACCAAATCGTCGGGTTCTTTCAGACGGGTTTTTACGGCGTCAACGTCGCTCAGGGACTCATCATCGCGGCGGTGGCCGCCTATATGATGAACGATTGGCGGCGCGTGCTGGTGGTCGCGCTCGCGTGCGTGTTCGCGCATCTGGCGGTCGACGTGATGCTGCCGGTGTTCCGCGGCGGCGCGTTCCGCTTGCCGCCGCTGGTCGAGACGGGGTTTTGGGTGAATTTCTTGCGGCTTTATGCAGGCTATCTCATCGTCGTCAATGTGTTCTACGCGGTGAAACGGTTGCTCGGCGGCGCGCATTGAAGTAGTTCCACCGGGCGAGCACGAAAGGCTTCCCCGATGAGCGAGAGCGAAGACGTTGTCCTGCTGAACACGACGCGGGCGGGCGTCGCGGTCGTGACCTTGAACCGGCCAAAGGTGCACAACGCCTTCAACCCGCAGGTGATCGAGAAGCTCTCGGACATCTTCGAGACCTTGCGGGCCGCGGACAACGTGCGCGTGGTGATGGTCGACGGCGCGGGGCCGAGTTTCTCCGCCGGCGCCGATCTCGCCTGGATGCGGGCGGCGGCCGACTACTCTAAAACCGACAATCGCGAAGATGCGGGCGATATGGCCGAGATGCTGCACCGGCTGCATTCGCTGCCGCAGGTGACGATCGCGCTGGTGCATGGTGCGGCGATGGCCGGCGGGTGCGGGATCGTTTCGGCGTGCGATATCGCGATTGCGACAAAGACGGCGTCGTTTGCGCTCTCCGAAGTGCGGCTCGGCATCATTCCGGCGGTGATTTCGCCTTATGTGATTCAGGCGATCGGCGCGCGTGCAGCGCATCGCTATTTTCTGACCGCCGAGCGGTTCGATGCGGCGACGGCGCATGCGCTCGGGCTCGTGCATATTCTCGTCGACGACAACAACGCCCTGGCGAAGGAGAGCGAGCGGCTGGTGAGCCAAGTCTTCACCTGCGCGCCGGGCGCGATTGCGGCGGCGAAGGAGTTGATCGCTGCCGTCGCGGGGCATCCGATCGACAGCCACATCCGCGCCGACACCTCGCGCCGCATCGCCGAACGCCGCGCCAGCGACGAGGCGAAGGAGGGGCTATCGGCGTTCCTCGAAAAGCGCAAGCCGAAGTGGGCGGAATAGCGCGCTGATGTTCTCGACACTGCTCATCGCCAACCGGGGCGAGATTGCTTGCCGCGTGATCCGAACCGCGCGGCGGATGGGGATCAAAACCGTCGCCGTCTATTCGGATGCCGATGCCGGTGCGCCGCATGTCGCGATGGCCGATCAAGCGGTGCGGATCGGCCCGCCGCCGGCAAGTGAGAGTTATCTCAACGTTGCGGCGATCCTTGAGGCTGCGCGTGTGACCTGGGCGAAGGTGGTTCATCCGGGCTATGGGTTCTTGTCCGAAAACGCCGCGTTCGCCGAGGCTTGTGCGAAGGCGGGGCTTGCGTTCGTCGGGCCGCCACCTGCCGCTATTCGCGCGATGGGCCTGAAAGACGCTGCGAAGGCGTTGATGATCAAGGCGGGTGTGCCCGTCGTGCCGGGCTATCACGGCGACGCGCAGAGCGCGGCACTGCTTGCGAAGGAGGCCGAGCGGATCGGCTATCCGGTGTTGATTAAGGCAGTGGCCGGTGGCGGCGGCAAGGGTATGCGCCGGGTCGATAGGGCCGCCGACTTCGCGAAGGCGCTGGAAGGTGCGCAGCGCGAGGCTCAGTCGGCGTTCGGCGAAGCGCGCGTTTTGGTCGAGAAATATGTGTCGGCGCCGCGGCATATTGAAATTCAGGTGTTCGCCGACACGCACGGCAATGCGGTGCATCTTTTCGAACGGGATTGCTCGCTGCAGCGGCGGCATCAGAAGGTGATCGAGGAAGCGCCCGCGCCCGGCATGCCCGCCGACGTGCGCCGCGCGATGGGGGAGGCTGCCGTTAAGTGCGCGAAGGCGATCGGGTATCAAGGGGCTGGGACCGTCGAGTTCATCGTCGACGGATCGAAGGGGCTCAAAGCCGACGGCTTCTACTTCATGGAGATGAACACGCGGCTGCAGGTCGAGCATCCGGTGACGGAGATGATCACCGGGCTCGATCTCGTCGAGTGGCAACTGCGCGTGGCTGACGGCGAGAAGCTGCCGCGGGCCCAAGATCAGCTTGCGATCAACGGGCATGCGGTCGAGGTGCGGCTGTACGCGGAGGATCCGGTCAAAGGGTTCTTGCCATCGACGGGCACGCTCGCGCGGCTTAAGTTGCCTCAAGCCGATGCGCACGTGCGTGTCGATTCCGGCGTCGCGGAGGGCGGCGAGGTTTCGATGTTCTACGATCCCATGATCGCGAAGGTGATCTCGTGGGACCAGAACCGCACGGCGGCGCTCGCGCGGCTGGCGAGTGCGCTTGAGACGGCTGAGGTCGCGGGGGTAAAGACCAATCTCGCGTTTCTGATTTCTGCGCTCAGGCATGATGCGTTCGTTGCGGGCGAGATCGATACCGGCTTCATCGACCGGCACAAGGAGCGTTTGATCGGTGCGGCGGCGCCGGCACCTGCGGACGCTGTGTTGTTTGCAGCGTTGTTCGTGTTGCTGGAGCGGCGCGCGAAAGCTGCGGGGCCATCGCCCTGGCGGCATCTCGACGGGTGGCGGATCGGTGGTGTGCGTCAAGAGGAGATGCTGCGGCTCACCGAGGGCGAGACCGATCGCGTAGTCGGCGTCCTCTATCGCGACAAGGGGTGGCGCTTGTCGCTCGACGGACACGCGCTCGACGCGGACGCCGTGTTCGATCGCGACGGGTCGATTTCGGCGAGCCTAAACGGACGGCGCGCGCAGGCACGGGTGCTGCGTGTGTCCGGCAATCTCGTCGTGCTAATGCAGGGGCGCACGTATTCGTTCGAGCCCCACGATCCGCTAGAGGCGGCCGAACACACGCACGACACCGGCAAGGAGTTGCGCGCGCCGATGCCGGGTAAGGTCGTGCAGATCATGACGAAGCCCGGCGACCGCGTGCGGAAGGGCCAAGCGCTTGCCATCATCGAGGCGATGAAGATGGAGCACACGCTGTCCGCGCCCGGCGATTTGACGGTCAAAGACGTGCCCTTCCACGCCGGGGATCAGGTGGGCGAGGGGGTGGTTGTCGTGAGTTTTGAGTGAGGAGGGAGGCGCCGCGCGCCTCCACCCGTTCGCTGCTCAATAAATCGCGAAGTCGCCGCGACAGCCTTTTTTTACCCAGACGCCGCGGCGGTCGTAGCCCCAGGTTTTGTTGAAGCGGCAAGCGCTGCGGCTGCGCTGGTGAGTCAGTTGGGCGTAGTTTCGAATTGGCACCGCGCAGAAGCGGCTTTTGTTGTTCTTCGAGTCGCAAGAGATGACGTACGCGTCGTTGTAGTCGTCGTCCGGATATCCGCCTTGCGGGTAGCCTTGCTGCGGGTAGTTCGGATCGTAATTCTGCGGCGGGGGTGGCGGCGGATTGTTATAGCCGTCGTCGTTGTTGTTGTCGGAGGCGAGGGCGCCGATCACGCCGAGCGCCAAGATGCCGAGGCCGATTTTGGCGGCCGTGTCGCCGTCATCGTCGCGGCGGCCGATGCGGAACGTCGCGCTGCAGCCGTTTGCGACCCACACGCCGCTGCCGTCAAATCCCCAGGTGTCGTTTTGATAGCAGGCATGTGGTGAGTGTTGAGTTCTCAAGACGACGCCGCCCGCCGTGCTTGTGCGGCAGTAGTTGTAGCCACCTACAGACGAGTTGCAGCGCACATCGGCCGCCGCTGCGGGCGCGGACGTCCCGATGAGAGTTGCGCCAAGGGCTGCCGCCGTGATCGTTGTTTTCAAGATCGCCTTAAGTGTCATCACACGTCTCCGAAACTTGTGTCTCACGGGATTAGACAGCGTTCGAGGCGTGGATTGCAAGAGGTTCGCGGGGCGGGGTAGTTTGATCCCGCGTTCATACGAACTAACGCCAAGCTCATCAGTCCTGACAAGTGGAGCACTCTACCATGCACATGCGTATTCTCGTTTCTTTCGGCATTTCGATTGCAGCCGGTACGGCGGCTTGGGCGGCGGGCAGCCCCGCCGACTATGACGGCGACGGGCGGATCAGCCGCGAGGAATTCCGCAACCAAGCCGCGCGCTCGGCGTTTGCGGCGGACAAGAACAACAACGGTGCAATCGAGGACGGCGAGCTGAAGCTCTCAAGCGACCACCGCAAGGCACTGGATGCGAACGGCGACGGCAAGGTGTCGGTCGAAGAGTTGCAAGAGGGCCAAGTGGGCGGCTTCGGCGAACTCGACAAAAACAGCGACGGCTTTCTCGATGCGAACGAGATGAAGGGTTGACGCTTCATCTGATTAAACTTTGCGTCGGCGTCGACTCCGTCGAAGACTTGCGCGAATGGCAGACGGAACGCTTGGCGCAGCTGAAAAAGCGCGGGCAAAAGCCTGAGCTCAAGCACACGACGCGTATGGTGCCGAAGCGGCGCGACGAGCTGCTCGACGGCGGCTCGCTGTTCTGGGTGATCAAGGGTTACCTGGCCGCCCGCCAGCCGTTGATCGACATACGTCCGTTCGTGGACAAGGAGGGTGTGGGGCGCTGTCATCTTGTTTATGGCAAGGACTTGATCCTGGTCTCGCCGCGCCCCCGGCGCGCGTTCCAGGGATGGCGCTATCTCACCTCGAAGGATGCGCCGCCCGATGTGGGGAAAGCCGGGAAGGCGATGCCGGATAAGCTGCGGCGCGAGTTGGCGGAACTGGGGTTGCTGTAGCCGATGAATGCTCCCGTGATCGAAACCGAGCGATTGATTCTACGCGGGCACCGGCTCGACGATTTTGCGACGCTGGCCGCGATGTGGGCCGATCCGCTGGTGACGCGTTTCATCGGCGGGCGGGCTTCGACGCGGGAGGAGAGTTGGGCGCGGCTCACGCGCTATGTCGGACATTGGGCGCTGCTCGGCTTCGGCTATTGGGCTGTCGAGGTAAAGGGCGAGGGCCGGCATATCGGCGACGTCGGCTTTGCCGATTGGAAGCGCGATATCGTGCCGTCGCTCGACGGACTGCCCGAGAGCGGGCGGGCGTGCGCGCCGCCAGCGCATGGACGT
>JABFRX010000032.1 GCA_013140995.1 Alphaproteobacteria bacterium | reverse complement strand
TTGCGGCAATGCAGAGCCCCGGCCGCTTCAACACGTCGAAGCGGTAGACCATCACGACCAAGATCACGAACAACAGAACGCCCTCGAGCCCCGCTTCGTAGAGCTGGCTCGGATGCCGCGGCGGGTTGCTAAGAACGGTCACGCCGTCCGGCGCGCGGATTGCGGCAGCGGGGAACACCATCGCCCAAGGCACGTCGGTGACCTTTCCCCACAACTCGCCGTTCACGAAGTTCGCGATCCGGCCGGAGAACAAACCAATCGGCGCCGCAATCGCGACCAAATCCCCGAGCGCTACCATGTCGAGCTTGTTCCGGCGCGCGAACAGGATGATCGCAAGCACCACACCGATAGCCCCGCCGTGGAACGACATCCCGCCCTCCCACGTGTAGAAAATCTTCCACGGTTCGGTTGAGAACTTCTCCCACTCGTAGATTAGCCCATAGAACAAGATGTAGCCGAGCCGCCCGCCGATAATCACGCCGAGCGCGGCCCACACAAAGAGATCGCCGATATGGTCGCTCGTCGCTTGCGGCTTGCCGTTGAACGGCGCGCCCGCCCACAGGCGCGGCGTCCGAATCAAACGCAAAATGAACCACCACGCGCCCAGCAGACCCGCGATATAGGAAAGCGCATACCAGCGAATGGCGATCGGCCCGATCTGAATGAGCACCGGATCGATTTCGGGAAACGGAATGACCGCCATGCGGAGTTGATCCTAAGAAGCAGCGCGCGAGACTTGCGATTGCCGCTTCGCAGGTGTCAAGGCGGCTGCGATCCACCAACTAGAGTCCGATGCGCTCAGAAACGCTCACACCATGTGAGTTGAGCGGAGCATGGAAGACTCGCAGGACTCGCATCCAATTACTTTTCTGAAACGTCGCGTATCGATCTATCCGCAAAGCTGTCCCCAGAGCCGATTCACTTCGCGATCACAGTCCACATGAAGAATGATTCAGCCCACAGGCGGACTCTTGCGTGGGATTCAATGGTTAGTGCACCCTTCCATTCATAGGAGGTGCTTCGCGTCGGGCTACTAAATGTTGGAGCGTCAGTTTTCCAGGCCCGGAGCACCTCCCTGCGTACCCTTGCTAACTGCCCTCTTATCATCCCGCCGCCGGTACCCTCCGGCGGCGGGCTGACTCTAGGGGGCCGAGATGAGGCTGGAACCACAAGATGAGCACACCGCAGATTCATGCCGAAGTGTCTCAAGGCAATCCGCTCGACCTGATGGAGCAAATCGCGGTTCAGAACGAATGGCTGTTCGACCGGGCCGGTGAAGACGAAATGCACCTCTCGTTTCCGGGCCAGAGCGAAGACCACCATCTGTCGTTCAGTTGGCGCCACGACGTCGAAACGTTGCAGCTCTGCGCCCAACTCGAAGTCAAAGTTCCCAAGCAAAAGCGCCCCGAAGTGGCAGCCCTGATCAACATCATCAATGAGCAGCTTTGGCTGGGCCACTTCGAAATGTGGCCAGACAGCGGGCAGGTCATCTTCCGCCACGGCCTGCTGCTCCGCGGCGCCATGGCGGTACCGGAACAGTGCGAAGGCCTGATCGATGCCGCGCTGGAGGCCTGCGACCGCTACTATTCGGCCTTCCAATTCGTCATCTGGGCCGGTAAGTCCGCCGCTGAAGCAGCAGCCGCGGTGGTCTATCAGTGCCAGGGAAGCGCCTAACCCCGAAGCCGAAGCCCGCGCCCTCGCAGGGCCGCCCGATCGTCATCGTCGGCGTCGGCCATATGGGCGGCGCGATCGCACGCGGCCTAATCGCAGCCGAGCTTGGCCCCCGCCTCATCCTCATCGACCCGGCGATGAAAACCGCGGACGCCCGCACCTTCCGCAAAGAAGGCGCATCGACGGGCGCAGACGCCCGGGTCGCTCAAGGAACCAACCCCGAAGCCCTCATCCTCGCCGTCAAACCGCAGATGATGCCGCAAACCGCACCGGCGTTTGCCGACGCTGCGCGCCACGCTGTCGTGATCTCGATCGCCGCCGGCACGCAAATCGAGAGTTTAAGCCTCTGGCTTGGCGCGCCGAAAGCGATCGTGCGCGCGATGCCCAACCTACCCGCATCGATCGGCAAGGGCATCAGCGCCGCCTACGCCACGCCAACGACAACCGCCGCGCAGCGCAAACTCGCCGACCGCCTGCTGAAAGCCGTCGGCGACCTCGTTTGGCTGGAAGGCGAAGAACTACTGAACGCGGTGACAGCCGTCTCGGGCTCCGGTCCCGCCTACGTGTTCCTTCTCGCTGAAGCGATGGCCACCGCCGGCGAGCGCGTCGGCCTGCCGCCCGACGTCGCGGCAACACTCGCCCGCAAAACGATCGAAGGCGCCGGAGCCCTGCTCGCGAGCAGCGCGGCCGCACCCGGTGACCTGCGCCGTTCCGTGACAAGCCCCGGCGGCACGACCGAAGCCGCGCTGAAAGTACTGATGAGCGAGGGCCGCTTCGAGCAGCTTCTGGCGGAGGCCATCGCTGCGGCGAACGCACGCGGCTTCGAACTCGCCAAAACCCGCTAATCTCAAGCCATGGCGACTAAACTTTCCCCAGAAGACAAGCTCGTCACCGCAGCCCTCGCCGCAATCGAAAAGGGCGGCTGGAAGGCGCTGTCGCTGACAGCGCTAGCACGCAAGGCAAAAATCCCGCCGGCAACGCTCTACGAACTCTGCCCCGACAAACGCGCACTGCTGCAATTGATCGCCAAGCGCGTGGACATCGCGGCGCTGGAACGGGCGGTCGAGCCGGACGAAAACATTCCGCCCCGCGACCGCGCCTTCGACGCGATTATTGGCTGCTTCGAAACGATGACGCCATTGAAACCCGCAATCGCGATCATTCATGCCGACACGAAGGGCGACCCAGGCGCGATCCTCGACGTCCTGCCGGCAACCGTTCGCAGCGCCTTCTGGATCGCCGACAGCGCGGGCCTGCCCACCACCGGTTGGCAAGGCTTCCTTGTCACCCGCGGCATCGGCGTTTTACTCGCGGAATCGATGGCCATCTGGCTCGATGACGCCGAAGACTTGGCCAAGACCATGGCCCACATCGACCGCCGCCTGCGGCTGATCGAGGAGTGGACCGAGCGGCTCCAAAACGTGCGCGCAGGTCATGGCGAAGAAGAACCCGCGGACGCCGATTGACGCGGGCTCATGCCCGGGCTCATCTTCCCCTCCCCAAAGGAGACAAGACCCATGTCGAGCAAAAGCCCGTTCCCAGAGTTCGATTTCAAATGGCCGAACTTCGACCAGGGCTTCTGGGACCGCTTTTCGGTCCCCGGCATCGACAACAACGCGCTGATGCAAAGCCAAAAGAAGAATTTCGAGGCGCTGGTCAAAGCGAACCAGAAAGCTGCGCAGGGCTATCAGAACCTCATGCGCCGTCAAGGCGAGATCATGGCGGAGTCGATGCAGGCGATCCAAGAATCCGTCGCCGACCTCATGAAAGCGAACGACGGCAAAGACATGCCGAAAAAGCAAGCGGAACTCGTCGAGAAGACAGTCGGCCGCGCACTGAAACACATGAAAGAACTCGCCGAACTCGCGATCGACGCGAACAGCGACGCCTTCAAGATCATGCAGGAGCGCGCAAAGGAATCGATCACCGAGATGCAAGAACTCGCCGAGAAGATCACCGCCGGCCGGAAATAACGTTCAGCCGATTTTTGCCGCTGAGGCTTCGAAGATCTCGATCGTGGGCGGCGAGGCGCTGAGTTCGCGCGCGCGCACTACGAACGCGATCGACTCTTTCACTTTGAAGTGCGCCGCCAGTGTCGCTGCGTCGGACCACTTCTCGATGAACGTGAGTTTCATCGGATTCTCGCAATCGACATGAATGTCATGCGAGATGCAGCCCGGCTCGCCGCGCGACCGTCGCGTATGCTCCAACCCAAGCCGCTGAATCTCTCCAAACGTGTCGGGCTTGGCGACGACACTTCCCACAACGATGATCATACCGGCAACCTCACCACGGCGCGCAAACCGCCTAGCTGACTCACACCCAGTGTAATATCGCCGCCGTGCCCGCGCGCTATGTCGCGCGCGATGGCGAGCCCCAAGCCCACGCCGCCACCCTGCGTCAGCGTGCGGCCGCTCTCCAAGCGATGGAACGGCCGGAACGCCTCTTCGCGCCGATCAGGCGGAATGCCCGGGCCGTCGTCGTCGACCGCGATCTCGACCATGTCGTCGTGCTGGCTCGCGCTGACCGTCGCCCGCGTGCCGTATCGCAAGGCGTTTTCGACCAGGTTCGTCACACAGCGCCGCATCGCGTTCGGCCGCACCTCCAAGACAAGCCCGCTGCCGGCCGCAACATCGATCGTCTTGTTCGGCGCTTTTGTTCCGGCCTTCCGTTGCGCGCTCGTAGCCACATCGCGCACCAGCTGCCCGATATCGGTATCGGCCGCCCCTTCGCCTGCCTGGCCGCGCGCGAAAGCGAGATACTCCTCAAGCATATGCTCCATCTCTTCCAAGTCGCCTTTCAGCGCTTGGGACGACGGATCGTCCTTCATCATCGCAAGTTCAAGCTTCATGCGCGTGAGCGGCGTCCGCAAATCGTGGCTGACGCCGGCGAGCATATCCGTCCGTTGCTGCACGAAGCGCGAGATGCGTTCCTTCATGTCGAGGAACGCAAGTCCCGCGCGCCGAACCTCCGTCGCCCCCGCAGGCCGGAAGTCAAGCACGTCGCGCCCCTTACCGAACGCCTCCGCGACGTCGGCCAGCCGCTCGATCGGCCGGATCTGGTTACGCAGAAATAGCACGGCGACCGAGAGCAAGATCAGCGCCGTCCCCATGCTCCACAGCACCCACACATGCGTATTCGTCGACATCACGCGCTTGCGGTCGGCCAAGACGTGCATCACTGCCCCGTCGAGCTGAATGCGGATATCGACTTGGTCGTCGAGCGATTCCGAGTCCACCCAAACCGGCCGCCCAGTGATCTTGGCGAGCTCGCGCGTAAAGGTCTGTCTCAGAACTTCGTAGGCAGGCGACTCGGTATCTGGAATTTTCTCAGCCGGGACAACGACCGGTGCCAAACCGAACGACGTTTCTTTGAGCCGCGCGGCCTCCACCGCGAACTTCTCGGGCCCCAGCGTTTCGTAGCTCTGAACGAACAGCGCAATCTGCGCCGCGACCCCGCGCGAGATGCGCGTCGTCACCGCATCCCACTGCCGGTCGAACAGCAAGTAGGTAACGACCGCCTGCAACACCACGACCGGCATCACGATGATGACGAGCGAGCGCCCGAACAAACCGCGCGGCATAGACCGACGAAACCATCCGCGCGACATCGCCCTACCCCACGCGATCGGGCATCAGCACATAGCCGATACCGCGCACGGTTTGCAGGTAGAGCGGGAGCTTCGGGTCGTTCTCGATCTTGCGCCTGAGCCGTGTGATCTGCACGTCGACAGTGCGCTCCAAAACCTCGCCCATGCGCTGCGAAAGATCGGTGCGCGTAAACGTCTGCCCCGGGTTGGCGGCCAACACGCGCATCAGCTGCAACTCCGCCGACGTCAGCTTCACCGGCTTGCCGTCGCGCACAAGCTCGCCGCGCTCCGGATCGAAGCGGCAGAGCCCCAATTGAATGATCTGCTTGACCTGATCCGCCGGCTGACCCGCACGCCGCAAGATCGTGGCAATTCGAAGCAGCAACTCGCGTGGCTCGAACGGCTTTGGCAGATAGTCGTCCGCACCGCGCTCCAACCCCTCGATCCGATCGCCCGCCTCGCCCCGCGCTGTCAGCAGCAGGATCGGCACATTCGACGTTTCCCGAATGGCCTTCGTGAGCGAAAAGCCGTCCTCGCCCGGCATCATCACGTCGAGCACGATGAAGTCGAAGTCGAGGCTCGTCATCAGCTGCCGCGCTTCGGCTGCGTCCTTGGCCGCCGTCACGCGATAACCCGCCTCGCTCAAATAGCGCTGCAACAACGTGCGGATACGCGTGTCGTCGTCGACGATCAGCAGGTGATGCAGCTTATCGTCGCCGTTCGAGGTATCTTTGACGTCGCCCATCATCGCTTCGCAATCAGGCGCAAGACGCCCGCCCGCTCCGTATCCGCCAGAAGACCACCCAGCACCTGCCGGAACCCCGCCACCGCCTCCGGCCCCGCCTCGCGGTAGGCCTTGGCAAACCGCGCCCGCTGGAGCGCAGACAATTCACCCTCCACCGCTTGCCCCTTCGCCGTCAGCCTAAGCAGCCGCTGCCGCCGGTCTGAAACACCCATGCTCTGCACCAGATATCCGCCGGTCGTTAGCCCACGGACAACCCGGCTGAGCGATTGTTTCGTAATACCCAGGATGCTCAGCAAGTCCGACACCGGCATCCCCGGGTGACGCGCAACAAAATGCATCGCGCGATAGTCCGCCTGCCCAAGCCCAAGCTCGGCAAGCCGCTTAGCCATCGCGTCGGCCATGCTGCGTCCGGCAAAGAAGAACAGCTCGATGCCGTCCGTCAGTTCTTCTTCGCGCAGGTAAAGAAATGGCGCCTGAGCCTTCATCGGTCGAGGGTCATGCACATCGGTTATGGCAGATATGCGACTCACAATAGAGCCCACCCTGTACCGCTCGCAAGCGGGACGGCTATACTGGCGAAAACGCGCTTAACCAACGTTGGAGCCTTCGATGGCGCTCATTCCCTTCGACGATCGCGACGGCCACATCTGGCTGGACGGCAAACTCGTGCCTTGGCGCGACGCCACGACCCATGTCTTGACCCACGGCCTGCACTACGGCTCATGCGTTTTTGAGGGCCAGCGCGTCTACAACAGAAAGGTCTTCAAGCTCGAACAGCATACGGCGCGCCTATTCGAATCGGCGCGCCTGATGGGCTTCGAAATCCCCTTCACCGAGGCCGAGATAAACGGCGCCTGCAAGATGGTCGTCGAAGTGGCCGGCCTCGACGACGCCTACATGCGCCCCGTCGCGTTCCGCGGCAGCGAGCAAATGTCGGTCAGCGCACAAAAGTCGAAGATCCACGTTGCCGTCGCGGTCTGGCCCTGGCCGTCGATGTTCGACCCGGAGATCAAGCGCAAAGGCATCCGCCTCGACATCGCCCGCTGGCGCCGCCCTGCCCCCGACACGACGCCGTGGAAAGCAAAAGCCGCCGGCCTCTACATGATCTGCACGTTATCGAAGCACGAGGCCGAGGCGAAGGGCTACGCCGACGCGATGATGTACGACTGGCGCGGCCTCGTCGCCGAAGCCACCGGCGCGAACATCTTCTTCGTCAAAGAAGGCAAACTGTTCACACCCTACGCCGACTGCTTCCTGAACGGACTCACGCGCCAGACTGTCATGGACCTCGCCCGCGCGCGCCAGATCGAAGTGCACGAGAAATACATCCAACCGTCCGAAGTCGGCACCTTCACCGAGTGCTTCCTCACGGGTTCAGCCGCCGAGGTGACGCCTGTCGGCTCGATCGGCGACTGGACGTTCGAAGTTGGCAAAATCACGCAGACAATGATGGAAGACTACGCGAACATCGTTCGCGGCAAGCACAAGGTCTAGTCGCGTTTCCAGCGCGCGGCGGCCGCATCGTCGCTGCCGCGCGCTTCCACCCAATGCTCGCCGGAAGCACGCAACTCGCGCTTCCAAAACGGCGCGCGGGTCTTAAGATAGTCCATCAAGAATTCAGCCGCTTCGAAAGCCGCCCGCCGGTGCGCCGCCGCAGTCACTACCAGCACAATTCGCTCGCCGGGCTTCAAGTTGCCGACGCGGTGCACGACAGAAACACCCTGCAAAGACCAGCACGACCGCGCCTCCTTCGCAATGCGCTCCAACTCGCGTTCCGTCATACCGGGAAAATGCTCCAGCGTCATGCTGACGAGCTTCTCGCCGTGGCTCTCGCCGCGCACGACGCCAACGAAGCTCACGATTGCACCCGCGTCTTCGCGTTGCAGGCGCGCGATCTCTACGCCCGGCTCGAAATCCTCATGCTGGACCCGAACCGTCATCCGCCCGTGACCGGCGGAAAGAACGCGACCTCGTCGCCGCCTTTGACCGGCGCCGCGAAATCGACGTGTTCTTGATTGAGCGCCGCGCGCACACGCTTAACGTCCGCGAACGCTTCCGCATACCCGCCGCCACGCGCCGCGAGCCACGCCGCCAACTCACCGACAGTTCGCACCGCCACCGGCAGATCGACCGCTTCCTCGCCACGTCCGATCTTTTGGCGAAGCCACGCGAAGTACAGCACCTTCACGACGGCCGCTCCGCCGTGCGCGGTCGCGGCCGGGCATGCTCGCCCGACACGTGGGTCAAGTTCGCCTGCACGTAAGAGAAGCCCGTGTAGATCGTGAGTACCGCCGCCGCCCACAGCGTCAAGATGCCCGCGCGATGCACCCAGCCCCATACATGCTCGATCGCCGGCGCCACGATCAGCATCGCAATCGCAACAACCTGCAGCACCGTCTTCATTTTCGATAACAACGAGACCGGCACCTGCACCGAAATCGTGGCCAAAAATTCTCTCATCCCCGACACGAGGATTTCGCGCGCTAATATGACAAGCGCCGGAATGATCACCCAGCCGCGAATGTCGTCCATGTAAACAAGCATCACGAGCGCGCACGCAATCAGCAGCTTGTCGGCAATCGGATCGAGCATCTGCCCGAGCCGGGACTCAACATTCCGCCGCCGTGCGAGCCACCCGTCCGCATAGTCCGTAATCGCAGCAATCAGAAACACCGCGAGCACGACCCAACGGCCGACCGGCATATCGAGCCAGAACGCGGCAACGAACAGCGGCGTGAGCGCGATACGCGCAAACGTAAGCAGATTGGGAAGGTGGTCACCCATAACGCCACTCTAACAGGCCTTTAGCCCTTGTCGTGGAAGTGCTCGTAGATCTTCCGCGCCATAGCTTTGGAAATACCCTTAACCGATTCCAGATCGGCGAGCCCAGCTGTCGTGACCGCCCGCCCCGAGCCGAAATGGTTCAAAAGCGCACGTTTTCGCGAGGGGCCGATCCCCGAAACCTCGTCCAAAGGCGAAGTCGCCAGCGCCGCCGCCCGTTTCGCCCGGTGTGTTCCGATCGCAAAACGATGCGCCTCGTCGCGCAGGCGTTGTAGATAAAACAGCACCGGGGACTTGAACTCCAGGTGGAACGGCTCGCGCCCTACCATGAAGAATCGTTCGCACCCGGCATCGCGATCGGGGCCCTTCGCGATGGACACGAGCTTCACGCCGGTGACGCCAAGCGATGTCATGACGTCGCGCGCGACCGAAAGCTGTCCTGCGCCGCCATCAATCAACACCAGATCTGGGACGGCCCACTCGTCCGAGTCGTCATCCGCTTTTTCATCGAACGAGACACCTGCGTCCACTTGTTCTTCAGGCTGCTTCATCATGCGCTTGAAGCGGCGCGTCAGAACCTCACGCATCATCGCATAGTCGTCGCCAGGCGTGAGATCCGCACCCTTGATATTGAACTTGCGATACTCGCGCTTGTTGAACCCTTCCGGCCCCGCCACGATCATCGCCCCGACCGCGTTCGTGCCCGAGATGTGGCTGTTGTCGTAAACCTCGATCCGCTGCGGCGCGTCGCTGAACCCGAACGCCGTCGCAACACCTTCGAGCAACTGAATCTGCGTAGCGCTCTCGGCCATCCGCCGCGCCAGAGACTCGCGCGCGTTCATCACGGCCTGTGCCATGACCTCGCGCTTCTCACCACGCTGCGGAACCAACACTTCGACCCGCCGCCCGGCCTTCAGCGACAGCGCCTCCTCGAGCAACGCCCGCTCTGCCAAATCGTGGCTGACGATGACGAGCTTCGGCGGCTCGCGATCGTCGTAAAACTGCGCCAGAAAACTGTCGAGAATTTCCGGTATTTCCACCCCCCGGTCGTGCTTCGGGAAGTACGCGCGGTTGCCCCAATTTTGGCCGGACCGGAAGAAGAAGACCTGTATGCACGTATGCCCGCCGTCTTGATGGGCGGCAAACAGATCCGCCTCGTCGATCGTCTCCGGATTGATTCCTTGGCTCAGTTGCACATGAGCCATCGCCCGTATCCGGTCGCGCAGCCGTGCAGCCTTCTCGAAGTCCAGCGCCTCGGCGGCCGCTTCCATCTCGTGCGAAAGCTCGCCCTTCACCTCCAGGCTCTTGCCGCGCAAAAACCCGACGGCCTGGTCGACGAGGTGTTGATAGTCGTCCAGCGAAATCTTCCCCACGCAGGGCGCAGCACACCGCTTGATCTGATGTAGCAAACACGGCCGCGTCCGGCTCTCGTAAACCGAGTCCGTGCAGCTTCTGAGCAAGAACGCACGCTGCAAAGTGTTCAACGTGCGGGTCACCGAATAGGCCGACGCGAATGGTCCGAAATACTCGCCCTTCCGCGACTTCGCCCCGCGATGCTTGATGATCTGCGGCGCCGCGTGATCGCCGGTCACCAGAATAAACGGAAACGACTTGTCGTCCCGCAGATGCACGTTATAGCGCGGCTTCAGCCGCTTGATCAGGTTCGCCTCAAGCAGAAGCGCCTCGACCTCGGAGCGCGTCTGCACGAACTCCATCGACGCCGTATTCGCAATCATCCGCGCAATCCGCGCCGGCTGATCGTAGGGCTTCGTATAAGCCACAACCCGTTTCTTCAGATTGGCGGCCTTGCCGACGTAGAGCACATCCCCACTCGCCGCCATCATCCGATAAACCCCCGGCGCATTCGGCAACCGCGTCAGATAGTCCGCAATAACCGCCGCCCCCTGGGCCATAAGCCCAGGCGTATCCGTCGCGACAATGTCCTGATCGCTACTCACGGCGGAGAAGATAGTATTCGTGGCAAGGGCTGCAAGCGCGGACTTATGCCTACCGCTCTGCCTCTCGCTCAATCTCCACGCCGACCGACTGCGCTTCCGCCAGCACCTTCAGCTTCTCGATTCGCACGCGTGCGACCTTCACGCGTCGGTCGGCCAAGCAGTGCGCCGCCACCTTCTCTGCCAGCGTCTCGACCAAGTTCATATGCCCGCCGGCAAGAATCGCCTTGATGCCATCCACCACCGCGCCGTAGTCGACGACATTTTCAAGCTTGTCCTCGATGTCGCCGTCCGTCTCCTCGACCGTCAAATCGAGGTTGATCCGCACCGGCTGAAGCTGTCCCTTCTCACGGTGATAAACACCGATATTCGCGTTCAGCTCCAGATCGCGAACGAATACATGCCGGATGCGTTTCTTCGCGTCGGCGATGCGCAGCGGCTGAACTTTCGTACGTTCGCTCATGAGCCTCACTCGAAGAATTTGTCGCGCGACCACGCAAGATGCTGCCCACTATCGACGACGATCATTTGCCCCGTCACAGCCGGAGCCGCGAGCAGATACGCAACCGCGCCGGCAATGTCCGCGGGCTCTGACGGCCGCTGCAGCAGCGTCGCCTCAACATGCGCATTGAAGTTCGCCTGGGACTGCCGCTCGGCTTTCAGCGAAGGCCCTGGCGCCACCGCATTGACGCGGACGGCGGGCGCTAGCGCCTGCGCCAACGTCCGCGTGAGCGTCCACAGTCCCGCCTTCGATACCGTGTAAGACATGAATTGCGGCGTCAGATTCACCACCTGCTGGTCGATGATGTTCACGATCCCCCCGTGCAAACCCGCGGGCAACTGCTTCGCAAACGCCTGTGACAACACAAACGGCGCACGCAGATTTGTGTTGAGGTGCTTGTCCCAACTCTCCCGCGTCGCCGTCTCGACGCGGTCATCCTCGAACACGGAGGCGCTGTTCACGAGCGCCGCCAGGTGCCCGAAGGCCGCCGCCGCGCGCGGCACCAGCGTCGCAACCTGATCTTCCTTCGACAACTCGCCGTCGATCAGCACGGCGCGCCGGCCAAGCCGCGTCACTTCGGCGGCAACCGCTTCGGCCTCCGGCTTGCTGGAGCGATAGTGGATCGCGACGTCGTACCCATCGGCCGCGAGCTTCAGTGCAATCGCGCGTCCGAGCCGCTTCGCCGCACCAGTGACCAGAACCGCGCTCATGATTTCACCGGTGTCTGCTTGCCGTAGGTTTTAAACTTCTCGATCACACGCGCCATCTCGCGTCCCGACAAAATCCGCGGCCGCCCGATCTGCAAGGCGCGCGCATACTGCGCCGCCAACGCCTCGAGAGCCGCCGCCCGATCATACGCCTGCCGCACGCTCTCGCCCAAGGCGATCGACCCATGGTTGGCGAGAAGACAGGCACTCCGCGGGCCAAGAGCCTTAACGGCAAACCGCGCCAACTCCTCGCTGCCATAGGTCGCGTACGGCGCGCACGCCACGCGTTCTCCCCCGAACTCCGCCACCATATAGTGAAACGCCGGGATGCCGCGATGCAGACATGACAACGCCGTCGCGTTCAGCGAATGGGTATGCATGATCGCACCCACGTCCGGCCGCGCCTTGTAGACGCCAAGATGCACGCGCCATTCGCTCGAAGCCACGCGCTGCCCCGGCTGCACGCGCCCGTCCGTTCGCACCTCGACGATGTCGGCCGCACGCATCTCGGCATAGGGAATACCCGTCGGCGTGATCAGCATGCCGCCATCGACGCGCACCGAAAGGTTGCCGCTCTTGCCCGGCGACAACCCGCTTGACGACATGCGCTGCCCGACAGCCACGATTTCGGACCGCAAGTTTGGCGTCGAACTCACGACTGCCGCGCGCTTCGAAAGCACCCGCGCCACACGCCGCCGCACCGCCGTGCGCTTCACCGCGCGCGCTCCGGAAAGACTTTGAGTAAACCGTCCCGCGTCGCCGCAACGATCCCGCGCTCCGTAATCAGCCCCGTGACCAGCCGGGCTGGCGTCACGTCGAACGCCGGATTGCGTGCAGGTGAACCCGGCGCCGTCAGTTCGACGGTCAACACCTCACCAGCTGCCGTGCGCCCCTGCACATGCGTGATCTCGCGGCCCGAGCGCTCTTCGATCTCGATCTGTTTCATGCCATCCGCGATCGTCCAATCGATCGTCGACGACGGCAGCGCCACATAGAACGGTACGCCGTTGTCGTGCGCGGCCAGCGCCTTGAGATACGTCCCGATCTTGTTGGCGACATCGCCCGAAGCGGTCGTCCGGTCTGTACCGACGATGCACATGTCCACGTCGCCGTGCTGCATGTAGTGCCCGCCGGCATTGTCGGCGATGATCGAGTGCTTCACCCCGTGCGCGCCGAGCTCGTAAGCGGTCAGCGATCCGCCCTGATTGCGCGGCCGCGTCTCGTCCACCCAAACGTGGATCGGAATACCCTTGTCGTGAGCCATGTAGATCGGCGCCAACGCCGTCCCCCAATCGACGCAAGCAAGCCACCCGGCGTTGCAGTGGGTAAGCACGTTGACGGTCGACTTTTTCTTCCCCGCAATCGCTTCGATCAGCGTGAGACCTTGCCGCCCGATCGCCTCATTCGTCGCAACATCGTCGTCGCAAAGTTGCGCCGCGCGCGCGTAAGCCGCTGCAACCCGCCGATCCTTCGGCTGATTGCGCACGGAAGCCATCATCTCGTCGAGCGCCCATTTAAGATTGATCGCCGTCGGCCGTGTCTTGACGAGCATGTCGTAAGCCCGCTCCAGCGCCTCGTCCGACGCATCGACGCGAAGCGCCATACAAAGCCCGTAAGCGCCCGTCGCCCCGATCAACGGCGCCCCGCGCACGATCATAGCCTTGATCGCCTCGGCCGCCTCGTCCGCGCTCGCCAGCAGCTTCGTCTCAAACGCAAACGGCAGCTTCGTCTGATCGATCACCTCAACCGACCAGCCGTCAGCCGCGACCCAAATCGTCCGGTAATGGCGGCCGTGGATTTTCATCTCATCGACCGTCATGGCCGGGCTTAGCCCGGCCACCCAGGGCAACAAACACCATGGCTTCCGCTCGCCTTCCCAGACGCAAGCGAGCGTGGCCCTGGCTGGCCGGGTTAAGCCCGGCCATGACGACAAGGGGGAATGCGCTGAAAAAAAGCTGCAATCTCAGTGCCCCTCAAACTCGACCAGTGACAGCACCTTCTTCCCCAACTTCTCCAACCGCCGCCGGCCTTTGAGCTCCGGCAGGTCGATGATGAAGCTGCAGCCGACGACATTGCCGCCCGCGCGCTCGATCAGTTTGATCGCCGCTTCTGCCGTGCCGCCGGTCGCTATCAGGTCATCGACCAAAAGCACATTCTCGCCCTTGGCGACCGCGTCTTCGTGAATCTCGACGGTGTCGGTGCCGTACTCCAGATCGTAGGTTTCCCCCATCGTCTTCCACGGCAGCTTGCCCTTCTTGCGCACCGGCACGAAACCGACGGACAGCTGATGCGCCACCGCGCCCGCGATGATGAACCCGCGCGCCTCGATACCCGCCACCTTGTCGATGCGCGTACCCGCGTAAGGCTGCACCAGCTGGTCGACCGTCGTGCGGAATGCCCGCGCGTTGCCGAGCAACGTCGTCACGTCGCGAAACATGATGCCGGGCTTCGGATAGTCGGGGATCGTGCGGATGACGGATTTGATGTCCATGGCGGAACCTAAACCTTCTTGAGAACGCGGCCGGCGACCGCATCGAGTTTCGCAAAGAGAACGGGATCGCGCTTCTCCGGCGCTGTGATCAGCGCGGTGTCCAGCGTGTGTTCGATGCCGAGCGGGGACGGCGTCCGCTTCGGTCCAAGTTTCGGCGCCACGCGCTTCAGCAAGGTCCGCGCGCGATCTGCGTTGCCGTTCAGCACCTTGATGACCTGTTCGACCGTCACGTGATCGTGGTCCGGATGCCAGCAGTCGTAGTCGGTGACCATCGCCACGATCGCGTAGGGCATCTCCGCCTCGCGAGCGAGTTTGGCCTCCGGCATAGCAGTCATGCCGATCACACTGCAGCCCCACGAGCGGTAGAGATTGCTCTCGGCCAGCGTCGAAAACTGCGGCCCTTCCATCGCAAGATACGTGCCGCCCACGACGTGATCGATCCCCGCTTCGCGCGCGGTGTCCGCCAACGCCCCTTGCAGCCGCGGGCATATCGGATGCGCGAGCGACACATGCGCGACGAAACCAGGCCCGAAGAACGACTTCTCGCGCGCAAACGTCCGGTCGATGAACTGATCCGCCAGCACGAATATCCCCGGCGGCAATTCCTCCTTGAACGACCCGCACGCCGACACCGAAATCACGTCGGTTACGCCCGCGCGCTTCAGCACGTCGATATTAGCCCGGTAATTGATGCTAGTCGGCGAGTGCACATGCCCCCGCCCATGCCGCGGTAGGAACACCATGTCGACGCCGGCCAAACGCCCGAACAGCAGCTCGTCCGACGCGTCGCCCCAAGGCGAGCGCACGCGCTCCCAGCGCGCGTTTTCGAGCCCGTCGATCCCGTAAACTCCGCTGCCGCCAATCACGCCCACGACGGTGTTCGTCATCGTGCCAAATCCTCCGCAAGTGACGGCGCCTTGTAGCCGCCTCGTGCCCAAAAACAAAGGGCCGGCACACATGGTACCGGCCCTGAAATGTTCAAGACTGCAAAACCGTCAGTGATCGACGTCCTTCCAAAGCTGGCGGTAGGCGGTGTAGAGCAGCGCCGCGAGCAGCACGAGGAAGATGATCACCTTCACGCCCATCTGCTTGCGCTCTTCCATCTTGGGCTCGCCCGCCCAAGTGAGGAACGCCGTCACGTCTTTCGCCATCTGGTCTATGGTCGCCGCCGGATTCCCCGCATTTGGCGCGTACGTCACTTGGTCGTCGGTGGCGAGCGGCTGGGGCATCGCGATCTGATGGTTCGGGAAGTGCGCGTTGTAGTAGAGCCCCGGCAGCAACTCGAACTTCGCAGGCGGGTCGGAATAACCGGTGAGCAGCGAATAAACATAGTTCGACCCATCGGGCCGCGCCTTCGTGATGACCGAGAGGTCCGGCGGATACGCGTTGTTGTTCGCCGCACGCGCGGCCAGCTCGTTCGAAAACGGCGAAGGAAACCGGTCCGCAGCCGTCCCCGGCCGCTGTAGCGCCACGCCCTTGTCGTCGAACGCCTCGCCCTTGTCGTCAAGCGTGTTGATCTGCACACCGGCCGCGATCGCCTTCATCTGCGCTTCGCTGAACTCCGGTCCGCCGGGTTGCGACAGGTTGCGGAACGACACGAGATGCATCGAGTGACAGGACGCGCAGACTTCTTTGTAGACCTGATACCCGCGCTGCAGCTGTTGCCGGTCGAATTGCCCGAAGGGGCCATCCCAACTCCATTTCATCTGCTTTGGCGGCTTCACCGCATGCGCATCTTCTGCGAGCGTTTTGTCGGCAAAACCGAACACCAAAGCGAGCGCGACAAGTAAATTGAGTTTCGTCATGGCCGCCCCCATCACTCTGCCGCCACGGGGACAGCGCCGCCGTTCTTTTTCGCCAACACCGCCTTCGAGATGCTTTCGGGCACAGGATTGGGTGTTTCCCAAAGGCCCACGATCGGCGTGATGACCAAGAAGTGCGCGAAATAATAGAACGTCAGCAGCTGCGAGAGCAGCAGCTTGCCGATCGGCAGCTCCGCGCCGAAGAATACGAGGTTGCTATCGTCCGCCGTCTGCGCACCCAGATAGCCGAGCAGGAAGATCACGACAATCAGGATCCAGAACAACTGCTTCATGATCGGACGGAAGTTGTTCGACCTAACGCGCGACGTATCGAGCCACGGCAAAAGTGCCCAGATCAGGATGGCGCTAATCATCAAGATAACGCCGATCAGCTTGTCAGGCACCGACCGCAAAATCGCGTAAAGCGGCAGGTAGTACCACTCCGGCACGATGTGGGCGGGCGTCACCAACCGGTTGGCCGGAACGTAGTTGTCGGCATGGCCCAAGAAGTTAGGATTGAAGAAGATGAAGTACGCGAACACGATCAAGAACAACGCAATCCAGAACCCGTCCTTCGTCGTGTAGTACGGGTGGAACGGCACAGTGTCCTGCGGCCCCTTCACGTCGATGCCGAGCGGGTTGTTGTTGCCGGGCACGTGCAGCGCCCAAATGTGCAGCACCACCACGCCCGCAATCACGAACGGCAGCAAATAGTGCAGCGAGAAAAACCGCTGCAGTGTCGTGTTATCAACAGCGAACGAACCCCACAGCCACTGCGTGATGCTCTCGCCCACGAGCGGTATCGCGGAGAAGAAGTTCGTAATGACGGTCGCACCCCAGAACGACATCTGCCCCCACGGCAGCGTGTAGCCCAGGAACCCCGTCGCCATCATGAGCAGATAGATCACGATGCCGAGCAGCCAAAGAACCTCGCGCGGCGCCTTGAACGAGCCGTAATAGAGCCCGCGGAAAATGTGCAAGTAGACGGCGATGAAAAACATCGACGCGCCGTTCGAATGCATATAGCGCAGAAGCCAGCCGTAGTTCACGTCGCGCATGATACGCTCGACGCTGTCGAACGCCTGCGTCTCGTGCGGGACATAGTGCATGGCGAGCACGATGCCCGACACGATCTGAACCGCCAGCATGAACGTCAAAATGCCACCGAACGTAAACCACATGTTTAGGTTCTTGGGCGTCGGAAACTTCAGCACCGACTCGTCGACGAGCCGGACGATCGGCAGCCGCGAATCCAGCCACTTCATGAATGCGTTCGTCGGTTTATAGGAATAGTTGCCGTGCGCCATGTCCGCCCTCAACCGTGTTCAGCGACGACGGCGGCGGGCTTGGGCTCCGCGCCGATCAGCACTTTGGTGTCCGTCAGATACAGATACGGCGGCACCGCCAAGTTCTTCGGTGCCGGACCTTTGCGGATGCGTCCCGACGTGTCGTACTGCGAGCCGTGACAGGCGCAAAGCCAACCGCCAAACTCGCCCTTGTTGTTCTTATCGGGCACGCAACCCAAATGTGTGCAGACCGCGACAAGGATCAGCCACTCCGGCTTTTGCACCCGGTCCTTGTCCGCCTGCGGGTCGCGCAACTGGTCCAACGGAACGTCTTCCGCGGCCTTGATCTCGGCGGCGGTACGGCGGCGGATGAAGACGGGCTTCTTCTGCCACTCGATCGTCACGATCTGGCCTTCGACCAGCGGCGAGAGATCGAACTCGACCTCTTTCAACGCCAGCGTATCGGCCGCCGGATTCATTTGATCGATGAAGGGCCAAAGCGAGGCGGCAAGTCCGACCCCCGCAGCAGTCGCTGAAGCCACATAGATGAAATCACGCCGCGTAACGTTGGCGTTGTCGATGGAATGCGCCAAGGTCGAAGCCCCCTCTGGCCACGAAGAGATGAGAGACGAAGAAGATGTCGTTCTGCGAACTGGATCCGTCACGGTGACAAACCGCGCCGCACCCTCGGCAAGGCCTTGAATTTCGCGGCAAAATAGAGAGTCGCCCCCCTATGGTCTTGCGGCACGATGCCGCATAAATGGCACGAACCGTGGATCGTTTTCTCATCGATGCGCATCGCACTCTTCGAACCCGACATTGCCGCCAACACAGGCACGATTATTCGGCTCGGCGCGTGCTTGAATGTCGCGATCGACATCATCGAGCCCTGCGGCTTTCCGTTCGGCGACGCGAGCTTAAAACGCGCGGGCCTCGACTATCTGCCGCGCGCCAACGTTACGCGGCACGCGTCATGGAGCGCGTTTCGCCCTACGGCGACGGGAAGGATCATCCTTGCGACGACGAAGGCGGCGAGCCCCTACACCACCCTCGCCTACCGCCCGGACGACACGCTGCTCTTCGGCCGGGAGAGCGCGGGTGTGACGGAAGAAGTCGCTGCCGCCGCAGATGAAAAAGTCCGAATCCCGCTGTCCCAAGGCATGCGCTCGCTCAACGTCGCCGTTGCGGCGGCCATGATCCTCAGCGAAGCTCTGCGCCAAACCGGCGCCTTTGGGGAGAGCCATTGATGACTGACCTTGTCGAAGAGCGCAAAGCCCGCGCCGCCGCCTGGTTCGAGGAGCTGCGCGACCGCATCTGCGCCGCGTTTGAGAGCATCGAAGACGACCTCACCAGCGGGTTCGCGGACCGCAAACCCGGTCGCTTCGAACGCAAGACCTGGAAGCGCGACGCGACCACGGGCAGCGAAACCGGCGGCGGCACGATGTCCGTCATGCGCGGCCGCGTGTTCGAAAAAGTCGGCGTCAACATTTCGACCGTGCACGGCACGTTCTCGAAGGAGTTCGCGAAATCGATCCCCGGCGCCGGCGACGATCCGCGCTTCTGGGCCGCGGGCATCTCGCTCGTCGCCCACATGCAAAGCCCGCGCGTGCCGGCCGTGCACATGAACACGCGCCACATCGTTACCAGCAAAGCCTGGTTCGGCGGCGGCTCCGACCTGACGCCGATGGTTCCGAACGACGACGACACGGCCACATTTCATACCGCCCTGCGCACCGCTTGCGACAAGCACAATCCGTCTTACTACAAAGACTTCAAAGCCTGGTGCGACGAGTACTTCTTCCTGCCCCACCGCGGCGAGCCCCGCGGGGTCGGCGGCATTTTCTACGACAACCTCGCCGGCGATTGGGACGCCGACTTTGCGTTCACCCGCGACGTCGGCCTCGCCTTCCTGGACGTCTACCCGAAGCTTGTCCGCCGCCACATGAACGGCCCCTGGACGAAAGAAGAGCGCGAACACCAGCTGGTACGTCGCGGCCGCTACGTCGAATTCAACCTGCTCCACGACCGCGGCACCCAATTCGGCCTGAAAACCGGCGGAAACGTGGAAGCGATCCTAATGTCCATGCCGCCGGAAGCCCGCTGGCCTTGATGCGGCGCCAGGTGGCGGCTATCGCTTGAGGGTCAGCGGAGTCGCGTCCATGCCATTTGCTCGCTTAGCTGTTGCCGCCGCCTTGCTCCTGTTCGTTCCGCTGGCTCTTGCCGCGCCATCCAAAGTCGCCATACCGCCGCTGATCCTTGATGGCTACTTCGGCGACTGGCAGGGCACCGCGACGGCGTCGAGCGAGACCGACGAAGATTTCCCAACTTCAAAGCGCGACATCGCCGTATCGATCAAAAAATCGGACCTCGGCGGCTTCTTGTTGAGCTGGTCGACGCTGCAACGCCAGAAGGGCAACCCGAAAGCCCCGCTCGAAGTCCTGAAATCGACGACCGTCGAATTCGTGCCAGCGCCGACGCCGAACACCTGGCGCGCGAAAGCCGAAAGCGACCCCTACAGCGGCGGCATTCTTTATTGGGCACGCCTCGACGGCTCTGGCCTCGTGATCTCAAGCTTCACGATCAACGAAGACGGCAAACCGGAATTCCAAACCTACCGCCGTAGGGTCGCCGGCAAAGACATGCGCCTCGAATTCTCTAACGTGAAAGACGGCAAGTTCGTGCGCACCGTCAAAGGCAGTTTGCGCAAACTCAAGTAGCTACGGCTCGACCCGTACAAGCAACGCCGTAGCGTCGTCGCTCTTCTTCATCCGCGGAAACCGCTCGCCCGCCGGATCGTCATCCTCGATCTGCCTTAACTCCCGCGCCAACGCACCAAGCCCGATCGCCTGCGCCACCGCGATCAACGCGCGATCATCATAGCGCTGGTAGTCCTCGACCAGCGCATAGAAACCGTCCGTCGCGAGCAACACTGTCGCTGGCCCCGGTAGGGCAAGCGACGTCACGATGGCGTGCGCGCCAACGGCCGCGTCAGCACCCAACAACCAGTACCCGGTATTCGTGTTCACGGTGTTCCGTGCCGCGCGAAGCTCCGGCAACACTGCCGCAGGTCCCAACGGCTTCCCCTTGCGCGAAGCGATCATCTTCTGCGCAAGCCGCGTCTCGAACGCCGTGCGCGAAGGATTGACCCCGAAGCTATGCACCGCGCCGTCGCCGGTCTCGACCAGCACGCGGCTGTCGCCCACATAAGCGATGTTGAGCCGCCCGGCCTCAACCCCGATCAAACTCATTGTCGTCCACGGCAGCTCGTACCGCTCGGCTGGCGGACGCACGCGCTCCGCCTCGAACCGCGTGGTGATCCCCTCAGCCACCATCGTGACAAGCCTGCGCAGATCGCCGCCGCACGCCGCGCCGTCCGCCAAGAGCAATTCGCGCGCCGTCTGCGCAGCCCAAGCCGCATCGCTCTTACCCGGCAGCAGCGGCGTCTCGCTAAGACTCGTCACCCCATCGAGTACGAACGCAATCGACCCCGCAGCGCCGAACGTGTCATCGTTCACCCGCTCGACCGACCCGCCAATACTCAAGCCTTCAATCACACTGATCTGCGGCACACCGAACCCCTCAGAAGTCATTCTCCGCATGCGCTGCCGAGATTAACCCACTCAGATCGTCGCCTGCACAGCCACTTTCAGCCTTTGGACACGCCCCGCCGTTGAAGGCGCTGGCACAGATCAGGCTGTTTATCCACAGTCCGGGCATATGGGCGCGCCGCGGACGCACCCCAATCCATAGCGCGACAAACGATTCGGTCGCGCAAAAACCTGCGGTGTGATCGGTTCTTGTGCATCTACCTCCGCAGGCCACTTGTTGAGGGCGGGGCCGCCGCCCAGGTAGATTGTTGCTACTGGCTGGGACATCACTGTGGCGCTCGAAATCGAACGGAAGTTTCTCGTCGTCGGCGACCGCTGGCGCGAGCATGTGACGGCAAAGCTGGAACTCAAGGACGGACTGCTGTCGCGCGACGGCGACAAGAAAGTGCGCGTGCGCAGCTTCCGCGATCGCGCGACGCTAGCCGTGAAAAGCCGTGCGGTCGGCATGCGGCGCGAAGAATTCGAGTATGAAATTCCGGTGGCCGACGCCGAAGCGATGCTACGCCTTTGCGGCGAACTTGTCGTCGAGAAGACGCGAAACATCGTGCCGTGGCTTGGACACACGTGGGAAGTCGACGTCTATCACGGCGCTCTGAAAGGCATCGTGATCGCGGAAATCGAACTGCCAAGCGAGACAACCACCTTCGAGAGGCCCTCATGGGTCGGTGCCGAAGTAACAAGCGACCCGCGCTACAAAAAGATCTACCTGCTAACGGAACGCCTCGCACGGCGGAAGCTACAGGCGGCGGGGTGACCGTCTGCCACACTAACGCCCTTCGCGGCGCCAGCCCAGCATCAGGCTGCCGATGATGAGCACGAACGCGATCGCCGGATGGAACAACGGCGTTTGGCGCGTGGAGCGCACCGCATAGGCCTCATTCGCGCGCAGGCCGATCCATCCGTCGTCGCTAGCGGCGCGGCCGGGTCTAGTGCGACGGATTTCGGGCAGCCCGTCGCGCTTGATCCAGGCAATGCCGCCTTTCGTGGCGTGCGTCACGAGTTTGACCAGCTTCTCCGTCGCACGCACGTCGGAGAGTTCGCGCGGGTTCAACGGGCCCGCTGCCGCGACCGCGCTCAAGTTGCCGTCGCGCAAGCGATAGAGGCCCATTTCGGGCGCCTTGATCGTGCCGGAGAACGCGCCGTCTTCGGTCGGCGTCAGCGTCACCTTCTCGGCGCGGCCGGACGGGTGGGTCACTTCGATCGCGGCAGCCCGTTCGGCCATCGTGCGGCGGGTCACGATCAGGCGGTCGCCTTTGATCGTGCCGTTCAAACGCTCTTCCTCAAGCTCCGGTTCCTTCATGAGCCAGTGCGCGAGGCGGCGCAGAAGCTCGGCTTGCGGGCCGCCGCCTTCGAAGCCGCGGGTCCACAGCCACGCGTGATCGGAGAGCAGCAGTGCAACGCGACCTTCCTGCACGCGATTGAGAACCAGCAGCGGCTGTTGCTCGGCACCTTGCATCAACGTCTGGCCGGTGAGGACTTGGGCCTGCACGAGACGGAACCAGCGGCCCCAGGTCGGGTCCTTGTTTCCAACGTTGGCACCGGGCAGGCCCGCCGTCACGGGGTGACGCTCACCGGCTTCGGTCAGGCGCGGTTTGTAGCCTTGCTCGTAGATGCGCTCGACCGGCTCGGCGGGGATGACCGAGTTCAACGGCGAGCGATAGAGGCTCAACGGCGACGAGAACTCAGGGCCGGACGTGATGAGAAGCGCGCCGCCATTCTCGACGTAGCGCGCGACGTTTTCGTAGTAAGCCAAGGGCAGCACGCCGCGGCGCTGGTAGCGGTCGAAGATGATGAGGTTGAAGTCGTTCAGCTTTTCGTCGAACAGCTCGCGCGTCGGGAACGCGATCAGCGAGAGCTCGTCGACCGGAGTGCCGTCCTGCTTCTCCGGTGGGCGCAAAATGGTGAAGTGCACAAGAGAGACCGACGGATCAGCCTTCAATAAGTTGCGCAGCGTACGCTCGCCGGCGTGAGGCTCGCCGGAGACGAGCAGAACGCGCAGCTGATCGCGGATGCCTGTGGTGACAACGGCGGCGCGGTTATTCAGAAGCGTAAGCTCCTTCGGCCCCGCGCCGGCCTGGATTTCAATGACGTTTTCGCCGCCGTGCGGGAGCGTTAGTTCGAGCGACTTCGGTTCGCCGGTCCTCGCGGTCTCGTTCAGCACGACCTTGCCGTCGATGCGGACTTCAAGATCGGCGACGGCTTCGCCGGTCGTTCCGAAGTCGTCGACGCGGACGGTGAACGTCAGCGGTTCGCCGACGATACCGTAACGCGGTGCCTGCTCGATCGTGAGCTTACGGTCGCGCTCGTTGGGTTCGCCGGTGAGCAGCGCGTGAACGGGATAGGTCAGCTTTGCGGCGGCGCCGGACGGGACGTCGTGGATTTGGCCGTCGGTAACGAGTACCGCGCCCGCAATGCGGTCGGGCGGCACATCGGCGAACGCGTCGGCGAGCGGACCGAACAGCGACGTGCCGCCGTCTTGCACCGAGCGGTCTTCGGTCACCGTGATGACGCGAACGTCGAGGTCCTTATGCGCCGCAAGTTTCGCCCGCAGCTTTGCGACCGTATCGTCCACGGTTTTCGAGCGGTCGCCGATCGCTTGGCTTTGCGTCTGGTCGGCGACGATGACGGCGACATCCGGCAGTCCCTTGCGCTCTTCCTCGACGATCGCGGGATTGGCGAGCACGAGCAGCGCGGCCGCCATCGCTCCGGCACGCCACCAGGCGCCCGGCGCGCGCAACAGCAGACTGGCGCCGACCAAGGCAACGCTCGCCACCGTCAGTATCAGAATCCACCCAAGCGGCAGATGCGGGACGAAGACGATGTCGAGGGCCATCTATTGACCCAAACGCTCGAGGATCGCGGGCACATGAACCTGGTCGGTCTTGTAGTTGCCCGTCAGGGTGTACATCACAAGGTTCACGCCGAAGCGCATCGCGAACTCGCGCTGGCGGTCGCCGCCAGGCACGACCGCTGCGATCGGACGGCCGTTGTCGTCCTGCGCCCAGGCAGCGGCCCAATCGGCGCCGCCCACGATGATCGGCGACACGCCGTCGGACGCCGTCAACGACGGCGCCCCGTCGCCAGCATTCTGGCGCGCTTCAACCCAAACGCGACCCGAGGCCCAGCGGCCCGGGAACTCGCGCAAGAGATAGAACGAACGCGTCAGCACATGGTCCTGGCCCAACGGCTGCAACGGCGGGATGTCGAGACCGGCCAGCAAACGGCGAAGCGTGAGCGAACCGTTCGCGGCGCCGCCGGTGGCGGTGGGGAGCGCGGTGTTTTGATCGCGCGTGTCGAACAAGATCGTGCCACCGTTGCGCATGAAGGCATCGACCTTGGCCAGTGCGTTCGCGGAAAGCTGCGATTGCGCCGGCGACACGGGCCAATAGATAAGCGGAAAGAACGCAAGTTCGTCCTGCTCGATGTCGATCGCGATCGGGTCGCCCGGTTCCGCGGCGGTGCGTTCCTTCAAGATGCGCGTCAAGCCCTTCAGTCCCGCGCGGCTCATCGCGTCGACTTCCGGGTCGCCGGTCAGCACGAAGGCAAGGCGATAGGTGTTCGAGGCCTTGAGGTTGAATTCGTCGTTCGCGCGCGCCTCGCCAATGAAGGCAACCGCGATGGTGAGCGCAAGGACAACTCCCGCCGCTTGGCGCACCGGCAGGCGCGGAGGCGCCACCAGCCCGCGCAGGATCAAACCGGCCACGAGGTCGAAGAGTGCCAAGGCAATCGCGATCGCCATCAGAACGTATTTAAGCTCAACCGCCTGGCGAAGACCAAATGTCGTGACTTCGACGCCCGCCGGCAAAGTGGGAAGGGGCTTCAAAGCCGCGTCCGGCTTGAACAAGTTGAAGGCGCGGCGCACCCCGCCCTCGCCGTAGAAACCGGGCGGATGGCGGGGGCTCGGCGTCGCTTTTTCGAAATCGGGCCCGCGCATGGGCAGCGCCGCAGCAGCCGGTTGGCCGAGCCGTCCGAAGCCGTCCAGCGTCTCTGCCGGCGCGAGCGGGCCACCGGCGGCCGTCAGGCTGGGGTCGTCGGCAGCGACGCCGGAAGACAGCGCGACCGTTCGGCGAAGCATCTCGACGAAGAGGCCGGAGATCGGCAGCGACGACCACGCGGTGTTCGCAGTGACGTGGAAGAGAATCACCCAACCCTTATGTTGACGTTTGGCGGTGACGAGCGGCGTGCCGTCGCTGAGTTGGGCCCAGGTCTTGATGTCGGTACCGATCGAGGGTTCGGTCAGCACTTGACGCTTGATCGAGACGTCGGGCGGAATTGGCAAACCGAAGAACGGACTCTCTTCCGTCCACGGACTAAGTGTTTGCGGTTCGCTCCACGACAACGCGCCGTCGAGCAGACGGCCACCGCTGCGTAGCTTGCCCGGGATCAGATCGTCGCTTTGCGCGGCAAGTTTCGGGCCGGAGAAACGAATCAAAACGCCGCCCTTCGAGACCCATTCGGCGGCAGCGGCTTTGTCCGCGCCCACGATCTGCCCAACATCGGCGAGGACGAGCACGGAGAGGCCCGCTTTCACCAGGTCGGTGATCTTTCCGTGGTGGATCTCGGCGTAGGGACCGAGCGCGCGATCGAGATAGAAGAGGTCGGCGAGCAGCGGCTGCGCAGAGTCGACCGTTTGGCCGGAGACGAGGCCCACCGGGCGGCGGCGCCAGCGCTCGTCGATCAAGGCGACGCTACCCGCGGATCCGCGGTCCGCGATCTCAACGCGGGCGAGGTCGTTGCGGAGTTCTGTCGCGAGGTCGAGCTTCACTTCTGTGCTTGTTTCGGAGGCTTTGAGTGTGAACTCCTGCGCGGCGAGGAAGCGGCCTTGCGCGCCCGTCGCTCGGACGGTGCCTTTGACCTCGCCGTCGGCCTTAGCTCGGACGACGCGAAACACAAGCGCACTGCCTTCGGCTTTCGGCGGCGTGATGGCGAGCGCCGCGTTCAGCGCGTCGTCAGTTTGTACACGCAGCTCGCCAAGTGCCGCGAGACCACGCGCGAACTCGCGGGCGTTGCCGTCTTCGAGACCGTCGGTCAGCCAGACGATGTCGGGGTTGCCCGTGAGGTTCAGTCTCTGCAGAAGGCCAAGCGCCTTCGCACGGTCGACGCCGAACGGTTGAGGAGCGACGGCTTTAACGGCGCCCTGTGCTTCGGCACCGGCGAGCGGTTTGAGGACTGTCGGCGCATCGCTGAGCGCGGTCGGAAGCACGACCAACGGGCGGCTATCGCGTTCGGCTTCGGCGGCAAGTGTTTGCATCGCACCGACGCGGTCGTCCCAGCGGGCGGCTGCGGCCCAACCGTTGTCGATAACAACGACGACGGGGCTCTTCTTCAGGCCTGCGGATTGCGGATTCAAATAGGGATCAGCGAGCGCGACGATGGCGAGGCCTGCGATGGCGGTTCGAAGCAGCAAGAGCCACAATGGCGTGCGCGCGGGTGTTTCCTCTTTCTGGTTCAAGCCCAGCAGCAGTCGCACGGCCGGAAACAGCACGCGCTTCGGAGCAGGCGGCGTCACCCGCAGCAGCCACCAGATCACGGGCAGCGCGATGAGCCCGAACAGTATCCAGGGTACGCCGAATGCAAGCGGGCCGATCGTCGTCACACCCTCACCTCATCTCGAACGGGCGGTGCGCGGACAAGGCAGCGTATGCAGCGAGCAAGGCACCTTGCGCGGGGCGGTCGGTGCGGTGCGTCGCGAACGTCCAGTCCTGGCGGCGGCAGGCCTGCGCGACCTCGCTGCGCAGCGCGGCGAGGCGGTCACGATAGGCATCGCGCAACGTCTCGGCGCGGCGGGCAAGCATGCGGGTCTTCGATTCGACGTCTTCGAACTCGGTACGGCCGTCGAACGGCAGGTCTTCTTCGGCGGGGTCGAGGACCTGGATCAAGTGCCCGCGCACGCCGAGCGCGCCGTAGTGGCGAAGCAAGTTCAGCACGCCTTCGGATGGCGTAAGCCAGTCCGAGATCAGGATGATCTGCGAGAAGCGCGGCAGCGGCATCAACGGCGGCAAGCTTTGCTTCGACGTCATCTGCATCGTCATTTGCAGCGCAAAGCGGTTGAAGCCAGACTTGCCCGTTGCGGGCGGCTTCAAACTGTCGAGTGCACCGACACGCTCGCCGCCGCGCACGAGCAAGGAAGCGAACGCCAAAGCGAGAACGGTTGCGCGCTCGACCTTGGTACACTTCGCGACATGCGATTTGTAGTGCATGGACGGCGAGGCATCGCGCCAGATCCAAACGCTCGCAGCCGCCGCCCATTCGCGCTCGCGCACGAACAGATGTTGCGACTTCGCGGACTGACGCCAATCTACGGCGGTCGAGGGGTCTTCCTGACGATAGCGTCGGAACTGCCAGAACGCTTCGCCTTGGCCGACCCGGCGGCGGCCGTGTTCGCCGGTCGCGACGGTCGATGCAACGCGTTCGGCTTGGATCATCAGCGGCGGCAACCGCGCGCCAAGATGCTCTGCCTGCTCGCGGGCACTGGCTTCGCGTTTGGGCGTTTGGGTCCAACCGCTAAAGAGCGTCGACGCGACACTCGCCATACGAAACCTCTTGGGGCGCTCGCGCTTATTGGTACGGCGCGGTCAGCCGGTTGATCACATCGGCCATCGTCACGCCGTCGGCGCGGGCCGCAAAGTTGAGCGCCATTCTGTGGCGCAATATGGGCGGCGCGAGCGCGACCACATCATCGACCGACGGCGCGAAGCGGCCTTCGATCAACGCGCGCGCACGGACCGCGAGCGAAAACGCTTGGCTCGCACGAGGGGACGGCCCCCAAGCGACGTGGTCCTTGATGCTCTGCGCGCCGCCTTCTTCAGGCCTTGCGCTGCGCACGAGGGCGAGGATCGCGTCGAGCACTTTTTCGCCGACGGGGATCGCCCGGACGAGACGCTGGAAGAACATGATGTCTTGTGCGCGGATGACTTCTTTCGGCTGCTCCTCGCTGACGCCGGTGGTGGCGAGCAACACGCGCTTCTCGGCTTCGAGATCGGGGTAACCAACGTCGATCTGCATCAGGAAGCGGTCAAGCTGAGCTTCGGGGAGCGGATAGGTGCCTTCTTGCTCGAGCGGGTTTTGCGTCGCCAGAACGTGGAACGGATGTGGCAGGTCGTAGCGCATGCCGGCGACCGTCACATGATGCTCCTGCATCGCCTGCAGCAGCGCCGATTGCGTACGTGGGCTCGCGCGGTTGATTTCGTCGGCCATCAGAAGCTGCGCGAACACCGGCCCCTTGATGAAGCGGAACGAGCGGCGGCCGGTTTCGGCCTCTTCCAAAACCTCAGAGCCCACGATATCGGCGGGCATGAGGTCGGGCGTAAATTGAATGCGCTTCGTGGCGAGGCCAAGCACGATTCCCAACGCCTCGACGAGGCGGGTCTTCGCGAGGCCCGGAACGCCAACCAGCAGGCCGTGACCACCGGCCAGAATCGTGACCAGAACCTGGTCAACGACGCTGCGCTGACCGAAAATCACACGGCCGATCGCTTCGCGGACGGCGGCGATGCGCGCCACGGCGTGCTCAACTTCCCGGACGATCGAGTCGGAGGTTTCTAGGGCTTGGTTGCTCAAACGGTGGGGCCTTCGGTTCGAGGTTTGGATAACGCGCGGGAGCCGCGGCTTTTCTATGGCACAGTTCTCTCAGAGTTATAGCTAAACCCGGGCCATGGACAGAACGGCTTGAGGTCCTATGCTCAACATCAGTTGAACGGGCGGATTAACTCCCGGAAAGGCATCGAGGCCCACGTTAACATGTCCAATTCGGCACAGGATCCGATGCACTGGGGTGCGCCCGCGCCTGACTTCTTGCGGGGGCTCGCGGAGGCCCAGGCCGAAGCGGCTCACACGCGCAAGTTGCCACCAGTGGACAAATGGAATCCGCCCGACTGCGGCGACATTGATATGCGCATCGCAGTCGACGGCACCTGGTTCTATCTCGGCACACCGATCGGACGGCCGGCGCTGGTGCGGCTGTTCTCGACGATCCTCAAGCGCGAGCCTGACGGACGGTACGTACTCGTCACACCGGTCGAAAAGGTGGGCCTAAAAGTCGAGGACGCCCCGTTCGTCGCCGTGCGCGTCGATGTGGAAGGTGGTCGCTTGCGCTTCTTGACGAATGTCGGGGATGAGATCGTGGCGGGTGCCGATCATCCGTTGCGCGTCGAGTATCGTGGGCAAGAACCACGCCCCTACGTGCATGTGCGTGGTGGGTTGGAAGCGCGGGTGTCGCGCGCGGTGTTCTACGAACTCGTCGCAATGGCCGAGGAGCGGACGAGCGATACGGGACGTGAGTTGGGCTTGTGGAGCGACGGTGTGTGGTTCTCGCTGGGGTCACCGGACGCATGAGAGAAAAAGCTCTCACGCCAAGACGCCAAGGCGCAAAGGAGAAAGAGTGTCTCACACGAAGCAACGGAGGAACGAGGTCATTGTTGCCTTCGGCGCGAAGCGCCGCTGGATGCCGGATTGCGCGCCTGCGGCGCGCGGGTTGCATCCACTTCGTTTCTTCGTTGCTTCGTGTGAGATTTTCTTCTTTGCGTCTTGGCGTCTTGGCGTGACGACTTATTTCACTCGAATGCCGAGGTGGGCATCGTGAGTTTGAGCGATACTGATTTGCGGCGTCGCATCGGCGAGCGGCTTGCGTTCGGCTCGCATCCCACGCCGAAGCGTGGAGACTTCGATCTCAATCCGCGCATGCGTGACGAGCATGCACCGGAGCGCGTATTGCGGCCGGCAGCGGTGCTCATTCCGATCATCGAACGTTCCGCAGGTTTGAGCGTGCTGTTCACGCGGCGGGCGGATCACTTGGCACGGCACGCGGGACAAGTGAGCTTTCCCGGCGGACGCGTTGGGGATGAGGATGACGGCGCCATCGCAGCCGCACTGCGCGAGACCGAGGAAGAAGTCGGACTGCCGCGCTCGTTTGTCGAGGTGCGCGGCGAGCTTGACTGCTACGAGACCGGGACGGGGTTCGCAATTCAGCCGTTCGTCGCCTTGGTGCGCGATGGTTTCGAGCTCAAGATCGATGCGTCGGAAGTCGCCGAAGCGTTCGAGGTGCCGTTTGCGTATCTGATGGATCGGCATAATCACAAGCAAGAGACCGCCACCTGGCAAGGCCGCGAACGCCGATACTTTGCGATGCAGTACGAGCGGCATTACATTTGGGGCGCGACGGCGGGGATACTGGTCAATCTCTACGAGCGGCTGTACGGCTGAAGCATGACGACGCCAACGATTAGCAATCAACCTTGGCTCAACGCGCCGGAAACGCGCGCGGTGATGGACGCGCTATGCGCGAACGGCGGCGCGGCGCGGTTCGTCGGCGGGTGCGTGCGCAACGCGCTCCTCGGCGCGCCGGTCGAGGACATCGATATCGCCACGCCGCTACTGCCGGACGACGTAACCCGCCGCCTGCTCGCCGCGGGAATGCAAGCGGTGCCGACCGGCATCGAGCACGGGACGATCACGGCGGTCACGAACAAAAAACCGTTCGAGATCACAACGCTGCGGCGCGATGTCTCCACCGACGGGCGGCGCGCGACGGTGTCGTTCAGTACCGACTGGGCCGAAGACGCACAGCGCCGCGACTTCACGATGAATGCGCTCTACGCCGACCAAGCAGGACAGGTGTTCGACCTCATCAGCGGGATCGCCGATCTGCAGGCGCGCCGGGTGCGGTTCATCGGCGATCCGGCGCGGCGGATCGCGGAAGACTATCTGCGTATCCTACGGCTCTTCCGCTTTCACGCTTGGTACAGCAAAGGCGAGATCGACGCGGACGGTTTGACCGCGTGTGCGGCGGCTCGCTCACAGATCAAGACGCTGTCGGGCGAACGCGTACAGAAGGAAATGCTGAAGCTGATGGGAGCCGAGCATCCGATCCCGGTGCTGCGCACGATGGCGGCGTCCGGCGTGCTCGGCGAAGTGCTACCCGGCGAACTCAAGTTCGCGCGATTTCAGCGTCTGTGCGAAATCGACGCCGACACCTTCTTCGCCGCTGATGGACTTCTTCGCCTTGGCGCGTTGCTCGGCGACGGACCGCAGGCAAGCGAAATCGCCGCGCGCTGGCGGCTCTCGAACGACGATCGCGACCGGCTTTCAGACATGCTGGGGGAGCCGACGAAGATCGTCCCGTACCTTTCGATCTTGGAAGTTCGGCGCGCGCTCTACCACTTCGGCGTGCCGCGGTTCAAAGATTGGGTGCGCCTCAAATGGGCCGAAGACCCCAAGGCGTCGAACATCTATCAGTGGCGCGCACTTCTCGCGCTCGCCGACAGTTGGGTCCGGCCGGTGTTTCCCGTGACAGGCGCCAATGTCCTGGCCGCCGGCGTGCCGCACGGTCCGCTCGTCGGCAAAGTGCTCGCCGAAGTCGAAGCCTGGTGGATCGACGCCGACTTCACCGACGATCCGTTCTCGCTCGCCGAGCGGCTGAAGGCCGTCGTCCAGGCGACGATCTAGCCTCCTCTCGCCTTACCCCTTCACGAACGCCGCAATATCCCGCGCTGTGTCGTAACTGATGTCGGGCGCGGCGATCGCGAACAGCTCGACGCCGTGCGTCGTACCCATCGATTGGCGGCAGCGCGCCTTCACCGCGTTCTTGATCAGCAGGCGATAGAACCCGATGCCCTCGTCGCGCAGCGGATCGCATTCGTTGACGTGGATCACGGTCGGCGGCAGACCCTTAACATCGTCGTCGCCCGCGAACGCAGGCCACGCGAGCGGGTTTTTCGCCTTGAATGCCTCGATGCCATAGGCCATCGCGCCGCGATTGTTGTGCAACTCAAGCAGGATTCCATTGTTCTCCGTCGACGACGGGTTCTGCGGCAAAGGCCACTGCCCCGCGATATAGGGACAGAGCGCATAGAGCCCCTTGATGATCCCGATGTCGCCGTCCTTTTTGAGCTTGAGGCCCGTGGCGAGCGTCAAGTTACCGCCGCCGCTTTCACCGGCGACGACGATGCGCTTCGGATCGATGTTGAGCCGGTCGGCATGCGACGCTACCCACCGCACACCCGACACACAGTCATTCAACCCTGCCGGAAACGGCGCCACCTCCGGCGCCGACGACGGCGTCGCACAATTGCGGAAGTCGACCATCGCGACCGCGACGCCTTGACCCGCGATGATGCGCCCCCACGCCTTGTACATGCCGTCGAAGCACGAGAAGTGCATCATACCCCCGCCGTGCAGATAAACGACGCACGGCAGACGCTCGCTCGTATCAGGCCGGATGTACTGAATTTTGATCTCGTTGCCGTCGGGTTCGGAGCGGAACGTCTCCGTCGTGATTTTCAACCCTTTCGACGGCGCGACCTCTTCGCTGTCGCACGCCTGCAGCATCATCTTGACCATCGCCATCCGCGCTTGCGCTGCGCCAGAGTTCTCCTCCGCAAGCAACGCCTCGCGCGATGCAACGTTCCCCGCCGGCACGATATCCGGCGCTGCACCCATCATCGCCTTAATGCGCGGATCGATACGGGGGTCGTTCGTGATCTTCAAAGCCATGGACGGGTTCCTTTGGTGAAATAGCGGTCCCGCCTTCTACCACGCCACCAGCCCCGCGCCACCAGAAATGCCCACGATGCGAAGAAGAAGAAATCCTCACACAATGAAACAATGGACTCCGGCGTCGGCGCGAAGCGCCAATCTGACGTCGATTTCGTGCCTGCGGCACGAGGGCTCGCACGGCACCGTTCCTCGCTTCCTTCACGGCACCGTTCTTCGCTTCCTTCATTGTGTCATTGATCCATTGTGTGAGATATCCTTTCTTCTTTCTTCGCGTCTTCGCGGCTTTGCGTGAAACTCTTTTGATGCTCGAAATCTTCCTCGCCTCGCTCGTTACTTTCTTCGTCGTCATCGACCCGCCGGGCGTCATCCCGATGTTCGCGACGCTGACGCAAAATATGCCGGTCGCCTGGCGTCACAGGATGGCGGGCAAAAGCGTACTCGTCGCGAGCCTGATCCTGCTCGGCTTCGCCTTCGGCGGCGAATGGTTGCTCGACAAGCTGCACGTCAGCCTCGATGCCTTCCGCATTGCGGGCGGCCTCCTGCTCTTTCTGATCGCAATCGACATGCTGTTCGAAACCCGAACGCAACGCCGCGAGGCCCGCAACGCAAAGGTGATCGAGGAACGCCACGCCCACCCCCGCGAACACGAAGACATCTCCGTCTTCCCGCTCGCAATCCCGCTGATCGCAGGTCCCGGCTCCATCGCCTCAATCATGTTGATGTTCGCCCAATACAACGCCTGGCCCGGCCGCACCGCCGTACTCGCAGGTGTCGCCGTGAACCTCCTTCTCACGTTCGGCGCCTTCTGGCTCGCCGCCCAATTCTCTCACATGATCAGCGCCACGATCGCCGCCATGGTCACCCGCATCTTCGGCATCATCCTGGCCGCGCTCGCCGCGCAGTTCGTCATCGACGGCATCAAAAACGTGTTTGGAATCTGAATGCGGAACACGAGGATCAGATGTGCCGATCTTCCGATCCCTGCATTTCTGTGCTCCGCGTTCACTTTCTAACCCAGTGCGCACCCAGCCGCAGCAACAGTCGCGGTGATGCGCGCTTTCCGCACTTCGCCGGCCATCGCCTCAAGCGCGCCGTCCACAAGCGACAACCCGAGCAGCCGCGCGTAGTCCACCGGCCCCGGCATCGTAATCCGTCCGACCGGTTGAATGCGCGCGAACCCCGCACGGCCATAATAGGGCTCGTCACCTACCAGAATGACCGCGCGATGGCCGATCTTCTTTGCCTCCGCCAGCGTCGTCTGCATCAGCGCGAGCGCTATGCCCTGCCCCTGCCGGTCAGCGACGATCGCGATCGGCCCAAGCATCAACGCCGCCTTCCCGCCGATCAACACCGGCCAATAGCGCACCGTGCCGACGATCCGCGCGCCCTCCTCAGCGACGAACGAAAGTTCGGCCACGCACCCGACCCCTTCGCGCAGCCGGTACGCGCTCTTCGCAAACCGCCCCGGCCCGAACGCGGCCGCAACGATGGCGTCCGCGACGGCGGTGTCGCTTGAGGCCTCGCGGCGGATGACGGCCAACGCGCTACCCTTTCGCCTTGACGAGGTCGGTCAACAGTTTGATCTGCTCGTCGTGCTTCGCCAAAATCTGGCACAGTTGATCGGACCGCATGAGATCGACCTTTTCGTGTAACGCCATGATTTCGAGCTCCGCCTTCAGGTTCACCTCGTAGTCGTGCTGTGCGGTCAGCCGGTCTTTCGTCGACTGCCGGTTCTGCGACATCATGATGATCGGCGCCTGCAAGGCGGCCAGCATCGAGAGCAACAAGTTCAAGAATATGAAGGGGTAAGGATCGACCGCGTTGGTCAGCAGGATGATCGTGTTCAAGATCGCCCAAGAGAATAGGAACCCCATGAAGATCATTATGAAGGTCCAAGAGCCCCCGAACTCGGCCACCTTGTCCGCAAGCCACTCGCCAAAGGTATCCTTGCCGCCCTCCTCTTGGCTGAGGTCGCGCGTGACGACGGTTCGCTCCGCGACATGTTTCAGGATGCGCCGCTTGCGCTCCGAGGCCGGGTCGTTCTTTAGGCCAAGTTTGTGTTCCAACGTCTGCAGAAGGTGGTGCGTGTTCATTATCCTCGACCCGTTCGATTCGCTTAGATAGCGCCGCTCCTTATAGCAGGCGCGCAAGATCGCCCTGGAATCTCCCCGCGCCCTGCGGTTAACGTGCGCCGCAACGTCGACTAGGGAGGAATGCCATGGGAATCTTGACCGGCAAGGTCGTGCTCGTAACCGGCGGCGGCAACGGCATAGGCAAGGAATGTGCGCTACTGGCCGCGCGCGAAGGCGCAAAGGTCGTGGTGAACGACCTAGGCGGCGGCACGTCTGGCGGGGACGAGGGCTCGGCCGGCCCGGCGGAGATGGTCGTGCGAGAAATCAAAGGCGCGGGCGGTGAGGCCGTGGCGAACTCCGATAGCGTGACCAGCCGCCCAGCGGTGAAGCGCATGTTTGAGCAAGCGAAAGACGTTTTCGGCGGCCTGCACGCCGTCATCAATCCGGCAGGCATTTTGCGCGACACGATGTTCCACAAGATGACCGATCAGGATTGGGATCTTGTGATCGACGTGCATCTGAACGGCGCCTACAACGTATGCCGCGCGACAATCGAACATTTCCGCGAACAGCAAGACGGCGCCTACGTCCTGTTCACCTCGACCAGCGGCATCATCGGCAATATCGGCCAAGCAAACTACGCGGCCGCAAAGATGGGCGTCGCGGGCCTCTCGCGCATCATCGCCATGGAAGGTGTGCAGAAAAACGTCCGCTCGAACATCATCGCGCCGTTCGCCTGGTCGCGCATGATCGCGACGATCCCGATAAAGGACGAAGCCTCCGCCAAGCGCGTGGAGCGCATGAAGAACCACATGCGCGCCGACCAGGTCGCCCAACTCGCGATCGCGCTCTGCGCGAACAGAGAGGTCACCGGCCAAATCTTCGTCGCCCGCGGCAACGAAATCTTTCTGATGTCGCAGTCGCGGCCCTTGCGCGGCATGGCCAAAATCGAAGGCTGGACGCCCGACACGATCGCAAACCACGCCTTCCCGGCGATGAAAACGATGATGTACGACAGTGGCGCCACGACCTCCGTCTTCGGCTGGGACCCCATTTGAGCAAAACCTTCACCTACGACGCGCTTCCGCAAGAGCGCGTCCACTTTGGCAAATCCGTACGCGAAGTTCTGGGCGACGAGGTCGAGCGCCTGGGCGCGAAACGCGTGTTCGTCGCGACGTCGAAGACGCTGCACATGCAAACCGGCGCAATCTCGCTGATCGCAACGTCTCTAGGGAGCAAGATTGCTGCGATCTACGACGGCATCACGGAACACGCGAAGCTCGACGGCGTACTCGCAGCCGTCCACGCGGCGCGCGAAGCGAAAGCCGACCTCCTCGTCGGCGTCGGCGGCGGTTCGATCATCGATGGGCTGAAGGTCGTCCAACTCGCGCTCTCAGAAAACGTCGAAACGATGGACCAGTTGCTCGCACTCGCGAACAAGCGCCACATGAAGCCGGCGCCGATCCGCCAAATCGCGGTCCCAACGACACTGTCCGGCGCCGAAGTCACGCCAACCGGCGGCGGCACGGACGCGGGCCGGGGTCAAAAGCTCGGCTTCATGAACCCATTCCTCGTGCCCCGCGTCGTGATCTACGACCCGGCACTCGGTGCGCTCACACCCGAATGGCTCTGGCTCTCAAGCGCGATTCGCGGCGTGGACCACTGCTGCGAAGGCTATCTCGCGAAAGGCGCGAACCCGGTTTACGACGCAGGCCTCACCCACGCGCTCGGCCTGTTCGCGACATCGCTCCGCCGCACGAAGGAAGTCCCCGGCGACCCGTTCGCCCGCATCGAAAGCCAAATGGCCGCTTACCTAGCGTGCGTGAATTCCTCACGCGCAGGCAGCGGCGCAAGCCACGGCATCGGCTACGTCCTAGGCGGCCGCTACGGCGTCCACCACGGCCACTCAAGCTGCGTGGTGCTCCCCCAAGTGCTGCGCTGGAACGAGAAGACGACAGCCGATCGTCAACGAACGCTCGCCACCGCGATGAACCGCACGAACCTCGCCGACGCCGTCGCCGAATTGATCAACGACTTGGGGTTGCCTGCGCGCCTACACGACGTCGGCATCAAGGAGCAACAACTCCCGGCTATCGCCGAAGAAGCCGCCAAACATCCGGTCGTGCTGTCCAACCCGCGCCCGATCACCGGCGCGTCCGACGTACTCGAAATCCTCCGGGCTGCCTGGTGAGCTAACCCTGCACCAACCTCTGCCAATAGAACGCGGGGCGGTACTCGTTGTACTTCGCGTGAAACGGCAGGTACTTGTGGTAGGCCTGCAGCATGGGATCCTTTGAGTTCGCGACCGCGCTCTCCGTCTCGCCGATGATGCACGCGCGCTGCGACGCGCTGCCCGATGAGAACCCGAACGGGCCCGAGTGCCAGCAAAGCGCACGCGCCCTCCGCACGACCCGCAAATGCGCGTTGTCGAGCGCACGAAGCGAAACCGCATCATGCGGCAACACATCCGCAGGCTGATACGCAACTTGGTCCGCGCTCGCGGCACCCGCGACGGCCAACGACACCGCAACAATCAAAGCGCGCATGGGGGAACCCTCCGGCTATGCCAATGAACGAGGATAATCTAGGCTCGCCCACCTGTCTCGCACATGAACGGCCGTTCACGATCACGTCACGCGCAAGGAATCTCATGCTCAGCTTCGCCGATTACCGCAAACACGACGCCCTCTCACTTGGCGAGCTTATGAAGTCGAAACAGGTCACGCCGGAGGAACTGCTGAACACGGCCCTCGCCCGCGCCCGCGAGGTGAATCCCAAGATCAACGCCATCGTCCTCGAGCATGAAGACATCGCGCGCAAGCAACTGAAGGACGGCCTGCCACAAGGCCCGCTCGCCGGCGTGCCCTACCTGCTTAAAGACTTGGGCGTACAACTCAAAGGAACCGTTACGACGGGCAGCCTCAGCCTCTACCGCGAGACCGTCGCCCAAGCCGACACGACGTTCGTCGAGCGCTGCAAGAAGGCGGGCCTCGTCATCTTCGGTAAAACCCATTCGCCCGAACTGGGCCTAAGCCCCTCCTCCGAGTCGCGTATGTTCGGCGCCACCCGCAACCCGTGGAACCTCGAACACATCGCAGGCGGCTCGAGCGGTGGCGCCGCCGCAGCGGTCGCCGCTGGCATCATTCCGACAGCCCATGCGACCGACGGCGGCGGCTCGATCCGCATTCCGGCAAGCTGCTGCGGCCTCTTCGGCCTGAAGCCCACGCGCGCCCGCACGCCGATGGGGCCGAAGCGCGGCGAAGGCTGGGGCGGCGCCTCCGTCGGCCACGTCGTCTCGCGCAGCGTGCGCGACAGCGCGGCGCTCCTCGATGCAACACACGGACCAGCACCCGGCGATCCCTATCCTGCCCCGCCGCCCGCGCGCACCTTCCTCGACGAAACGAAAATGGCGCCCGGAAGATTGCGCATCGCGCTCTGGACGAAACCCGCGATCCCCGCCGACGTACATCCCGACGCGCTCGCCGCCGTGCACGACGCCGCCAAACTCTGCGAAAGCCTCGGCCACATCGTCGAAGAAGCAGCGCCTTCGATCAACGGCATGGACACCATGGCAGCCCAAGGCGTCGTCATCAACGCGAACGTCGCCTTCACCGTTGACGAAGCCGCGGAAGCACTTGGCCGCAAAGCCCGCGCCGAAGACGTCGAACGCGCCACCTGGTTCCGCGTCGAGAACGCCCGCAAGACGGACTCAAGCGCCTACGCCCGCGCGATGAACACGCTCCACGCGCTCGGCCGCACCGTCGCGACCTTCATGGAGAACTACGACGTCATCCTTCAACCCACCTGCGCCGCGCCGCCGCTCAAAGTCGGCGTGCTGGACATGGGGCGCACCGACCTCGGCGAAATGTTCAAGGACATGATCTCGTTCATCCCCTACACCGGCATCTACAACTTAACCGGCCAACCCTCGACAAACATCCCCCTTCACTGGAACGCGGCAGGCGTGCCGATCGGCACGATGTTCACCGCCCGCTACGGCGACGAAGCCACACTCTTCCGCCTCGCCGCCCAACTCGAACAAGCACGCCCCTGGAAAGACAAATACGCGCCGCTTTAACCACCGGGCATTGGTGCGATTTGCACCGAGCCGCATTCTGGTGTGGACTTCCCTCGGAACGGCGGAGGGGCCATGTTCTTTCTGCGCATAGCCGCTATCGCGCTGCTGTCCATCGCGGCGCTCGCCGTGGGCATAGTCTTGTTGCTCGTGCCACCGGCGCTTGACGTGCCGCCCCAGGACGACGCGCTGATCACCGGCGTCGTGGTGATCAATCCAGGTCAGTCACGCACGCCCGGCCAGACAATCGTCGTTCGCGCCGGGAAAATCGTTGAGGTTAGACCCACACGCGACACCGACCCGCCGCCGATCTGTCCCGGACGCTACGCCATCCCCGGTCTGATCGACGCGCATGTCCACACACCGCCGCAAATCGCGCTCGGCAACCAGCAGCTCTTTGCCCTGCTCTATCTCGCACACGGCGTCACGAGCATTCGCGACGTCGGCCAATCCGACGAAAGCGTCGCGGCTTGGGCAAAGGCAATCAACGCCGGCGAACAAATCGGCCCGCACGTTTATCGCTGTGGTCCGGTGTTGGACGGCAAGGACCCCGGCTGGCCCTCGGCACTCCAGGTCCTAACACCCGACGAAGGCAAAGCCGCCATCGAAAAATTGGCAGCAACCGGCGTCGACTGCATCAAGACCTACAACCACGTCGACGCCGCGACGTTTCGGGCCGTCAGCGAAGCCGCAACCGCGAAGAACATTGAGATGGTAGGCCACGTCCCGCACCTCGTTGGTCTCGCCAACATCAGCCGCTTCGACGCACAGCACCTCACGGGCCTGCCTTACCTGACCAAGAAGCCGCGTTGGGACAACGATGTGGACTCTGCCGACATCGCCGCCATGAGCGCTGAGGAAATCGACGCAGCATTGAAGCTCGTGAAGCAGCAGGACGCATCGCTCACCCCGACCATCATCAATCTCGCCATGCGTCTCAGCGCGTCGGACCCGAAGCGCTTTCCCCCGCCGCCAGCGGCAAGCCTCCTCCCCGAAATGTGGACGATCGCGTGGCCCAACATCGTGGGACATCCGAAAACGCAAGCGGAAATCGACGCGCAACTGGCCTCCATCGCAAAGTCGCGCGAAATCGCACGCGCGGCGCGCGACATGGGAATCGACGTCTTGGCTGGCACCGATGTGCTGATGCCCTACACGATCCCGGGCGACGCGCTGCTGCGAGAGGTCGACGAACTCGCAACCGCCTATGGAAACAAGGAAGCAGCCCTTGAGGCGGCGACACGCGTCAACGCGCGGCGTATAGATTCTGCCAACACAGGGGTTATCGCCCCCGGCATGCGCGCCGACCTATTGCTGTTGCCGGCCGACCCGACCGCAGAGCTCGGTGCAGTACGGGAGTGGCGGGTGTTGTTCGCCCAGGGCCGGCGCTACGACCGGGCAACGGTCGACAAGTGGGTCGAGCGTTACAAAGTCCACTTCCACGCCACGCTTTATCGCTTCGTCTTTGGAACAGTCGCACGCGCTATGTCCGGTTCCTATTCATCCAACTTGGATCCGAATGAGCCGCAACCGGCGCCGCACTGAAGTTTACCACGCCGCGCTCTGCGCCGCCTCGCCGCTAAGCTCCGCAAGCCGCCGCCGCGTCGCGCCGGTCGTGCCTTCCGGCAGCGCATCGGCGGGAAAGAACCCCGTCTCGGCGATCTCAAGCGGCCGCGCTTTGCCGGCAGCCGGACGCCATTCGCCAGCCTCGAAGAACAGGATGTGGTCCGACTTGTTTTGCGTCAGGCTCAAATACACGCCGACAAGCCGCGGCGGCGCGATCGCTTCGATCAACGCCTCCTCCCGAAGCTCCCGCACGGCCGCATCGGCCGCCGCCTCCCGCTTGTCCACCGCCCCGCCTGGGAAATGCCACCCCGGCGCATACGTATGCCGCACGAGCAGCACGCGCGCGTCCGCGTCGCGCACGATGATCCGTACACCAATCGTTAAGGGCCAGCGCCCGATGCGCGCCAGTTTGGCGGCGCGGTGATAGGCGTGGAGCGCCGGACTGACGATCCGGCCAAATCGCGTGGTCATGGCAACGAAGCTTTAAGCGCAATCTGGCACGTGCGGTAAAGCGTTCCCTAACCCCTGGGCGGCTATTCTCGACCGCAAAGTTGCCGGGAAGTGGGGAACTACCATGTCGTTCGAACAAAAGCGCTTTGAAGCGCAAGACCTGTTCAAATACGCGCGCCGCGTGCTGTCGCCGAAGGAAGAGCCCGTGATCGAGGCGCCCGTCGAACCCGTGGACATCCGCTCCGGCATCGACCGCGCGCTGCGGCAGACCCGGCGCGGGTCCTACGCGGTTGTCACGCTCGCCGAAGCCGCCGCCCGCGCCGTGTCGACGGTCGAAGGCACGCTGGTCGCGATCGACACGATTCACAACTTCCTCTCTGAAGCGCTGGACCTGACGGCCGAAGCGCTGTCGAATCCGGATGCCACAAAACGCGCCATGGTCGCCGATCGCTACGAAGAACTGCGCTCGCGCATCGACACGGTTGCCGGCGGCGCCACGTTCGATGCAGTGAACTTGATCGACGGCAATCGCGGTTCGATCGAAGTCGTTCTGCCCGACGGCGGCCACCCGCGCCACGCCATCGGCCACATCACGCTGGTCGCAGGCGAACGCGGCCTGGCACTCAAAGCGCCGTCGGAACTGTTCGCGTCGAACGACGAGATCGAAGCCGCCCGCATGTCGCTGTTCGCGGCCCGCCAGCGCCTCGATCGCGCCGCCGAAACGTTTCTAAATCAGGCAAGCGTCCTCGCACCGCATTTGAGCGACGAAGCCGCCGTCGCTTAAGCCGCTTCAGATCCAGCGCCGAACCCGCGCGCGGTAGTCGCGATAGGACTGCCCGTGCGCGCCTTCGAGGAACGCTTCTTCACTGCGAACTTGCACTTCGAGCGAGATGTAGGTCGCAACGAGAAGCGCGAGAGTCACCGCACTCGGCGACCAGATCGTGAGACCCGCGACAAACGCAAGCATCCCGAGAAAGATCGGATTGCGTGACAAAGCGAACGGCCCGTGCGTACGCAACGCGGTTGCCTCTTCGGGAATCCCAATGCGCCACGACGAGCCCATCGCAAACTGCGCATACGCCGTCCAAACGATTGCAGTCGCCATCAGCGTCGCGCCGGCCCAGCGCGTTCCATCCACGTTCGCCCACGTGATGAGGCCGAGCGCTTGTTCCATCTCCGGCTGGATCGCGATGGTCAAGCAGTAGACGATCAGCGCTCCAACGACGGTCGCAAACACCTGCCCCACAAACCGAAACAGCGGGTCGCGATGATCGATGACGTAGGGATTCACGCCATCGGTGTGCCAAAGCCAAAAGCTTCGCACCAGCGTCACCGCGACGAATACCAAGCCCAAAAGAAGCGCCGTCATGACCGTTATCCGTGATGGTGAGCGTGGGGGTCGCGATGTGCACCGGGCGCGACCGCACCACCGTTTAGTTCGGCCAACGCGCTGCGGATCGTGAGATACGACGCGCTAAGCGCGAGCGATGCCATCACCGCGGCGACCGCAATGTCCGGCCAGAGCGTCCCCGTCCCGAGCACGCCAAGCGCGGCCACCATCACCGCAGCGTTGCCGATCGCGTCGTTGCGCGTGCAAAGCCAGACCGACCGCATATTCGCGTCGCCTTCGCGGTAGCGATAAAGCATGAGCGCAACGCCCACATTCGCGATCAGCGCCAAGAACCCGACGGCGCCCATCGTCGGCGCATGCGGCATCGCATCGCCGAGCACGTTCATGGCGGCAGCACCAATGACCCAAATCCCGAACAGCCCCATGGTGACGCCCTTCACCAGCGCCGCCCGCGCACGCCACACGAGCGCAAGGCTCAACACCGACAAACTCAATCCATAGTTCGCAGCATCGCCCAGAAAGTCGAGCGCATCCGCCTGCAGCGACACCGACCCCGCCGCAAGGCCCGCACCCGCCTCGACAGCAAACATGGCGGCATTGACGATAAGCGCAATCCAAAGCACCCGCCGATAGTCCGGCGAAGCGCTGGGCGGCGGCGCGGGGCAACACGAATCCATCAGGTGATTCCTTTCACTCGGCCCAACCTACATGCTACAGTCGCTGTAGCTTCAAGAGCGAATAAATGGCGCAAGACCTCACCATCGGCGCGCTGGCCAAGCGCGCCGCGACCAAAGTTCAAACGATCCGCTTCTACGAACAGGAAGGCTTGATGCCGGCGCCCGCACGCACCGACGGCGGCCAACGGCGCTACGCGAAGGCACACGCCGACCGCCTCGCCTTCATCCGCCACGCGCGCGAACTAGGGTTTCCGCTCGACGCGATCCGTGAACTCCTACACCTCGTCGACAAACCCGACCAGCCCTGCGCCCGCGTCGACCGCGTGGCGACCGACGTCCTCGCCGACGTGGAAGCAAAAATCACGCGCTTGATCAGCCTGCGTGGCGAACTCCAACGCATGGTCCGCCAATGCCGCCATGGCCGCGTCGCCGAATGCCGCGTGATCAAAGTCCTAGCCGACCACTCCCACAGCCACTGCCTCTCCGACGACCACGGGCACTGAAGAAGAATCTCACGCGAAGCCGCGAAGACGCGAAAAGGAGAAAATTGAACCACGCACCAAGTTCACCAAGTTGCTCCGGCCAGTCTGATTGCCTACCGCGCCCGAAGCGCGCAGCAATAGCGGCTCGCGCCGGACAGCACCCCTTCATCGCCCACTGCGTTTTGGTGTTCTTGTGTTCTTGGTGTGCTTGGTGGTTCAATCGGTTTTCTTTCTTTTCGCGCTTCCCGTAAGATTCCTTCTTCACAGCGTCGACGCTTGCAGCCATAACGTTCGTCCCGCTTGAGAAACCGTCATGTCGTCACCAAACAACGCCGACCAAATCGCCTACTGGAACGGTGACGCTGGCGCGCGGTGGGTGGCGCAGCAGGCGCGGCTCGACGCGATGCTCTCGCCTATCAGCGACGCCGCGCTAAAGGCCGCGAACGTGCAACACGGTGAGCACATACTCGACATCGGTTGCGGCTGCGGCGACACGTCGATCAAGTTCGGGAAGCTCGGCGCGCGCGTCACCGGCGCCGATATCTCAGCCCCGATGCTTGGCGTTGCCAAACGCCGCACCAACGAAGCGAACGCGACCGCCACCTTCATCGAAGCCGATGCCGCCACGCACAAGTTCGACTCAAACAGCTTCGACCTTCTTTTCTCCCGCTTCGGCGTGATGTTCTTCGCCGACCCCGACGCTGCCTTCGCGAACATGCGAAAGGCACTGAAGCCGACGGGCCGCGCAGCGTTCGTCTGCTGGCGCGATTGGCGCGAAAACGAATGGGTGCGCGTGCCCATCATGGCCGTGCGCCCGCACGTGCCGCCGCAGCCGCAGATGGGACCCGAAGACCCGGGCCCGTTCGCGTTTGCCGATCCAGCGCGCGTGCGGCGTATCCTCGCCAACGGCGGGTTCGACGCCATCACGCTCAATCCGTTCGACACGAAAGTCGAGATCGGCAACACGCTCGACGACGCCGTCACCTACCTGATGGAGTTCGGCCCGATCTCGCGCGCGCTGACCGACGCCTCGCCCTCGCAAAGGGAACAGGCGACCAACGCGTTACGCGACGCACTCGCGCCGCACGCAAAGGCCGCGCCGATCACGCTCGGCGCCGCCGTCTGGATCGTCACCGCAAAGGCTTAGATTGCACATGAACCAAGCCGAGTTCAAAACCCTGCTCGACCGTTTCTGCGACGCGGCCTCGCGCGGCGACGCAAAAGCGTTCGCGCAATGCTTCACAGAAGACGGCGTCTATCACGACTACATCTACGGCCCCCACACCGGCCGCGCGTCGATCGAAGACATGCTCCAAAACCTCTTCCACCGCGACGCCACGAACTACGACTGGCGCATGTTCGACCCGGTCGTGAGCGGCGACATCGGCTACGCCTGGTCGCTGTCGAAGTTCACGTCCACGATCGACGCGTTCAAAGGCAAAGAGGTCGTGATCGACGGCATGAGCCGCTTCGTACTCAAAGACGGCCTCATCGCCAGCTACCATGAGAGCGTGAACGGCGGCGTCGCCATGGCGCAACTGGGTGTGGAACCGGCCCGCATGGCAAAGGTCATGACCCGCTGGGCCGGCTGGCTGCGCGACCGGCCGGAGGTCAAAGCCTACTTGAAACGCTAGGCTTTTCCCCAAACCGCAGCCTGCCGCGCGACGGGGTTCAACGCGAAGTCCGTTGGCAATCGCGGTCGCCCGTTCTATCGCTCAACCCCAAGAACGAAAGACGGGATTCGCCAAGCCATGATTATGACACTCCCCGATATCTTGAGCGAAAGCGACGTCGTCAAAGTCGTCGACAAGCTGAACGCCATGCGCTTCATCGACGGCACCGCGACGGCCGGCTGGCACGCGAAGCTGGTCAAGAACAACCAGCAAGTTGACCGCACCCAACTCGAGTATCAGCCGCTGAACAAATCGGTGACCGAAGCGATCATGCGCAACGGCACGTTCCGCATGGCCGCCCGCCCGCGCCACATCACGCCGCTGCTGTTCAGCCGCTACAAGGACAGCATGGAATACGGCACCCACGTCGACGACCCCGTGATGTACAATTTGCGCAGCGACATCTCTTTCACGCTGTTCCTGGCCGACCCGAACACCTACGACGGTGGTGAACTCGTGATGGAAACCAGCGCCGGCGAGCAACCGTTCAAACTCGAAGCGGGCCATATGATCATCTACCCGTCGACGACGCTCCACCGCGTGACCCCGGTGACGCGCGGCGAACGCACCGCAGCGGTCGGCTGGTGCCAAAGCTACGTCCGCAACGCCGACCAGCGCGAAATCCTCTACGACCTCGACATCGCCCGCCGCGGCATCTTCGAAAAAGAAAAGAAATCCCGCGAATTCGACGTCATCTCCCGCAGCCACGCAAACCTTCTGCGCATGTGGACGGACGGGTAGCACTGTCGTGCCCGACTTCATGTTCCTGATGCACGACGACATCCCGCCCGGTAGCGCAGACAGCGGCTGGGAAGAGTACTTCAAACGCCTACGCGAGCACGGCGCGTTCGAAGGCGGCAGCGCGATCGGCGGCGGCGCGTGCATCCGCAAGGACGGCGCATCTCCACCAATCGCCAAGCATCTGACCGGCTACATCCGCGTCACGGCCGATAGCCTTGCCAGGGCAAAGCAACTCCTCCCCAGCAACCCGGTCTACGAAGCCGGCGGCACAGTCGAGATCCGCGAACTCCCGCGCGACTGAGCACTACTCCGTATCGAACTTGATCCCCTGCGCGAGCGGGAGCGCGTTCGAATAGTTCACCGTCGCCGTCTGCCGGCGCATGTAGGCCTTCCACGAATCCGAGCCCGACTCGCGCCCGCCGCCGGTTTCTTTCTCGCCGCCGAAAGCGCCGCCTATTTCGGCACCGGAGGGGCCGATATTGACGTTCGCGATGCCGCAGTCGCTGCCGGCCGCCGCAACGAAGCGCTCGGCTTCCTGCATGTCGCGCGTGAAAATGCAGGATGACAAACCCTGCGCAACGCCGTTCTGCAACCGCAGCGCCTCATCGAAATCGTGGTAGCTCAGCACGTACAAGATCGGCGCGAATGTCTCGTGCTTCACGACATCGGTTTGCCGTGGCATTTCGACGATCGCCGGCTGCACGTAGTAAGCGTTCGGGAATTGACCGTCGAGCGCCCGCGCGCCGCCCGTCACTGTCCCGCCCTGCGCCTTTGCCTGCGCCAGCGCGCTCTGCATCCCGTCGAACGCAGCCTTGTCGATCAGCGGCCCGACCAGCGTCCCCGCCTCAAGCGGATTGCCGATCTTGATCGCGCCATAAACCGTCTTGAGTCGCGCAACCAGCTTCTCGCGCACCGACTCGTGCACGAACAAGCGCCGCAAGCTCGTGCAGCGCTGTCCGGCCGTGCCGACCGCCGCAAACGTGATCGCACGCTCAGCCAATTTCAAGTCCGCCGACGGCGCCACGATCATTGCGTTGTTGCCACCCAACTCCAGCAGCGACCGCCCGAGCCGGGCAGCCACGACCGGTGCCAACGCCTTGCCCATGCGCGTCGAGCCCGTGGCCGAAATCAACGGCACGAGCGGGTTCGCTGCCAACTGCTCGCCGATCTCACGCCCGCCTTGGATCACCTGCGACAAACCCTTAGGCGCATCGCCGAACTTCGCCGCCGCTCGCTCGAACAATCTCTGCGTCGCCATCGCAGTGAGCGGCGTCTTCTCCGACGGTTTCCAGATCACGCTGTCGCCGCACACGAGCGCCAACGCCGCATTCCACGCCCACACCGCAACAGGAAAATTGAACGCGCTGATCACGCCGACGGGCCCGAGCGGATGCCAGGTCTCCATCATCCGATGGCCGGGCCGCTCGGATGCGATCGTCAAACCGTAGAGCTGCCGCGACAGACCGACCGCGAAATCGCAGATATCGATCATCTCCTGCACTTCGCCCAAACCCTCTTGCAGGATCTTGCCGGCCTCCAGACTCACCAACCGGCCGAGGGCGTCCTTGTTCGCGCGCAGTTCCTCGCCGAACAGCCGCACGAGTTCGCCACGCCGGGGCGCCGGCACTTCGCGCCATTCGTGGAAGGCAATGACCGACAATGCGACTTTCAGATCGACCTCGCCGGCCGGGCTGTCGCTCTTCACGCGACCGATCTCGACCCCGTCGATCGGGCTCCTAACGATCAAATCGCCGCGCGAAACCTCTTCCGCCGAAACGCCAAGCGCCTTCAGAACATCCGCAACCATCTTGATCCTCCGTTTAAGCGTAGACGCGGCCGAACCGGTTGCCGAGAAACGCTTTGAGTTCAGCCTGCTCCTGCCGCACGAAGCCCTTTTGCGGCAGCTTGCCCGCGACCATCATGTCGACCATCGCGCAAATGCCGGCCGCCGTCGTGATCTGAATGGCGCTCATCAGCTTGCCATCGACTTCGTGCGCATAGACCTTCTTCGCGTAGCTTTCCTGCGTCAGCTGCCCGTGCTGCTGGCCGGACACCGTCACGAACACAAGCACCACGTCCTGTAACGTGATCGGAATAGCGGTCTCCAGCACGTCCTTCATGATGTCGCGCCGCTGACCCAAGCGAAGGTCGCGCACCAACGTCTTGATGATATCGCGGTGGCCCGGATAGCGCACAGTCTTGTAGTTCAAATTCTCGATCCGCCCCTGCAGAGTCTCGGCCAACGTCCCCAAACCACCCGACGTATTGAACGCCTCGTAGTCGACGCCGTCGAGCGAGAAATGCTCCATCTCTTCGAGAGCCGGCACCTCGCGCAGGTGCCCATCGACGATCGCCTCGCACGGATTGCAGTACTCGTTGATCAACCCGTCCGTCGACCAGGTCAGATTGTATTTCAAGGCATTCGTCGGATAGACCGGCAGCGCCCCCACCCGCATGTTCACGTCGCGAAGCGACTCGAACTTCTTCGTCATGTCGTGCGCGACGATCGAGATGAACCCCGGCGCCAACCCGCATTGCGGCACGAACGCGGTATCGGCCCCTTGCGCCAGCTTCTTCACCACCCGCGTGCTCTCGACATCTTCCGTCAAATCGAAATAGTGCGCGCCCGAATCCTTTGCAGCGCCCGCGATCACCGGCGTCAAGTGATAGGGCATCGCCGAGACCACGACCTCGTGCCCCTTCATCGCCGCACGCAAGGCGGCCGGATCGGCAACGTCCAGCACCATGGTGCGCGCATTCTTGGTAGGCAGCCGCTTCAGGCTCTCCGCGTCGCGGTCGGCGACAGTCAACTGATAGTCGCCGGTGCCGCCCAGCATCGCCGTAATCGCGCTGCCGATTTTGCCGCCGCCGAGAAGAATGAGCTTGGTCGCCATGGGTCGCCTCCGTTGTATTGACCGCACGTTACGCCCGCTTTCCGCCGATTTGCAGCAGACAAACCGTCGAAAGCCGCTATTGTGGGTAACAAATTAACGGAAAATCCGGCATATTGCCGGAATGACGACACTCGACGACACCGACCGCAAACTCCTGAACCTGCTCCGCGCCGACGCCCGCGAGAGCGTCTCGGGCCTCGCCCGCAAGCTCGACCTCGCACGCTCGACGGTGCAGGAGCGCATCGCAAGGCTAGAGCGCACCGGCATCATCGCCGGCTACACGATCCGCAGCGGCGAAGACTTCGCCGGACGCCAAATCGCCGCCCACGTAATGATCAGCGTCGACCCAAAAATGGCCGCAAGCGTCACAGCCGACCTGAAAAGAATGCCGGAAGTCCGCTCGTTAGCGGCCATCTCCGGCACCTTCGACATGATGGCCGAAGTCGCCGCCGAAACCACGGCCAAGATCGACACCATCCTCGACGCCATCGGTCGCCTTAAAGGCGTGCAAAAGACGATGTCGTCGATCGTGCTAAGTGTGAAGTTCGAGCGGTAACGGGTGGCGCCTATTGATGCGCCTTCATATCCTGCACGCGCACCACATATCCCGCCGCACGGACCGCAGCGCAAATCGCGTCAGCATGCGCCGGGTCGCGCGTTTCCATGGTGATGCGCAACTGCGCACCCTTCGCAGGCAGGTCGGTCAGCATCCGTTCGTGGTGAACCTCGATGATGTTCGCACCCGCGTCGCCGACGAGCGCAGCCACCTTCGCCAGGATCCCAGGCCGATCCTCGATCTCGACCCCAACCGTCAGAACCCGCCGCTCGCGGCTCAACTCGCGCATGATCACGTTCGCGAGCAGCCGCGGATCGATGTTGCCGCCGCTCAAAACAACCCCAACCTTGCGCCCCTTGAACATCGCCGGATGCTCGAGCAACGCGGCGAACCCCGTCGCGCCGGCACCCTCCGCCACAGTCTTCTCGATCGACAGCAACAGCGCAATTGCGCGTTCGATGGACTCTTCCGAAACCAGCAGGAACTCATCGACCAGCTCGCGGCAGATCTCACGCGTGATCACGCCGGCGTTCTTCACCGCAATGCCGTCCGCGATCGATTGCCCGCCGCTCACCAGCTCACCGCCCTTAAGCGCATTGCGCATCGAAGGATAAAGCGCAGTCTCCACACCGACGATGCGAATGGAAGGCTTCAGCGCCTTCGCCGCAACCGCGATGCCGGAGATCATCCCCCCGCCGCCGATCGGCACGACAATCGTGTCGAGCTCCGGAAAATCTTCCAGCATCTCAAGCCCGATCGTGCCCTGCCCCGCGATGATCTTCTCGTCGTCGTAAGGATGCACGAAGACGAGCCCCTCCTTCGCCGCAATCTCGTTCGTCGTCTGCTCGCAGTCCGAAAGCGCCATCCCCTTCTGCACGACGCGCGCGCCGTATTCTTTCGTATGCTTGACCTTCACGAACGGCGCCGTCTCCGGCATCACGATCGTAGCCGGAATCCCAAGCCGCGCCGCGTGATAGGCAACCGCCTGCGCGTGATTACCGGCCGACATCGCGATCACGCCGGCCTTCCGCTCCGCAGGCGTCAACGACAACAACTTGTTCAACGAACCGCGATCCTTGAACGCAGCCGTAAACTGCAAGTTCTCGAACTTGATGAAAACCTCGGCGCCCATGATCTGGGACAAGGTCCGCGAACGCTGGCACGGCGTCCGCTCGACCTGGCCCCGGATCGCCTCGGCCGCGCAGCGAATGTCGTCGAGCGTAACGCTCATTGCCCAAATCCCGTTGAAGTGCCGCACACGTTTAGTCCGCCCGGACATCGAAGCGCAATGTGGCACCCGGCCTATTCGCCCACCAGCTTTGCCATCGCCGCGACATAGTTGGCGAAGGCCTTGCGGCCCGGAGCCGTGATGCGTGCTCGCGTCAGCGGCTTGCGCGCCAAGAAGCTCTTCTCGATTTTGATATAGCCCGCCTCCTCAAGCTTGCGCAGGTGAATCGAAAGATTGCCCTGCGTTGCCTGCAGCAACGCCTTAAGTTCGTTGAAGTCGGCAACCTCCGCATCGGCGAGATAGGCCATGATGCCGAGCCGGAACCGCCCATGGATAACATCGTCGATCTTGCCGACGTCGAATCCTGCCATCGTGCGAGCCTATTCCCCCGCGCGGGCAAGCCGCATCATCACGAACCCGGGCAGCGCCATCAGCAATAACAAACTCAGCGCGGCGATCAAAATGTAGGTCGTCGTACCGATCGCCCACCCTAAAATCACCGTGGCTACAAACCACCCGAGCGCGACCGCCAGAAGCCATAACTGCTTGCGCAGCATGAAGGCGACCAGCCATCCCGCTCCCTGCATCGCAAAGACGAAACACGGATAGAGTTCCCAAATCTCGATACTCTCCTTGCGCGCCGCCAGCATGCCAACCACGACCACGAGCACGAGATTGGCGCTGCCCGCGGCCGCGAAAAACGCATTGATCGCCTTCTGCGCCCTCGGCTGCACGAGGCCCCGCGTGCGCCAGATGAACCAACCGAGCCACGCGAGAAACAAGACTGTGGGCCCTAAACTTGAAACCAGCCAGCCGAGCTTCGACAACTCCACCAATCCGGTCGCGCCGAGCCACTGCACAAGACATTGAGCGCCATAGATCAAGCCGCCGGCGACGAAGGCCTCGCCGCCTGCCATGGCGGTACGGCTATTGCCGGCTTCGATGATGGCGCGCATGTAGGCCAGATCGTCGCGCGCGCTCTGAGTGTCGCAGTCCATGAGCTGTTCCTTTTTCGTCTGCCTAGATCACACGAGCAATACTTGGGAAAGTCCGCAACAGCGCCGTCGTCGCCCAACTGAGCAGAAGCGTCGTCGCGAAAACGATCCCGCCCTTCTCAAGTCCCGTAAGCGGCGCGCCAAGAAGCGCGAATTGCAACCAAATGGCATAGGCATAGTGCAACAGATAGATGCCGTAGGCGTTGCGGCGCAAGCTATCGAACACCGGACCGGCGCGCTTGAAGAAGCGCACGAACACCGCCACCAGCGAAAATGACAACGATGCGCACGCGATCGCAAACAACCCACACAGCGCGATAGTCCAAGGCAATTGCGGTTGGAACTTCACACCAAGCGCGGCCAGAAACGCTGCCGTCAGCGCGACAAAGGCGGCCAAACCAAAGGGCAACCACAACCACCAACGCCGCGCAAGTTTACCCGACACATCGAGCAGACCCAGATCGAGGCCGTAAGCGCCGACGCCAATGCCAGCGAAGAAATAAACCGCATAGTGCAACACGCGGCCAGCCTGCACAAAGAACGGCCCCCAATGCACCCACGCGTCGTAGCCGAGATAAAGGTTCATCGCCAGAAATCCGGCCCCCGAGACAATCATGAGACCAGTGATGTATTGCAACGGCTGGCGATCACCATTCGCCGACAGGCGCCCGAGCGCGACGCCGAACCGAGGCACAATCACGTAAGCGATCACCGCCAGCAAATCGAACGCCAGCAGCAGCCACAGGAACCACGCGGGCCCCGCCGGCCAAGCATTCAGCGAAAACAGCGAAAGCCAAGCGTCCGCATACGACGTTAAATCCGGCGCGCCACCGCCTTGCAAATAAGAAGGATAGTAGGCAAGCGGCGCTAGAATTGCCGCGGCGACGGCGAACGGCAACCCAAGGCGAACGATCCGATCGCCTGCAAAGGCGATCGCACCCTTGCGCGTCAGGCTCGGCCACACAAATAGGCCCGAAATAAAGAACATCAGCGACATGAAAAATATGTCGTTGATACCGATCAGAAGACCGAACTCGGGCACACGTTGGCTATCCACGATAGGGAACGCCGTCCAAAGCATAGTCTTCGACGTCCACGCCGCCACCGTCGGCTGTTGCGCGTCCGGCAGATAGGCAATCATTGCGTGATGCGCCACGACCAAGACCGTGACGAACGCGCGGAGATAGCCGATCGGAACGTTGTCCTCCCGCGCCGTCTCATCCCCACCGTGCGCGGCATCGCGTCCGTTGCTGAACATCACCCACCTCTTCCTTGCCGTTCGCCCCTAAACATATACACAAACTAGTTTGCGTTACAAACTAAATGACTTGCGACTAGCCAACCGCAGGCCAGCGGCCCACAAAGCGAGGTGCCCGCAAGGAGCAGACCTGCTGTCAATGTCGGGAGATAAGTAGGAAAATTGGTAGCAGCGGACGGATTTGAACCGCCGACCAAGGGATTATGATTCCCCTGCTCTACCGCTGAGCTACGCTGCCACGCGGAAAAAGAGGGCCGGATGTAAGGCGCGGCCCCGAACCGTGTCAAGGCAAACGGACGTTAAGCCGCGAGAGCGGTCTCACCCTTCACGATCCAGCCGCCGCCAAGCATGCGGCTGGGCTCCGGCGCGTCGTAGAGCACGCATGCCTGCCCCGGCGCGACGCCTTCTTCGTGTACCAGAAGCTCAACCTCAATGCCGCCGTTGACGGCACGAATTTCCGCACGCACCGGCTCGCGAGTCGAACGCACGCGCGCCAATACTGCACGTGGGTCGCTCGTGAGCGGCGCGTCCAGCCAATTCATATCGCGCAGGAGCACGCGCTTGGTCGCCAGCGCCTCGCGCGGCCCTACCACCACCTGCTGCTTCGCCGCATCGATGCGAACCACAAACAGCGACTCGTGATGGGACAACCCAAGCCCCTTGCGCTGCCCGACCGTGAAGTTGATCACGCCGTCGTGCCGCCCAAGCACACGGCCCGACACATCAACGATCTCGCCGGGCTCAATCGCGCCCGGCCTCAATTTCGTGACAACATCGCTGTAACGCCCGTTCGGCACGAAGCAGATGTCCTGGCTATCCGGCTTGTCGGCGAGCGCCAGACCCATCTCCGCCGCAAGCGCACGCGTCTCGCTCTTCGGCAACCCGCCAAGCGGAAAGCGCACGAAGTCGACCTGCGAGCGCGTCGTGGCGAACAGGAAATAACTCTGGTCACGCGTCGCATCGACCGCCCGATGCAGCTCCGGCCCGTTCGCGCCATCAACGCGCCGGATGTAATGCCCGGTCACAAGCGCCGAGGCACCCATATCCTGCGCCGCCGCCAGCAGGTCGCGAAATTTCACTGTCTCATTGCACTTCACGCACGGGATCGGCGTCTCGCCGCGCGCATAGGACGCTGCGAAATCCTCCATCACCGACTTCTTAAATCGATCCGCATAATCGAGCGTGTAGTGCGGAATACCGATGCGCTCGGCCGCCGCCTTCGCGTCGTATATATCCTGCCCCGCGCAGCACGAACCCTTGCGCTTGGGCTGCCCGTCGCTCGCATAAAGCTGCAGCGTGACGCCCACGACGTCAAAGCCCGCGCGCTTCACCAGCGCCGCCGCGACCGCGCTATCCACCCCGCCCGACATGGCCGCAACCACACGCGTCCGCGCCGGCTCGCCGGGCAGGTTCATCAGTGTACGGATATCGTGGCTCTGGCTCATGGGGCCGCGAAATATAGGCAGGGCGGCCTCCCAAGCAACCTGCCGGAACGCCGCTGCCCCCTTGAAGGCACGCCCATTCCGCCTAGGTTTTCAGGGATTGGTGACAAAATATATTTTGCGCGAGAACACGGGCCGCTTGTCCCTAACAAACGTTCCAAACAGGAACTGTTCACGGACCTTACTGAATCGCATCCGAACTCATAACGGCGGCACCCCAGAACGCGCACGAATGAAGGGCCGGATTAGCGCGGACGTTTACACCTCTAAACGCTTCCTTGCGTCTGGCACGGGAGTTGCGTCGTTTGGCACAAGGCTCGCGTAACCACGCTCAAAAACGTGGTTTTAAGCGGCTCCGGCGTAGTGTTTGCCGCAATGGGGTGTAATGAGTACGGGAGCGCGTATTGTGATGAGTGAAGAACGGCAAGGCCGTGTTACCTACGTCATCGGGCCGGATGGTAGCCCGCTGACGATTGCAGATCTGCCGCCGCCGAACACGAAGCGGTGGGTTATTCGCCGCAAGGCCGAAGTGGTCGCCGCTGTGCGCGGTGGTCTCTTGAGCCTGGAAGAGGCGTGCAACCGGTACACGCTGACGGTCGAAGAATTCCTGGCCTGGCAGCGCGCGATCGACAAGTACGGTCTCGCCGGCCTGCGCACCACGCGCGTCCAGCAGTACCGCAACTAGTCCGTAGACGGACAAACGACAAAGGTTTCAGGGCCGGACGTGAGCGCTCCTCACACGTCCGGCCCTAGTCTTTTTCGGGCTTCGTTTGGTACGCCATGCCGCGCTCGCGAACGCCCGCGGTGCTGGTAACCAACCTGCATGCGGTGAATCCCGCCAAAAACACCGTGGCACGCCGGCCACAAGTCTAGCGTTCCGAAACCACAGGATCTCGCGCCCTGCGGGAAATCCGGTAGTCTCGACCCCAACAAACTCTGGGGAGGGTTGAGGCAATGGAAACCGGCGGACTTATGGACGGAATTATGGGCATCTTGAACGAGATGCTGGCAATCGTTTCGCGCGTCTTCGGCGGGGCGGACACGATATCGCTGTTGATCATGTTGGTTGTGGTCGTGGCGGCGGGCATGCAGCTCGGCAACTGGGGGCGGATCGTTCAGGTCACGGTCGGCTCGCTCGTTCTCTACGGCTTGGTAAAACTCGGCTACTCGATCACCCAAGGGGCGAATCCGGTGGCTCTGCCGACAACCGCTTGGAACGATCTGAAGGTCATGTCGGTCGGCGACCTCACGGTTTTCTTCCTGGCGTTTGCCATCGTGATTACGGTCGTTCATACCATCAAGAATTCGGTGGGCTCCGGCGGGCACTAGCTCGAAGGCGCCTAACCTGACGCGACCGGCGGGGCAATTTGGGGCGCGCCGCCGGACGAAGTTTGTGACAATATCTGGGGGATTGACTGGGCAGGCGCGAGAACGCCGCTTGGGCTTTGGTGGGAACGAAAATGGAAAAGCAGTTCGTCGATCTCGTGATCCACGTCTTCACGCTGGATTGGGTCATTCTCGCGCTCCCGCTCAGCTTGGTGCTTTGCGTTTTCACGAACCGCGTGTTGCCGGGCTTCATTCTGGCGGCGATCGCAGTCGTCATCCATCACGTCGGAATTCTGGTGCTGACCGGCGCGACGATGGACACGCTGCCGGCACAAATTCAGGCGATGATCCCGAAGCTTGAGCCGATATCGCTCGCGGCGGAATACGTCGCTTACTCGTTCCTCATCATCGTCTTCAGCCTAACGCGCCAAGACATGATGCGGCCCAGCGTGTTGGAATAGCACCTACTCTTCCTCGCCGCGCCAGCCGTCGAACGACAGCCGGCCGGCACCCATCCCGACAAGCAGCAACAGCCCCCCAGCTATCGCCATGTTCTTGGCGAAGAGTTGCATCTCCGTGCGCGCAAGTTCTGCGTTATCGGCGATCGCCCAGAAATCGTGCATCACGAAACTGACGGCGAGCGTGAAAAGAAACAGCACCAGCGCCATCAACCGCGTGCGAAACCCGGCGACGAGCGCCAGTCCGGCGCCGATTTCGATCACGACCGAAAGTGCCAGCAACGGCCCCGCCGCGGAAACGCCGTGCGCCGTCATGGCCGCCGCCGTCTCGTCCCAGTTTTGCAGCTTGCCGACACCCGCCAGAATGAACAGCGCCGCCAACATGCAACGGCCGATTACGGGCGCTATGCTCTCGCCGAACGACATGGGCAACCTTCCTTCTGGACAAGTGAAACGCGGGGCGCTTGGATTGAGTCCGGTTCGCGATATTAGCGCGTGCGCTCCAAAGCGCGCCAAAATCGCTGCATCGCGTTTGAGAGAACATGCCGCCTGCTGACGAGCAATTGTGGATTTTGGCAGGCTTAGGAGCGGTGGCGCTGATCCTGGCCTTCGTGGTGCGCCAGTTGATGCGCACCCGGCCGCAGCCGATTCCGGTCGAAGGCCCGCTGCGCCTGACGATCAAACCGCTGAAGGAACTGAGGCCTGACCCGAACCATCTCTATCTGGGCACGACCATCGCGCGCGAACTGACAGCGCGCCTGAAAGGGTTCCAACGCCTTGAACCGCACATGGGCGACGGCGGCTCGGCGCTGTCCGTCGAAGGCACAGTGCGCAAGTTCGGCCCGCGCCTGGTCATCGCCCTCAGACTCGCCAACAGCCGCCACCCGGTCTGGCGCGGCACGTATGACGGCGCGATCAACGACCTGGGTTACATGGCCGACAAGATGGCCGCCAACGTCGCCCACGCACTCAAAGTCGCGCCGCGAAAGAAAGCGGCGCAACCCGCAGGTCAAAAAGCCGCCGCGAAATAGCTACTTCGCCGGAGGCAACGCGTCGCCGATCATCCACGTGGGCTTACGCGCGTGTCTGACGCCATAGAGCGCATAGATCACGAGGCCAAGGATGAACCAGACGCCGAGACGGATCCACGTATCGGCAGGCAGCAATGCCATCATCAAACCGCAAACGATGACGCCCAGAATCGGAACGATCGGCGAAAACGGCGTCTTGAACGGCCGGTGCACGTTCGGCTTCGTATAGCGCAACACGACGACGCCGATGCAGACCAGAATAAACGCGAGCAATGTCCCGATCGAAACGAGTTCACCCAAAATATCGAGCGGAAACAGGCCGCCGAACAGCGCCGAGAACGCACCAATGATCAGCGTACCCCGAACCGGCGTGCCGAACGTCGGACTGACCTTGTCGAACCACGGCAACAGCCCGTCGCGCGACATCGAATAGAAGATGCGGCTCTGACCGTAGAGCGAGATCAGAATAACGGTCGAAAGACCGGCGATGGCCCCCAAATTGACGAGCGGCAACAGCCAAGCGAGCTGGTCGCCGGTCGCCCCGACCGCAACCGACACCGGATTGGCGACGTTCAGCGTCGAGTACGGCGTCAAGCCGACCATGGTTAGCGACATCAAGATGTAGAGCACGGTGCAGATGGCGAGCGACCCTAAAATGCCGATCGGCATATCGCGCTGCGGGTTCTTCGCTTCTTGCGCCGCCACCGACACGGCGTCAAAGCCGATATAGGCAAAGAAGATCACGCCGGCCGCGCGCAAGACTCCCGACCAGCCGTACTCGCCAACCGTGCCCGTGTTCTCCGGGATGAAGGGCACGAGGTTCGCCATCTGAATCAACGGCAGACCGAACAAAATCACGAGAACGACAATGCCGACTTTCAGCAGAACCATAAGACCGTTCACGGTAGCCGAGGTTCGAATGCCGACAATCAAAAGCGCTGTCAGAAATCCGATGATGGCGACCGCCGGCAGATTGATGATCGCGCCCGTGGTGACAAAAAGACCTTCTTTGATCGTGATCGGCGCCGACGACAAGGCCGCAGGCAGCGGCAATCCGATGCTGGTCATAAACGCCGAGAAATAGCCCGACCAGCCAACCGAGACGCTGGCCGCCGCCATCCCGTACTCGAGCACCAAGTCCCAGCCGATGATCCACGCAGCAAACCGACCGAACGCGGCATAGGCGTAGGTGTAAGCGCTGCCCGAAAATGGGATCATCGCAGCAAGCTCGGCGTAGCAGAGCCCCGCGAACACGCACCCGACGCCGGCGATCACGAACGAGATCACAATCGCGGGGCCCGCATACTGCGCAGCTGCCGTCCCTGTGATGACGAAGATACCAGCGCCGATGATCGCGCCGATCCCGACCGCGATCAGCTGCCAAGGTCCGAGGACGCGCTTGAGCTCAACGCCCTCACCTGTGATCGCATCCGCTCCGGCTTTTTGCTCTACGGCCATGTCGCGCAAGTCCTCGCGTTCAAATGTTAACGGAGCGCCGCTCACTCGGCGGCGCATCGCAGTTGAAAGAAGTCTGCCACGGCCAAGCCGAACCGCAAACGCCTCATTGCTTGGGCGTCAAGAACTCCATCGCCGAAGGCGCGGTCAGCAAGCGCCGCGAACTGACGGCGATACCCTGGGTGACGCCCGCGACGTTATCGCTGCGGTTGCTAACGGGCACGATCGACGAAACGGCGCGCGCGGCAAAGCGCGTGGCATCGTCTTCGAACTGCAGCCCCACCCCGGCGACGAGCGGTTCCTTCCCGTCTTTGAACGGCGCCGTGTCCGGCAGCACCGGCCACGTGCCATCCGGCTGACGCCTGATGTCGAGGTAAACGCGCTTACGCACATGGAACTTGCCGCGCAGCGGCTCGCCGTAATTTTCGATATGAACGAAGTCGAAGCCTGCTTGCGCCAGCTTCGCGTGGTCGAGCCGGCTCCAAACCTCTTTGATCTCGGTGTACTTGGCCGGAATGTTCGTGACGGCCGTCGCCGAGTGCAACTCGACCCCGAGCGCTTTGGTGACGCCGGCGGGCGCAAAAACCTCGCCGATATAGTCGACGTAAACGGGGCCGGTCGAAAGCTGCACTGTCTCCGGCTGCGGCGGCATCCAATTCGGATCTTGCGCGACCTTCCAGGGCTCAAGGCCGGCCTGGCGCAACCAAACGCCGTTACCGCCGCGCACATACATAAAGTCCTCGAACACCTGCACCGTTTCCGCACCAACCTTTTTCTCGGACTTCAGCAAGTTCACAATCGCACGCGCGTACTCTTTCTCCTCCGCAGCAACGAGCACCACGCGACCGAACAGCTGATCCGCGATCTCGATGACCTTGCTCTGATCGGCAACAAGGGCTGGATTGCTGAGCACAAACATTACCATCAGCGCCTTGGGTTGGCCGGGATCGGTACTCTTGAGCGCGGTCAGGAACCGCGCCTTCACGCCGTCGCGAAGCTCGATCCAGTTCTCAGCCGCTCCGGCGACGCCGTTGAGCGAAAACACCGCCACGAACACCGCCGCCACCCAACGCCGCCAACCCATCGCGATCCCCTTCGTGCCCAAATGGACGCGAACCCTAAGAGGGCGGGAAGCGGCGCCGCAACGTCATACAACCGGGATGCTTGACTTGCGTGAACAAATAGTGAACATACACATCCGAGGCACGAATGACGAAACGCGAGTGGCAAAAAAATGTTCGGCAAGAGAGAGATCAATGACCCCGCCAAGGTGCTCCGCCTGCACGCGCAGGAATGGAGCCGCAACGAAGCCCTGCGGATCAGCCCCCGCCGCCGCTGGGACGGCGATCCCACGGCCAAGCGCATGGTCGTCCACCGCCGCGACGTTGGCGAGCTCGCGCTGACGCCGATGCGCTGGGGTTTGGTGCCCGAATGGAGACGCAGCGACCCGGAACGCCAGCCGCTAATCAGTGTGCGCAGTGAAGCGATCGTCGAAACGGTCGATTGGCGCCGCTTGTTGAACACGCACCGCTGCATCGTGCCGAGCGACCAATTCTATGAGTGGAAGCGCGTCGCCGGCGTCAAAACGCGGGAATACACGTTCAGGCTCAGAAACGGCCGCCCGCTGATGATTGCAGCGCTCTGGGGCCGTTCACCCTCACCAACCGGCCGGCTGAGCGAAAGCTTCGCCTACGTAACGTGCGAAGCGAACCGCATGATCTCGCTGATTCACGACCGCATGCCGGTGATCCTGGACGACGCAGGCATTGCGGCTTGGCTGAACCCGAACGCCTCGCTCGAAAGCCTGATCGCGCTCATGCATCCGTTGGCCTCGATGGAACTCGAAATGCGGCCGGTCAACGCCACCGCCCCCGCGGCGGCGAGACCGTACCAACCGTCGCTATTCCCCCGCGCGGCTTAGGCTTTGAGCGCCTGACGCTCCATCGCCATCCCGGCGAGGTCCGCCTGTACCTGGCGGGCATACTCGGCGCGGTCGCGGTTGGCGTCGCCCTCGGCCGCGATCTCGTACTTCTTGAGGTCGCGGTAGGCGCTCTGCAGCTCTTCGCTTACCGTCGACGCCTGTTTCTCGACCTCGCTCAGCGTGCGCTGAATATTCTCCCGGCGCGCCTGGATCGAGCGTGCAAACGACGGAAACGCAAGCCGCCCCAGGTCGCTGTTGATCGACCGGCGCTGTTCCTCTTGGACCATCGTTTCCAAGTCGCTCATTTTCTTCGCCAAATCGGCGCGCATGCCGTCCAGCGACTGCAAGCGCTTGCGAATTTCCTCGACGCGGAACCGGTGGAGCCGGACCAAACCCTCGCGAGATTTCATGACACCCTTCCCCCTGTTTTCCTTAAAGCACGGCCGTTGAACCAGCCGTTGCAACTTCTGCGCCGCTTGCCGCCCTTCCGGCACGCTGCGCTCTGAATGCGAGCGTCCCCGCTGTGTCACCACTTTTGCGCGCACCGGAATCGGCGCGAAGCCGCAGACCAAACGATCCGGACCGCAAGCGGAACCGCTTGCACGCATCAGAGGGCACATGAGTAAGCCCACTTAAACCACGGGCGATTATGGCTGAAGTGCCCTTAAGGTTGCCCTAAGCTGATGGTGTCGCCGGAATACGTCAGCCAGCTGACATTTTTCACTGGCGAATTTACGAAGGTGCCTTCGCGATTAAGCTTTATTAAGCATTACCACTTAGATTCGATGGTGAATGAACCAACAAGGGCTCCCGGTTGTACCCGGGTCGCGAGGGGAGAGTAGAGGCACATGAGAGTTCTCTTGATCGAGGACGACAGCGCGATGGCGCAGAGCATCGAACTGATGCTCAAGTCTGAAGGCTTTAACGTCTACACCACGGATCTTGGCGAGGAAGGCGTAGACCTCGGCAAACTGTACGACTACGACATCATCATCCTCGATCTGCAGCTTCCGGACA
>JABFRX010000315.1 GCA_013140995.1 Alphaproteobacteria bacterium | reverse complement strand
GACCCGTTACGTCCTCAACTATAGACACCCCCGGACACGTAAGCGGCGTCAGGAGTTCTTCGAGCGCCACAAGGATGCCCTCGAGCGGCGCAACGCCCTCATCGCCGAGCACGCGACCGGTCGCATGGCGGCCGACCGTAGCCGCCTGACGGTCAAGGACGCGGTCGTTAGGTGGCTGGAGAACAAGAAGGGCGACGTGAAGGCCCGTACGCTGCGCGGATATCGCGACGGTTGTAAGAACATCGTGCAACCGATCGTCCGTGGCACCCGCGACACACGCGCGGAATACACGCGCAACGGCGCCGTGCCGGACGACGTGGAAGTGTTCCAGCACATCGGCGACACCCGAATTCAAGACCTCACGCCGTTCGATATTCGCAATTGGCACAAGCTGGTCGCGACCGAGGTCGGCCTCTACGCCGCCAACCGCGCGAAGATGTTCCTGAAGGCCGCGCTAGAGATGGCGGCCGAGGACTTCGATCTGCGCCTTGCCGTCGTTCCGAAGACCGGTCGCGGTCGCCACAAAGCCAAGAAGACGATCTTGATGCCGGAACAGGTGGCCTTGGTACTCAAGGACGCGCGGCAGGACCGTGATCGCGCGATCTATCTCGCCTTCCCATTCCTCACCGGCGTCCGACCGAGCGAACAGCTTGGCCTCTTGTGGGAATGCGTCGATTTCGATGCCAACGTCGTACACATCCGCCGCATTCAGGAAGACCTCGGCGACTTATGCGAGATGACGAAGACCGAGGCCGGTCGGCGCGAAATCCCGATGACGGCACTGCTGCGTCAACTTCTGTTGGAGTGGCGCGTGCGCTGCCCGCGACGCGGTGGAGAACTCTATCGCGTATTTCCCACGCCCGGCATCGTGCGCGCGTGGCCGCAGTCTCGCGTCGGTGGCGGTGGTGCGCTCACCTACGCGAACTTCCGCAAGCGATTTTGGATGTACGGGCTGAAGCGACTAGGTCTTCCGCACGTCACGCCGCACAGCGCGCGGCACACGTTCATTTCGACTTTGCAAGCGCAAGGGGTCGAGGTGGGGCTCGTCGCCAAACTCGCTGGTCACGCGAACCCAACGGTGACGCTCGGGCACTATACGCAGGCCGTGAAGGGTGGCGCCGAGGCGGTTCAATCGCTCGATCGCGCGTTTGGGGCTTGAGCCATGACACGCCAGACCAAACGACAAGACAATTGCGTCTTCGAATTCGATCGGATCGACCAATGGGGGCCTGAACTAGAGAAGCTGTTTGCAGACGTACTGCCGAAGAGATTGAAGCGCGTGTTCAACGACGAGCTGCCGGATGACGTCGAGCATGCGCGAGAAATATTGATTGCTCACATGACCCTCGACCGAGCGGATGTATATGGACGACTGCGGCTTTGGATCGAGGGTAAGCGGGTCGCCGCCTACTACGGTCAGTGGATGACCAACGCTGAGTCTGCGCGTACCAAACCACGTGTACCGGAGTCAGCTTCGTTGTCGCGAGCGCCGTTTGAGTGCTTCTTCGAAGCGTACGTCCCTTACCCTAAGGACGGGATCAAGCGGCGGCAGCGAATATTTCGGATTGAGATTCCTGGCGGGGAAGTTTCCGTTTCCAACAAGTCCGATGTCGACGAATTGCCGAACGTGATGGAGGAAATACTCAACGCGTGGGCGTATTGGCTCGCCGACCGAGAGTTCACGCCTGCCGCCGAGGGTTGGTTTGTTGGATTGGATCTTCCTATTGGGGAGAACAGGAGGGTGACCGGAAGCGAGACCGTCAGACTTCCAGACTGATCGCTGAAAGGTGTCTGTTGCGGCGAGGGATGACCAACGCAGATTCTGTGCGTCAAGCCATCCGCGTCATCCTCAGCGTCGTTGTCGTGTGCGCCGGGCGGCTCAAACGAATGCCGCGCACGTTGATTCGGTAGGAGGTTTGCGAAAGAACTTGGTGATGGGTTGTCGATGTATGGGCGGTTTTGGCAGGCTGACGACGATTTCACGTCGGCGGGCGGGATTGCCTGTTCCTAGTGACAAACCATTAGTCGACGGAATATCGGAGGCCTGAGTGCCGCGGCCACAGGGCATAACCGCGAAATAGTGGCGGTTTCTCAGACCAATGCAACCCAGATGCTGGAATGTTTGAACGCGGTTCTGAGTTCTTTTGAACAGCGACAACGCATTTCTTGGGCGCGCCCGAATGATTCCTTGCACGGCGCCGGTTGGCCCAAAGCAACAGATATTCGCAGTTGCTGGGCGTTCAGCGAGCTTGCGTAGGTCGCCAGCGGTGCGCCAAGCAGACACGGAACGAACAAGATGAGCGAGATTATCTCTGTCACTTTTGTCGCCGGCGTTGTGTTGATTCTCGTCGTCTACGCGATCCTGCGCGTAAAGCCACTGAGACTGCTGGTTCTCAGTGGGCTAGGTTGGTTTGTTAGCTGGCTGATCGGTGAATACCTCTCCTATCTCGGTGTGGACGAGGTTGCATTCCGCTGGATAACGCAAATGCTGGCGGGTGAGCAGGCATTTGGTCTGGGCTTGATGGCCGGTCTTACCGTCTTGCTTGTGGCGAGTGTTCTGCGCCGCATGTTTGGTGCCCGCTGAACCTAGATAGGTGGCCTGTAGTCATAAGAGACGTAAGGGCGAACGCGACGCTTCAGATCGTAAATCGCGTTCGCCCACCAACGGAAGCCCTTCGGGTACAGATACCGACTTTCGGTATCGACGCTCTCTACTAGAGCGGGAAACTTCACCCTTTCACGATCTAACAATTTGTATATTGCGCTCACGGGTATGCCAACAAGCGCATATTCTTCACGTCGCTCAAGCGGAATTTCGTGGTGATCGAGGAATGCGCGCGTTTCACCCAGGATGCGCTCGCGTTGCTCAATAAGGTTGAATTTGTAGTGATCGTCGGCATCGTCGATGAGCGGATAGTCCCGCCGCAGGAAGATGTCCGGATCCCCATAACAAACTGTAGTCACTACGGCGACGTTGTGACTGCCACATGCCTGTATTGCCTCAGACATTGTGTTGACCGTTGAACCTTTCACATACAGCTTTAGCATCGCGTCTGATGCAGATTCCACACCGACGTAGATCCCAGTGAGCCCGGCATCAGCGAGATGCGCGATCCGAGACGGTCCAGACGGCGTGGGTTGCACTAAATTATCCGCACGCGCTTCGATTGCCCATTTCATGTCGGGCAGTCTTTTTTTCAGCTCTTTGCAGAAATCTTCTACGTCGTTCCACCGACTGCCGGCGATTGTTCCGCCCTCATAAATAAAGTTGTCCTCGCGAAAGAAGATGCTTTGAACGCCGTATTGAACGGACAGGAATTCCATAAGTTGCAAGATTCTCTGTGCTGACAGTGTTCGATAACCGGGCACCAACATCGGAATCGTGCAGAAGGTGCATTTGTGGGGACAGCCGCGGCTGGAGTTAATGTTCGCTGCGGGTGCCTGCAGTCCATATCGCCGATCTGGTTCGTAAGGGAGGGACCCCGACTCGTCCTCAAACAAGAAATAAGCCGGCGGCGGTAGTGCGTCCAATACATGTGCGCCAAACCCAGCCGCGGGAGCCGCGTATTGGCCGCCATCGATAACACGGTAGTCGTCATGGTAGGTGCAGGCATGCGGATTGATGCCGTAGCGGTGTGCGTTCCTTTCGAGGTCAGCCGGAGTGTCGAACTTGCCCTCTACGATTCCGAGAATTGCGAGTTCGCCCTCGTTGCGCACGACAAAGTCAGCGAGAGGGCCTTCGCGCCGTTCAGGTACAGAGTAGAAGTCGTCTGGAAAGAAGGTCGCATGCGGCCCGCCAACGACTATCTTAGCTCGGGGAAATTCCCTTCGCAGCTTGATTAGCATCCGTCGCGCGTCATGCATGCCATCTGACAGTACCGACAGGCCGATAAAAAGCTCGTCCTCTTTAGCGCCGGTTGCGTGGTCTGCGATCTGAGAACGCAAGCGTTCGTAACTGTACTGACCATAAAACGATAAGCGCATGTTGTCGAGAGCCCGAACCACACCGCAGGATGCGTAGGGGTGCGCTACCTTACCCTGCACCCTTTTTTCAACGTACTGACTCCAAGCTCCACCGCTATACCTGTCTTCAAGCATCGCACCCAGGTAAGCAATTCCGAGGGGTGCCAGTGGTCGGTGGTACTGGAGCGGCGTTTCTGCCATGTTGAGCGGCGGTGTGGTCAAAAATACTCTCGGCGGCATGGCTAGCGTCCTTGTGGGCGGCTACTTATCATCGTTGCGGGTGAAAAGGCGCACTTGCTGCTCACCAATCAACCCTTTCTCGGCCAAAGGCTTCACAATGTTTCGTAATAGGCCTGGTAGCTGTGTGTTGAGCGTCTTCGCCGAACTAGAGCTAACCCACTCCACAAGTGATGAGTAGTTGCCTGTGCCGACGAGGCGCGCAGTTGATCTCGCGGCAACAAACGCTGGGATCAGTTTAGTTACGAATTGGGCGGCCGCATCTAGCATTCCTTCATTCCAGTGTATGACACCATTCTTCCCGGGAGAGCTAAGCGCGCTGAAACGAGACCCTGCTTGCTCGACCGTGGTGCGGAAATGATCGTAGGCGTCCGCCAGCTGATTGATGGTGTCGCCGAGCCAAAGATTTGGTTGCCGCAAAATCCGGTCGCGATGGGCAACCGAAGCGGTCAGCTTGTGCAAGAGGTCCGTTGAAACATCGGTTTTGTTCGCAAGAAAGACCGCGATCGGCAAGTACGATACTTGATTAATCGTGTTGCCAACTTCTTCCATCAATGAGTCAGACAGACAGCTGTCGTCGGTTTGGCAATCGATCCAGATTACTTTTGGTCGCACTCCGCTGCGTCTGTCTGCTTCTACCAAGATCTTTCGTAAATCTTGTCGGTCGTGCACAGCCTCGCCGTCGAAGAACTCCATTCGAAAGAACGAACCTAGAGCGCGGGCAGCGCCCGAATCTTCGCCAAAGTAGCAGCAATCCCAAGGTGGCAACTTGGGCGATCCTGGTCCACGAGCAGCACGCCGAGTCGCCGCGCTGTCGAACTCTTTCAACAACGTTTTCGGTTCCCGCCCGCGATAGTTCACAAGGGTTTGTCCGGGTTTGCAGTTCTGCAATAGGAAATCCACCGCATTCTGTGCCCACCGTCCGTCGCCCTTACGGCCGTTGCGAACATTCCGCAGCGACGTAAACCAGCCGGTATCGTGGCCGAGTCTTGAGACGACGAATACTGGCCCAGCAAACTCCGCCGTTGCTAACCAGTCACCGAATTCTCTACCGACCGGGGTTAGGTCACCATCGTAGATATCTAAGACGGCGCCATCGAACTCAGACTGCCACCAAGATTGGGCGCCGCGACTTTGCGGCTGAGTCCCCTTTGCACTCAGCTCGATTACAGTGGGAACATACTCAGGTTTGACTCGAGCCGGATAGCAGTTCGGGTCGTCATCGTCATTTCGTCGGTCAAAACCGTCGCGGAACCAAACGAGGCGGACAGTGGTTCCGTTCTTGAGCTGCTTCGAGAAGGCAGTGATCAACTGATTGACGTGGACATCGTCGTCTTCGTAAACGAGAATTGTGAGTGTGCGCGCCACTAACGTCCTGCTCTCGACAACAAGGGAATAACTACATCTGTGTGCCAGTTCTCGCCGGATGGAGATACATACAAGCGTATGAAAATATTCCTTCGTAGCGCAACGACGCGGTACAACCACAACCCTAACCCACCCCCTTCGTTGTCTTCGCTAATCTGAGGCACCATCAGGCCTCGTCTGGCTGCAAAGTACCGATGGAAGGCCGCTTGTGAGCCGATGATCCTAGCTTTGCGGTCAAGCTTTGGAGCCTCCTGATATCTCAGCGTGAGGAACTTGTCTGTCACCAAGACTTTGACACCTAGCAAATCTTCAGCGTGGGCAGCAATGTTGTGACACGGGCGTCGCGCCAACAGTTTTGCGGCTTTACGATCGATTCCTATCCTGGCTTCGGCGGGGATCACGTCCATGAGATCCGCATCGTCGCGGGTAGCCGCCGCAATTGATGCAGATTTATCTCGGTTTTCGTTCTCCAGGCCCAAGACTGCAACGTTGATCAGCTTATTGCCCAGGGTTCGATCCCATTTTTTCTCCAGGCGAACGATGAAGCCACCTGGAGATTTGATCAGGTCACGGGCAACTTCGCGGACAGAACAACTGGTATCTGCATCATCGCGCTCCAGTTCTTTCAGCAGTGCTGTGGAGCTGTGAAAAAACTCATTGATGGCTGCCTGAATCGTTGGATCTTGCCGGCTGACCCAATCGTGTAGCGCCATGATCAAGCTCAAAGACTCCAATTCGGTGCGATCGATCTCGCTTTGATCTCGCTCTAACACGTCCTCTAGCCAATCCATGGACTTGGTAAGTGCAGCACGGGGCGCGCCGTCAAAATCCGCCACTGCAAATTGCGACTCTTGACTAGCCGTTTGGAAGATTCCGTCCCAGCGCTTAGGCACCGGGGACCACAGCATCAGAACAGCTGGAGCTGTCGCGGATGTTTGAGTGCCAATATCAATTGGTAAGTAGAGAACGCTCGCCATGCCGAGAAATGGTTCCTCGAATGTCGATTCCGAAATCACTTCAGGGGGTTGATGCGTTCCGGCGGCGAGTACATCTGGTATGTAGATGGCTTGGTTCTCTGTGTGCGCGAACGCAAGCCAACCGAACCGGGGGCCATCGTCGAGTCGCACCGAGTACGAGATGTTCGTAAATGCATGAGAAACTGTGCGCAAAACACTTTCAAGGTCGATTGCATTCACTTCGAGGCGCCGTTGGCCGGCGTTAATCCAGAGTGAGTCCCTCAATGTCTCCACTCCCGAATCTAAAATACCGTAGGGGACTGGAACATATACGGTTGGGCCGGCGGAAACAGTTTTAAGAGAAATACTAGCAAAGACCGGCTGCTCACCTTCAATAAGCAGCGGCTCAAATAGATTGACGATTGGTGTTATTGCGCCTCGGCGCCTCCAGTATTCCATAGTTGCGTCTCCACTGGCAGCGGCGCTGTTGCGGCCAAGGAGTTTTTCGTGCGTGAAGGGATCGGCGTGTGTGTGGGTGAAGTGTGCGAGGGAGGCTTGAACCAGCCGATGCTGAAGGCGTGCTTCTTCTTTTAGGGTCGAGACTATTGCCTCGCTGCGCAGCTGCTTTCCTCGCGTGCGTGCAGTGCTTTCGTTCATGGTGGATTGGATTGTTGAATCTGGTCAAGATAAATGACGTCAGAAAGAAGGGCCGATAGACGCGTCCGAGATGGTGAAGCGTCAGAAACCACATCAGGCTTGATGTCATGTTGAACGATTAAGAGCGTTTTCTCCTCGCGAAGGAGGCGCTCAATCAGATCAACGCACATGCTCGCATTGCTTTCATCGAGGTGGGTTAGGGGTTCATCTAGCAACACTATGCGCGGCGCGTCCTTTCGGACGATTAGCGACGCAATATTCAAAACCTGTCGTTGTCCTGCTGAAAGAGTGTTGGCAGTCGCGTCTCCTGCAGCCTTGACAAGGCTGGCGACTGAAGCTGGCAAAGCCGAAGCGTCTGGGCGTTGCCAATGGCGCGTCATCGTAGCCGACGTCCCGACTTCAAAAAGTGCAAGATTCTCCAAAACTGAAAGTGTGCCAGCTGAAGCAAGCTGTGCCTCTTGTGCTACGTACCCAACGATGCTGTGGCGTCTCCGCGCGCGACGCCGCCTGATCACACCCTCCGTCGGAACTCTCACGTCACCGGATCCTGGCAACCTTCCTGCCAAGAAACGGAGGAACGTGGATTTGCCAGATCCATTTGCTCCGACCAGAAGCGTCGCGGTGCTTGGTTGCAATCTCAGATTAGCCTTGTCGATCACCCTCGTTACTTGTGAAAAGCCCGGGTATTCGACAATCACGTTCATTGCCTCGAACGCTTCGTTGGGTGGCACAACGGTCGTGTGGTTCCTCGAAGCCAGTTCCCATCGGGCAACAATGTTTTGCCATTGCGTTCCGATGAAGCTAATTACTATTAGGGCAACCATAATCAGTTTCGGCACCGACGCGGGAACATCAATTCGGGCAACCGCTGCCAGCAATACAAAGTAGAAAATGACGCCAGCAATTGCGGCTGACGTTGGGCTCAGCGCGAAGGTGAGCTTTGCACCTGAATTCGCTGCACCCTTGGATCTCGCCGACAACTTGGCTCGCTTTTCGAAGAGCATGTTTCCGAGTAGGTAGGCAGCAATTACGGTAATTACTGCGTCGAATCCACGAGTGGCAGTGACCTGTCCCTCTTTAAACATCACGAGCAGTCCACTGGTGCAGCAAAGTACATTTCCGACGATCACGCCGAAGCTGAGCATTTGCCAGTGGGTCAGCCCGATCGACGACAGCAACGTCGCTCTGCTGCGCTCATCTTCCATCGCTCGGAAAGCCAGGCCGAATTCAGACCTGAGGATGACCTGATCGACTAGAAGTTTCGAGCTTGCGGCGACAAGCAGGAACAAGGCGATTTGCGACGGATGAAGCGGTAGTGTCCCTTGGACCCAATCAAAGTCGAACTGCTTGAGCGCATCAAATGGCGTCGCCGTGTCGTGAAGGCTTAGTGTCCCTTGCGTGAACAACAACGTGACCGCGAAGCCGGCGAAGGCTGAAAGTAGCCCGGCCAGTAATCCATCAAGTTCGACAAGGCGCATTAGTGCAAGCGTTGAGGCAGCCAAGAGCGCGGACAGAGCGATCGCAGCTGAAAGCGCGAGCCAGAACGGTGCGCCGTTGACTAGCATCGTTGCCGCGATCGCGGGGCCTGCAACAAATGACGCCGCGAACGTCAAGTCGATCATTCGCAGATATCGGAACGTAAGCACGACTCCGAGGCCCACTAGGCAGTAGGGCAGAGCTTCGTACAATACATTATCTGCGAAGGAGAGCATCGCGGATTCAACCCCTTATGGAGATTTGCAGACGTAGTCGCGGTTGATGACCTCTACTGCCTTCGTAAGGAGATCGGGCGGCAGTGCGATATGCGCTTCGCATGCCGCCTTCTTGTTGACGACAACTCCGCCCGATCTCAGGACTGCAACAGGCAGGACACCCGGCGCCTTGCCTTGGAGTACCTGAACAGCGAGTAAGCCCGCAAGCTCACCTACCTGTTTGTAGTTTACGCTTACACCTGCGACCGCGCCGGCGTTGATAGAGGCTGTATCGCAAGCGAATGCTGGCCTGCCGCCTGCTGCTGCCGCTGAGACAACGGCAGATGGGTTCTCCATCATCAGGTTATCGGCAGCGATGACGATTGCATCGGCTCGGCTGGCGAGGTTAGTCACACTCGTAGAAAGTTCGCTCGCAGACGTGATCTGCTGGTCTACAATTGTGAATCCAAAACTTGGGGCAATCGCGAGTAACTGAGAGCGACCGAAGACGGCCGGTTGGTCGCTTGGGTTGTAGGGGAGGCCCAGTCGCGTTGCTTTTGGCAGAGCCGATCGCGCAATCCGAAGCAACTCGGAAAACGGGCAAAGGTCGCTCGATCCGGTGGCAAGACCTGGTGCTTGGAGAGACTTGGCGACACCCGCGCCAACGGGATCGGTCACTCCCATGAATACTATGGGGATGCGGCCACGTGTTTGTTCGACTGCTAGCTTGGTAATAGGAGTGGTGATCGGAGCAAGAATGGTGGGCGAGTTGCTTATCGCTCCTAGGACAACGGTGCCATATTGCTCTGGCCGCCCTTCCGCATGCCGCTCGGAAAACACTGCGCCAGGGTAACTGCTCGTTACCGTTTGCTTGAAGCCAGCGATGATGTCGTTGATCACCGGATGAGGCGCGGTATAGACGATCGTTATTTTTGGCGCGGGGCCTTTGGTGTCGCAGCTCGCCAGCGAAGCAACAGCTATGGCGGCCGCGACCAGCGACAAAACGATGAATGGATGTCTGGATCTGAACATTGAATGCACTCCGTCTGAGTGCTCTTAGTTTGCACCGACGCTGCTCGTTTTTCAGCATTGCTGAAAAACAAGAATGGGATCAGTCGGGCAGGGCTACGTCGGAGATTCGGTGCGATTTAGGGGCGGTATTTGGGGATTCGCCGCTGCAGGGTGGCGCAACAATCAAACTTGCGGCATCAAATTCACAACACTCGCCCTCGCAGATCGGTACGGCACCTTAGGCATGGGAACGTGCGGCTGTTGCATGGGCGACCTCTGCATAACCGATGCGGGAGTCAAAACGCGCGTGGTCGCGGCCCCTACGTGCTTCAGACCCCAGCGGTTGCACGCTGGTTACAAACGTCATTTAGCGATGAAGTAAGGGGACCGAGCCACACGGCCTGCGCAAGCGTACGCCCGAATAGCTCGCGGTTACGACAGCGGTTACAGCTAGATCCTCGTCGCCATCGCCGGCACCAACAAGCCCCTCTTTCCCCCCTGGCACTTCGGCTTCGGGCATTTCCGAACATGAAAGTCGCAACCGTTGGCACCATACTCGTGGCTGCAAAGCGTGCAGTGAAGCACCCAGCGCCGACTGAAGCGATGGTTGCCAACGGCTTCGGTCTTGCGAACGAGTTTCTGGCCGTTCTTGTTCACGTCGCCCGACTGGGCTTTTGGTCGAGATTTTCTTTTTCGGGTTGGCATCGCGCCTACGTTCTAGTGTGCCTTGGCAAATAATTCTTCGGCACTTCCCAACCACCACCAAAGCGCATCCAATGTCCAGAGATTGATGCCGCGTGGCGCACGCGCCCGGAGAGGTGAGTGCGATCCCGAGTCTTATCGAGATTGCCCACACAACAGTGTGCGCCTCGTCATACGGCCGTATCTGGTGGCCGCCATTCTCTGAATTTCTCCGATCGCGCGAATTCCGAAAACGTTTCCTGGACGTTGCCAGAACTGCGGCATCCTTCCAGCGCGCTCGGTTGCGTTAAGCATCGCACCTGTTGGTACCAATAACCTGGGTGCCTCAAACAGCGGACCATAGGCGCCAGGCCATGTTTCAGCCCGCGGGATCCGATCCGATGACCCTCAATTTCTCCTGCCTTCCCGCCTTGGCTGATCTCTATTACAAGGAGGCAGATTTTGCAGAGTTCGTGCAGGGTCAAGTCTGTAACAAACAATGACGGTGACTACCTAGACCAACCAGGATGCCAAAATGAATGAAGCTGAGTTGGTTGAGTGGTTCGAAAAGCAGGCCAGACCCTTTCTCGAGAAGCATGCCGCGGATCGCCTGCCGCCGCTGTTAGGAGATTACGCGCGCCTCACTCGTCTGATTGCGCAATCTGACGATGTCACGATTTGCTTCTTGGGAAACTCAGGAGTTGGTAAGAGCACGCTGCTTAACGCACTCGCGGCCGGCAATCGCCAGGTGGTTCCATCCGGCGGTATCGGCCCATTGACCGCGCAAGCCACCGAAGTCAGCTACAGCGATGAACGCTGGTTTCAGGTGGTGTACCAACCCAGCGTCAAATTCTGGCAGTTGGTGTCCGCGTTGGCATTCCGCCAATCCAATCTCGCGAGGGCTGCTATCAGGGGCGCTGAATCGCCTGACATACCGGAGGATATCAAGGTCAACCTCGACAAAGAGGGCCTGCTGGAAGCGCTTCAGGCTGGCGAGGCGCCAGCCGAGCAGTCGGAAAGAATAGAAGCTCTCATCAAGCAGGCGCGCCACATGGTCTGCGGCGACCAGTTTGCAAACAAGCCGCTCGATTACCTTGTTGGTGCGCTGCGGCTGGCCGGGGCACCATATCCCGACTGGGAATCGAGTCCGTACGCCGAGGATCTAGGGCGCCTGAAGAGAATTCATTCGGTTCTCAAGCAAGGGAAGGCGGATCGAAGCTACCAGCGAACGCAGGGTAGCGACCCGCACGGATTTGATGAGGAGCTCAAGATCCACGCCGCGGGCTTTCTGTCTCCGCTGATCGAGCGCATATCGGTTGGCTGGCCATCGGACCTATTGAGCGCCGGCATTACTCTTGTAGACCTGCCGGGTGTCGGAATCGCCAATGATTCCTACCGCGACGTCACACGAAACTACATCAAGCAGAAGGCGCGTGGTGTCATCCTAGTGGTGGATCGGGCGGGACCGACAGAGGCGACAGTCGATCTCCTGCGTACCAGCGGTTACTGGGACAGATTAGTGGGTGCGGCAGACGATCCGTCCAGCGATCCTTGCACGTTGATGATCACCGTGACCCGCGTAGATGATGTGACTCAGACGGAGTGGGCATCGTCCAGGGATCGCGGCGAGAAGGTCAAGAAATCTGAAGTCTTTAGCAGTCTGGTCGAGGCCTTTAAGCCACGGATGCAGCAGCAAATTAGCGACGAGCTTGCGAAATTCGGATCAAGCGATAATGCGGATGTCACTGAGGCACGCAAACAGGCGCGGCAGACAATCCTTGGCGGCCTTGAGATACATCCCGTATCAGCACCCGAGTTCAACAAAATACTTGCTGGCGATGGGGATGACATGCCGTTCCTTAAAACGTTGCAAGACACGGGTATCCCTGAGCTGCAGCAAAGCCTTAGAAGTCTCGCCACCGCTGAGCGTGAGACGCGAAGAGCGAAGACTAACGAGGTCAAAGCTCGACTAGCCAAGGCGGCGAAAGCTGAAATCGAAATGATCCAGGCGCTATGGGAGCGCGAAGACAGGGCTGAAGAAGAAGCGAAGCGCTTGCAATCCGCGTTGTCCGACGTCCTAACCAAAAAGAAGGAGGAATATGGCCTTCGGGCCAGCGGATTTCGCACGTTTCTTGAGGAGACTGTACCGGCCAAAATCGAAGGACTAGTGCTTGAGGCCAAAATTGAAGCGCAGAAGGAAGTGGAAAAATATCTTCGGCGTCTAAGCAACGCGCATTGGGCAACGCTTAGGGCCGCAGTCACGCGCGGTGGAACCTTTTTTGGCAGCGTGCATATCAACCTACCGGATGACATCAGCAGCTATTTTCAGGAGCCTATGGCTGCGGTTTGGGGGCAGAAACTGTTGAGGCTGATTAGAAGACGCACGGCGGCGCTCGCTGACGACATATCGCAGATGGTGACGGAACTGTGCGAGTGGGCGGAAGAACATGGTGGAGCAACGATCAATCGCAAATTGCTGCAGGCGCAGAGGGACCGCGTAGCCACGCTCGCTCAACAAATGCAGGCGGTAGGCAAGGAAGCCGTCGATGAACTTCGCGATAAGGTAAAAAACGACCTAACCGCAACTATTCGCAAGCCCATAAAGACAAGGTGTGAGAAGTTCGTGGCCGACGGCGAGCATGTCGGTGCGGGTGTCAAATACCGTATCCTCGACATGTTCAAGTCACTGGCCGAGGAGACCACCGACGCCGCGTGCGAGCCCGCAATGCGAATCCTCAACCAGAAATTTGCTGAGGTACGGCTGGACATCGTAAAGGAATTCACTGAAGGCGGCGACCCGCTTCAGGACACGGCAAACCTGATCGTCGAGCGTCACGAAGATCGCGTGAAGCGATCAGATGCGCAGCGGAGGGGCGTCGTTCTTTCCGAGATTCGGAACCTGCTTACAACCTACCCACCATAATATTGAGTTCGCCAGACAGCATGCGCGCTGACCCATAAAGAGAGATGTGATGCTGGTAATATATAATGAACATCCTCGGGCAGTTCTGCGCGCCAGCGATGACTTTGGTATTCAGGCATTCGACCTTGTAGGCGCACCACGGCGCCTCACTCTTAACGATGGCAAACCGCCACTCGTGGAGGCACTCATCGACCAGCGCCGCACGACGCTACTCCCGCTGCCTTCAAAACTTGCGACCAACAAGACGTTGTCCGAAGGAGATAACTGGCTCTCGCTGTCCAGCAGGACACTCGCCAGGCTGTACGCGACCTTCCTGGTCGCAGAAGACCCTCAGCGACGCCTCGACGCCCGCAAGGCCGCAACGCTTATGCATCAAGTAAGTTTGGTGCAGCACATACTTGAACATCCGAACTTGAGAAAGGTCCTGATCGGCGACGAGGTCGGGTTGGGCAAGACTATCGAAGCTGGCCTCATCATTCGCCAGCTCATCGAACGCTCTCCGTCGCTACGCGTCCTCTACCTGGCGCCCGCCCGACTTGTACGAAACGTCACCAGTGAGTTTCGCGAAAAGCTAGATATCGACGCCCGCATGTGGGTTGCAGGAGCCGCTGCGGACGCGAGGCTGAACGATGACAAGGTTGTCGTTGCTAGCATCCAGCGCGCGGTTTTCGGCGAAAACCGGGCACGCGTTCTGGACAGCGGTCCGTGGGATGTTGTGGTCGTTGACGAATGTCACCACTTGTCTGACTGGGGCTTCAAGGGTGGTAAGGCAAACCTTGCCTTCAAGTTGGTAAGTGATCTTGTTAGCAAGCTACCTCCTGAAGGTCGGCTGATACTTATGAGCGGCACTCCGCATCAGGGACATCAGGCCCGGTTCGAAAACATTCTTCGGCTGCTGTCGGACAATTCGAAAGATATCGCTGGCGCCTCGGGGCGCGTTATCTTCCGCACCAAAGACAGGGTACGCGACTGGCGTGGGGCGCCATTGTTTCCAGCACGTGATATCCGTCCAGCCGTCGTCGTGAGCCTCGGGAAACCTTATGAGCAATGGTACGAGAAGGTCGGGGCACTATATGAGACGACGGGTAGGTACGGCGCGGGCAACCGTGCTGCAGGATGGGCAAAGGGCCAAGCTTTGCAATGGGCTGCCTCAAGCGTTCACGCGGGCGTAGGATTTTTGGCACGCCTTGGAATCCGCCGGCTGAATTGGAAACTTGACAACGCTTCACTCAGCCGGGCGCTCGAAGCATTGCGCCCCTACCGTGGAGGTCCGCGCAACGAACCGTTGGAACAGCTTTACGAGCGTCTATTCAAGCAGGTGCGCGCGAATGCCTTGGACGAACTCTCTGATGAAGACGGCGAAGAGGTCGAAATCGACGAGGATGGAAACGAAGTCTGGCGCCCCGATGCTAAAGCGCTCGCAGCGATTTTGGACGAAGGAGTAGCACTCATCAAAAGTGATGCCGCTTCGAAAAAGTGGGAGGCAATGTGCCAACTCATCGATGAGGCGGAAGGCGAAAAAATTGTACTCTTCGCACAACCCGTTGAGACGGTCACGCTGGTCGCCGACATCTTGGAAAAGCGTTGTGGCCGCAAGCCGTCGATCATCATCGGGAACCAGTCTGATGAAGAGCGTCTCGCACAAGTCACTCAGTTTCAGTCTGACGCCGGCCCCCAGTTTCTGGTCTCATCCAAGGCCGGCGGCGAAGGTCTGAACATGCAGAAAGCGCGCCGGTTGATTCACCTCGACGTGCCCTGGAACCCGATGGACCTCGAGCAGCGCATTGGCCGCATACATCGCTTCGGATCGCGTAAGAAGGTCATTGTTGACACTGTCGTTGCCGCTGGCAGCCGCGAAATCGACATGTATAGAATTGCACGGGAAAAGCTTGCGCTGGTTGCCAGGAATCTAGACCCCGAAGAATTCGAGAAGTTGTTCAGCCGGGTGATGTCCCTCGTTCCACCGAAAGAACTGGAAGAACTGCTGGTTAATACGTCCAACATGGGTGTGTTGGACACGGCGGCGTCGAATGCGATCGGCGAACTCGTGACTGCGGGTTTCAAGTCGTGGAGCAAGTTTGACGCCGAGTACCGCAAACAAGCAGATGAAATACGTATGGCGAGCCCGGGAGAGGCGCAATGGGCCGATGTTGGAGCGTTTCTAGTCAAATACGCAAACGCCAAGGATGGAACCAACGCACGCTTCGGTACATTTGAATTTCGGGGCGAGGATATTGTTGACGTCGAGGAGGACGTGCCGACCATCGCCATTGACGACCGAATGTATGCCTGCGGAGATACCGGTGGTCTTCGAGCGTTCAGCAACACGGGTGACGAAGTCCATCAGCTCGGATTGAACCTTGACGAGGTGAAAAGTGCGCTGCGCGAGAGCTTTGTGCCTGGGAAGGCTGTTGGTGCAGCATTTGTTTCTCGGCCGAAGGATCTTGCATTCCTTGGAAGCGCCGAACGGCTTGTAACAGTCTTGGCCTTCTTGCAGCAGACGTTGCTCCAAGAAGGCGGTCGTTGGTCGGAACGCAGCATTGTGCTTCGCATGTTTGCTGCTTCGTCGGGTTTAGAGCCTGTTGAGCTTGATGGACCACAACGAGCTAAATTGGTGCGGAGCCTGCAACTGGCGCCTAGAAAGAACGACCCCATAGGAGTGGACTTGGACAAGAGCCTTGTCGAAGTCGAAGCTCAACTTGCGGAGCAACTCCGAAGGCCGACCGACGAACAGTTAACTGGCGGCGTACGACACGCCGTCTGGCCGCTTGCCGCTATCGTGCTCGTATCGTGAGGGACGCTGACCGTTGCTTGGTGTCTCATAGGGTGATGACGTCGCAAGTATTGCGCAAGGTTCAACGATACGAGGTAGGACTAAGCTGTGAGGCCTTGGCCCTCAATTAGCTCGATCTCTCCTGCTGACATTTCGTACAGCGCGTAAACAGCTTCATCAATTTTACTGTCCAAATCTTCTATACCTTTGAATAGCGTTCGAGCCACCTTTTGCTTTTCGGTAAAGTGGTCCAGCCATTCCGCCCGCTGGGACAACGTTAGCTTCACTTTGGCCTTTTCAAGTTCTGACACAAGCTGCGGAAAGTCCCCCCAATACCACCGCGAGATTCCTTCTCCTCTTACATGGCCGCCGAAATCAGATTGAAGCAACTTCACGAAGGCGGAGGACACGGCATTTAACTGGCGGTGCTGGAGTTCCATCTTATCGACTAGAGCTATTAAAGGTTTTTGGGAGGTCGGGTTGGGAACGACGATGGGATAATTCGCAACGTCACCGATCACCGCTTTTGGAAAAACCATCCTGTTTCCTTTGACCGCTCGACGCGTGTGAAAGAACGCAATCAATTTCGAATTGAGCAACCCGGTCAAGTATTTGAGATCCGCCCGCGGATTTTTTTTGAGCACATTTATTATGCTTTTGTTGTTTAGGAAGACATCAGTCACGTGCGCGCTTTGCAACACTCGTGGGTATTTCCCCGTTATTTCGCGTATCAGCACGCGGGGGTTAGAAAAAATGCTCATATCCCTTGGTTGAGACAGCCATTTCCCCCAGCGAAGCCACCCGCCAGACCAATTGACTTCGTATCGACCAACATCACCACCACCTAGGTATTTGTAAGTGTTGGAGTCGAATTTATGATCGTAATCAAAGGGGTGGTTCTTTACGTCGTCCTCCGTCTGCCGAGGATTGCCCTTCCCTTTTTCGTATGCTTGCAGACCTGCTCGCACATCGTAGTTTTCGGACAATTTCGAAAGCCGCTGAAGTTTGTCCAGAAGCCGGTGATCACGGTTGTCGCTCCGTAAGTCGAAGATGTTTCCTCGGGAGGATGCCCAGCTAGTTTGCGCTATCTTGGGAAACGAACCATCTAGCTGACTCGGTCGCTCCACATTTCCTATTGCTATCGTGTTTGCTTTTGGATGGGCGTTCTTTAGGCAAAAAATCAGTGGCTCGACGCTCGCACCAGAAAAGGTTGATCCAGGGAGATTGACAACAGTCTTCAGTTGCGTGTTTTCGACGAGGTGTCGCCTGCATTTTGCGGCAGAATCAACTCCAGTGAAAGAATTTGGTACGATGAACGATAGATATCCATTCGGTCGCAGGAGACCCAATCCCTTTTCGATGAACAGCAGATAGAGATTTATCTTGTCAGCAAACAGCTGGTACCTGCTGGCGAGGTGAGTCTTTATCTCGTCTAGGGTATTGTCACGCGATAGCACGTATGGCGGATTGCCTACGATGACGTCGAAGCCAGTGTGTGTTTTCGCTTTAGGAAATTCCTTCCACCAATCGAAGGCGCTGCTACCGGCAACGGCGCGGTCGTCGATAAGTGAATTACCGCATTTGATATTGTCATCGAGGTGAGTGAGTTTCTCACTTCGGTTTGCGGTCTTCAGCCAAAGCGACAATTTCGTCAACTCTACAGATTCTCGGTTGATGTCGACTCCAAACAAATTGTTTGAGAGAATGTGTGTGTCCCAACGGAACAGGCTAAATTGGCCGCCGTGCAACGTGGCCAGTTGTGCATTGATCGTCTGCCCTTCACGGTAAAGGTAATCGAAGACCTCATTGAGAAAGGCACCTGAACCGCAGGCGGGATCCAGGACTGTAATTCCCGTTAGAACTGTCTTGTACGCTTCCCAAGCGCGAACGTGTGCCGCGACGTTTTCGCTATAGGTGACGCTACCCGCTCGCTTGCCTGTTCTAACAATGCGAATGGATTTGTAGTCGCTATCAGACAGTGCTGGGAGATTCACGAAGCCAATTTCGTCCTTGCGTTCGTTAAGCCAGCCCCCAACAGCCTGCTCAACCATGAACCGAGTGACGTGCGAGGGCGTGTAGTAAATTCCATCTTTTTTTCGCTTATTTTTTTTGGCTGCTGGCGACGGGGCTCCTACTGCAGTGAGCTTAAACTCTTCGATATCCGTAATTGATTGCTCGAAAATATGGCCCAAAATATTCACGCTTACGTCGCTATCGAAATCGTAGGCTCCAATGGCTCTGAATCCTTCGCACAGTTTATCACTGACTTTCAGGTCGTTGAGTGTTTTGTCCTCTGCAAATAAGCCGCCGTTGTATCCCGGGATGTTGAGGGGCGCGCTACCCTTATCAATTGCATGAAATAGCCCCTTGAAGTTCTCCCACACGGGTTGTGGTGAAAAAGGATTCTTGGTCTCGTAAGCTTTCCGCAACGTATCTTTTGGCAGTAGCCCTTTGTCCTCAGCAAACGCGACGAACAAAATCCGGTCGAGGATTGTCTGGGAGAAATTTATAACCTCTAGCAAAGGGACGCCGGAATTGTCGGATGTTATCGTGCTGATCAACTGGGCGCGGAGCCGTTTGTACTCCGCATAAAGCTGATCCGTAATTTCTTTCTCTCTTTTTTCGCTTTCGTCGAGGAGAGCCGCAGTAACATCTCCAAGTAAATTGTTGGGTGACAGCAGAAGGAAGAGCCGCTCGTAATTTTGCGATTCAAAAGGCTTTGCTAAATCAAAGCGCTCGAAGTCTTTGCGGCCGTAGCCTACAGCGTAAAGCCTTATCTCACGGAAGTTGGACACGAGGACCCACTTGGCGCCCTTAGCGTCCATTGCATACTCCCAAGCCTGCTGAACCGGTGATTTACCTCGGCCCGCCATGGTCGCGTCTAAATCGGTCGTCTTCGCGCCCTTGAGCTCAAATGGTGCGAGCACCCTTATGCCTGTCGCACTGAAGTGTCCAAGCGCTACGTCAACGTTGCCTTTGCCAATTGGCTGGTTCTTTTGAGCCGTCCAATTGCTTGACGTGCTGCTTTCCGAGTAACCTAGAACCTCCACCAGAATACGTTGGATAAACTGGCCGTCACTTTTCGTTTCGGTGTCATACAAGCCCTGCGCGAGATTGCTTGCCCAAGCGCTGAGTGCAGCACTTTGTTCTGGGGAAGGCGGCGCGATCTGCTTTAAGTGCTTCTCCAATACGCGCTGGTGGAAAAGTGGCATACGGTCCTCATGCGAATCTTCTGGTTGAAGCGTGGGGATTCTGGAAGGCGATCACGCGAATTCCAAAACTTTCCTGGACGGTAGCAGAATGCTTCACTGCGCGTGCGGTCAAGCTTGGGCAACGGTGCAATACACGCTTGGGCCGAGCATTAGATGTTCACAGGCTCGGCGAGTTCGCGGAAGCGGCAGTGCGCGTTGGCCAGTTGAATTTGCCGAGGAGTGCGGCATTCGGGCTCGAAGAGGTCGGGCGAGGCGACTATGGCGCAGAGGCACTGCGCGCGCGATGTCGCCACGTTGAGTCGGTTCAGGCTGTAGAGGAATTCCATCCCGCGCGGCGCTTCTTCGGGCGTGGACGTTGCCATCGAGTAAATGACTACCGGCGCCTCCTGTCCCTGAAATTTGTCGACGGTGCCGACGTGCGCATGCGGCAATCGATCTCGGATTGCGAAAACCTGCGCGTTGTACGGTGCGATGATCAGCACATTATCTAGGGTCAACGGCTTTTCCTCGCCGTGCCGGTCGATCCAGGACGGGCTTCCATTGAGAAGTGCTACGACCAGGGCCTCGATCCTCTCCGCCTCTTCGGGCGCGGAATTCTTATTGCCGCTGTGGCGAACCGGAACAAAGCGCAAGCCGCTGCCGTGCAACGGTCCCTTCGCGACTACGCGCTGGTTCTCGAGGCCTTCGATCGGCTTCAGGCGCCCCTCATAGAACGTCTCGGACGTGAAGCGGCAAATGTCGGGATGAAGGCGCCACGTTTGTTCCAAGAACAGGCCGCGGTGCTTCTCGATCGTTTGATGACCGCCCAAAATATGCGAGAGCGCCGAGCCGTCGGTGCCGTCGGGGTGACTGCCCTTCGTCGGTTGGTCGAGCTGTTGCGGGTCACCCAAGAGAACGAGCGACGCTCCAGCTTGCGAGACTGCCAGTACGTTCGCCAGCGACATTTGGGCCGCCTCATCGACGAAGAGCACGTCGACCGCGCGCGCCGCATCCGGCCGTGCCCACATCCACGCCGTGCCGGCCGCCACGCGGCAAGACCCCTCAAGCGCGACGAAGACGTTGGCGTTTTCTTCCGTGAACTCGATCCGTTTCGTATCGGCCTCGCGGTCCGCGACTTTCGCAACCGCGCGGAGGTCGATCTCCCGCTTGTCGGCGACCTGCACTACCTTGTCGAGCAGATTCCGGATGACTTTATGGCTGTTGGCAGTGATACCCACGCGCGCGCCTTGCGTGACCAGCGTGCAGATCATCTCTGCACCCGTATGGGTCTTGCCGGTGCCGGGTGGGCCTTGGATGGGCAA
>JABFRX010000300.1 GCA_013140995.1 Alphaproteobacteria bacterium | reverse complement strand
GTTCGGGAACGGTCAAAGAGGCACTCGCCGGAATGCCGTGACCGGCGAGTGCCTCTTTGACCGTTCCCGAACGGCGCATCGAAAGCGCGTTGTTGTAGCGGTCGGAGCCCACGGTGTCGGTGTGGCCGACGACCATGATCGAGGCCGAGCCGTATTCCTTTGCAGCCGCTGCCGCATCAGCAACGACGCGCGCCGCTTCTGCCGTCAGGTTCGACTTATTGAAGCCGAAGAAGACGATGAATTGCTTCGGCGAGCGCGGTTGAACTGGCGGTTGCGCTTTCGGCGGCATCGGTGCGCGTTCGCCTTGCAGGTCGAAGCGCATGCCGATCAGAACGCTGTGGTCCGACTTTTCCCACGTGACCGGGCTGCCCGCTTGCGGCGAAAAGCCTTCGGGATCATCGGCCAGCAGGTAGCGATAGTCGGCGTAGAGCTGCCAACGGTCGCTGAGGTCGTAGCCGACTTGCGCGATTAACTGACCGGCGACGACGTAGTCATCGAGGTTCGGTTCCGAACTCGCGAAAGAGCTTCCGATAATGCCTTGGTCGGCGACAACCAACACGCCGCCGACGCCAGCGCCGACGGAGGCGCTGAAACGGCCGCCGAGCGGGATGTCGTAGAGCACGTTGACCATCTGCGAGAGTTCCCAAACGCCTTCGTTGCTACCTGGAGGGAAGCAACCTGGCGTCGAGGAGAACGCAACGCATTCGATGTTATTGTCTCTATAGGCGACTTCGAACTCGGCTCGCCAGCGGCCCCAGTCGTAGCCCACAGCGCCTGCGATGATGTAGCCGGAGTCAAACTCGGTATTGCCGTTGTAGGTCGATCCGCCTGGACCGACGCTGTAGTCGGAGTCCTGTAGCCAGTTCCAGCCCGCCCCTAGGCTCATGTACCAGCCGTTCGCGGCGCTGGCGGTGGACGCGAGCGCCAATGCGGTCGCGGCAAGCAATGTCGTACGTAGTTTCATGGAAAAGTATCCCTCCTTCGCGTGGTACAACCACGGATGAAGGGAAATGGTTAATAACTGGTTAATCGGACCCAAGATGTGGTGCAGAAGGGCCAGATATTGTGCCCGTAGCGCAACAGAACCGCCATCCGCCGAAGTACAGGCAAAGAAAAAGGGCGGGTTACTGTGACCCGCCCTTCAAGCTATTGCGTCGTCGATCGACTAGTTGAGGTCGACCGTGGCGCGGCGATTCTGCGGCTCTTTCACGCTGTCGCCAGTCTGCACCATGAGTTCCGACTCGCCCTTACCGGAGGTCGAGATCGAGCCATCCGAGACGCCTTTGCCGACCAGGTTGGCCTTCGCAGCGTTCGCACGGCACTCAGAGAGCTTCTGGTTGTAGCTAGGCGAACCGACCGTGTCGGTATGACCGACGATGCGGACCGAGGCCGAACCACCTGACTTCGCAGCCGAAGCCGCTTCGCTCAACACCGCATCGGCTTCCGCCGTGATGTTGCACTTGTTGAAGCCGAAGAAGATGATGAACTGCTTCGGTTGTGCGGGCGGCAGCGGCGGCGGAACGACGACCGGCGGCGGTGCCGGCGGGTCGTTGTAGCCGTAGCGCAGGCCGATCGAGATCGTGTGCTTGGAAAGCTCCATCTCGGTCTCGACTTCGACCGGCGCGAGCGGGATCGAAAGCACCAGATCAACTTCGTCGACCCAGAGGTAGCGGTAGTTCAAAGCCAAATCCCAGTGCTGGCTGACACGATACGTGATGCCGGCAATGCCTTGGGCGGCGAGGTTGTAGTTGCGATCTTTAGACTCGTCGAACTGCAGACGGGCGTCGTCCAAACCGACACCTGCGCCGACGCTGAAACCGAAGCGCTCGGAGCTGAACTTGAAGTCGTAGACGGCGTTGATCATGTACGACCATTCCGTCAGTTCGCCGTTGGTGTAGGGACCAAAGCCGATAAGAGTTGTGGCCGCCACTGCATCGTTCATGCGGTAGCCGACTTCGCCTTCGATCCGCCAGTTCGAGTTCGAAAGCGCATAACCGACCGTGCCGAGAGCACCCCAGCCGCTGTCGAACTCAAGCTCGGTAATGCCCGAACCGATCAGTTCGGTGTCCGGGACGCTAACCCATGCGCCTTCGACGCCGACGTACCAGCCGTCGCGCTCATAACCGGCATTTGCAACGCCTGTGGCCAGCACCAACGCCGACGCCGCCATCAATACTTTTCTAAAACCCATCGCACCCCTCGCTAGACAGTTCTCGCGGAAGCCCGCGAAAAACCCCAAAAACCACCACTCCGCCCAGTTTAACGACGTACAACCCCCTGTTGGCGCGTCCGTCGGGCTTGGTTGAACACTACCCGCAGTGCGCGCATGGGTACAGACGAACCCGTATGAGTCCGGTGCGAACCGTGTCTATTCTCACGCTGATGTTGCGACACCGCCACATGGTGCAGGATCGGCAACGTGAGCGATGGAAAATGCCGGAAAACAAAGGGTTTCCCTCGACGTTTACCATACCGATAGCGAGAAAGCATCGACCCGCTCTGTGTAAGCTAGCCTGAGGAGCTCATGTCCGGACTAGCCCAATGCTCAACCCTGACTTGAATCTAAGAATGTTGGCAGCCGAGTTCGCGGTGAAAAAGCGGATTCAGATCCAGAACGCCCTCGATCAAGGCGCGGCCGAACGGATTGGCGAAATCTTGCGCCACAAGACGAAGTGGATGCTGGCCTTCAATCGCGGTACGGACAGCATCACGCTAAATCAAGAGCAACTCGCTGCGATGGGAACGCCTGGCATCGCCAACTTGATGCAGGAGTGTTTCCGCGGCGCCCAAGGTGGATTTCAGTACGTCTATTCGAGCTATCCGATCGTTGACGCCATCGTAAACCGGCGCGACATCGGCCATCCGCTTCACGGCGTGCTTGAGGCGATCAATGCGCCGGCGTTTCGCGAATTTGTCGAACGCGTGAGCGGCATCGCAGGCCTGGTGAAAGCGGACGGGCAGGCGACGCTCTACTCGAAGGGAAACTTTCTCACGTTCCACAACGACTTCGACGCGCGCAACAAGCGGCGCGTGGCCTATGTCCTCGGCTTCACCAGGAAGTGGCGTTCGGATTGGGGTGGGCTTTTGGAGTTCTATGATGCGCAAGGCAATGTCGACTTCGGGCTCGTGCCGCGGTTCAACGTGCTCAATCTCTTTGAAGTCCCGGTGAACCATGCCGTGACCTACGTGCCGCCTTTCGTGCCCGAAGGGCGATACAGCATCACGGGTTGGTTTTCGGTTGCCTGACATCGTCACGCCGGCACAACGTCGAAGGCGACCGTCAAGCGCTCGCTATCGGATTGAAACGGCACCGTGCCGTGCCAGAAATACGAAGGAAACAGGACCAACTGTCCGACCTTCGGCTGCACAAGGCGCTGAATGCGTTCGTGGCGGCCGAGCTGCAAGTTCGTTTCACCCATCTTGAACCAGCCCGGCAAATTCCTTTCGTCCGCCGCCTCTTGCGGGACGGAGACGTAATACGCCGAGCTGATCCAACCCTTTGGATGAATATGGTTCGTGTGAAAGCCGCCTTCGCGCAGGCAAACAGACCAGGATCCGGAGAACGCAAACGATTTCGATTTGCGCGAAAAGAACGGATGATCCGGGTCGTCCGGCATCGCGGCGATGTAGCGCGAGATCGCGTCGCGGATTTGCATGCGTAACTGAACGATCAAGGGGCTCTCGCGGTCGAACAGCGCGCCAAAAGTCTGCGTGCCGCCGCGCAGCGTTTGGTCGGTCGGATGGTTCTTCGTGGCATGCATCGCGCGCAACTCCACGGCAAGCACGCGATTGAAAGCCTCTTTGTCCTCGAAGCCGCGGGGCGGTTCGATTTCGAAGACCTTGGCGATATTGGCGAAGTCGGCGATGCGTCCGTGACGTTTGTCGCCTTGAATCTGAAGCGCCGTCGTGTGCATCGCGAGGATGCCTTGATCGTGAGGGAAGCGCGCGTGAGCAGAGTCGCTCATCCCGAGCGCTTCGGCATGCCGCTCCGCTTTCAGCAAGGTCTCGATGAAGTTCTCGGTAAATGCGGCGTCGTCCGGCGCGGTATCCACCGCGCGGCGGTGGTGACCGATGGCCCGGTCAAGGTCGCCGCTCATCGACCATGCCCGGGCCAGCGCGTTGTTCGCGGTCGCATCGTCATTCAGCGGGCCCGCGAGTGTGCTCAACTCCTTGATAGCCTCGGCCGGCTGGCGAATGCGCATGAGTTCGTTCGCGTAGGCCATGCGCAACGAGCGATCAGCCGGACGAGAGGCGAGGGCGGTGGGGTAGGATCCCAGATAACGGTCCGTTTCTCCCGTCTGCCACAGAAGTTCGTTGAACAGGCGATGCGCATCCACGTTCGAGGGATTCGACGCGATGGCGCGCTCGTAGGCGCGCTTCGCCTCTTCATTGCGTTCTTGCGCGCGCAGCGCGTTGCCGAGACCCATCCAGCTCGCGTCCGATCCAGGCTGCAGTTTCAGGGCGGCCGTATAGGCGCGCTCGGCTGCGGGATAGTCGTGGACGGCGGACGCGGCCTGGCCGAGATTGTGTTGTGCGGTGTGAGAGTTGGGTGAAAGCAGCGAAGCCCGCGTCGCGGCCGCAAGTGCCCCCTTCGCGTCCCCGAGTTTTCCCAGAACGAGCGACAGCGCGTCGTGGGCATTGCCGTTGTTCGGGGTCGCCCGGATCACGTCTTCTAGCAACGCCTTCGCCTCGCCCGGCCGCGCCTCGGTCAGCAAAAGCGCTAAATTGTACTGCGCATCCGGGTGGCCGGGTTTGAGCGTCAGTGCGCGGCGGTAGTGCCGCTCCGCAAGGTCGCGATCGCCGGCGGCGAGCAATGCACCTGCCAGGTTATTGTGGACATGGGGCTGCTTCTCCATTTGCGCGAGCGAAGCGCGGAAGCACGCGATCGCTTCGGCCGTGCGGCCGGCGCGGCGATGGACGACGCCCAACAGTTGCAGAACGTCAGGCTGGTTTGGAACCTCTAGAAGCAATGCGTCCAGCACGGATTTGGCGGCCGCTAGGTTGCCGCCGCCCATCAGGGTGACGGCTTGTTGTAAGCGCGATTGAAGGTGTGCCGTGCTGCTCATTCTCTTTCTGGGAGAATAGCGCGGGGCTGGCTTCCCACAAAGAAAAACGGCGGCCCTTTCGGACCGCCGTCTTCGCTTTGGTTAGTGATGAGCTTAGTGCTTCCAGCGCAGACCCATCCGGTACTGGCGGCCGAGCGGGTCATATTGCGAGGTATCGGTGTTGTACTGACCGCCGGCGTTGACTGCGGACGGGAAGATGAACGGTTGCTCGTCAAAGATGTTCTCAACACCAAACGAGAACGTCAGGTCGTCCGTCATATTCCAAGCCGCGCCGAAGTCATAGAGGTTGTACGAAGGGATTTGCTCAGCGAGCACGCCAAAGCCATTCGTGTTCAACCCGTTGACTTCACCGTTGAAGCTCCAGCGCAACAGGAAGCTCCAGTCTTCTAGATCATACGTGAAGCTGGTCGCAGCCTTGTCCTCTGCCGTGAAGCCACCGATGCCGCCACCGTAGAACGTTTCAGCGCCAGCCGCCGAATCGACCCAGGTGTAGAGCGTCGAGATACCGAAACGGCCCGGAATTCCGACATCCTCTTCCATATCCCAAGACCACTTCACGTTCACGTCGACGCCCGAGTAGAGCTGAACGCCCTGGAAGTTCAGGAGCGAGAGGGTCAGCGAAGTGATGGTGCCCGGCGCAGTACGGATAACCGCATCGCAGAACTGGTTGCCCACCGGGTACACGTTTCCGTTGGCGGCGATTGCGGCCGCGCACTCATTGATCGTCTGGTTGACGCCCAGCGACTGGATCTGATTGTCGACCTCGATCTCATAGCGGTCGACAGAGAGGCCAAGGCGTCCCAGCGGGAACCAATCGGGATTGAAGACAAACCCGTAGGTGAGCGTGTCGGCAATTTCCGGCTGAAGGTTCGGGTTGCCGAACGCGAAGGACTGAACTTGGTTGTTCGGTTGGTCGAACGGCGGAACGAATGCCGCGGGTGGGAAGTTGGCAAACCACGCGGTACAGACCGCCGCGGTGGTCGTGAGCGTGTCCTTGTCGCAAGGATCGATGTAGGCCGGGAAGTTCTGGTCGCCGTTGCGGAACAGTTCGAAAGCCGACGGTGCGCGGACTGCGTGGTTCTCGATTGCACGGAACGTCAACCAGGAGAACGGCGACCATTCCGCACCATACTTCCACGTCTCTGTGAGGCCGGCGCCCGTCGAGTAGTCGGATTTGCGATAGCCGCCGACCACCGACAAGTTCTCGAACAGGGCCTCGCCGGTGACCAGCGGGATTTCAACTTCACCGTACACTTCGTAGACGTCGAATTCACCCTTGATGTTCTCCGCGGCGTTGAATCCGATGATGTCCCCAGTCGACTTCGAAGGGTCGACGCGTTGGTCGAGCGATTCCATCCGATACTCGAAGCCGACGGCGGCTGCGATCGCGCCTTCGCCCCACAGATCCACAACGTCGCCGGACGCGTTGCCGCCGACCATCGTGCGCTCATAGGCCACGACGTCCGTCGCATCGATCCGTACGAAGTTGAGCATCGCCTGCGACAGCGAGAACACGCCAAGCGGGTTGTTCGTCGTTGTCGTCGCAACGAAGCTCTGTCCCGGCGCAGGGTTCGTTGGGTATGGACAGCCCGGCAGCGCGCTAAGCGGCAAAGGCTGGGCCAAAGCAGTCGTGTTACAGTTGTTGTAGAGCTGCTGCATTGCTGTGCGGCTCACGTTGTTGTTCTGGAAGATCGTGGTCGTGTTGCGGGCAAAGCTATGGAAGACCTCCCAATCCCAATCGATCGACGGGATCGTACCGCGCAAGCCTTGTGTCGAGCCCAGCGCGTTCGTCTCGTACTCTGCCGTGCGGTTGCCGACTTGCGTCGTGCGGACGTTGACGTTGAAGGTCCTGCCGTCCAAGCAGTCGACGCTCAGCGGATTTGGGAACGGACCGACGCAGCCCGGGAAGGTGAGCTGGGCAAGGTGCAGCAACTGCGGCTGCGCCGCAACGTAAGGGTTGAGAACAACGTTTCCGGCGCCAGCCACCGGATTAAGATCGTATTGCACAGTGATCGGTGGCGTGCCGTTACCAATCGGTGTGGCAGCGAGCTGCTGCGTGGTACGCGTATTCGTAAACGTCGCGTCGATGAATGCCGTCATCACGCCATCCGGCAGAATATCATACTTGGCAAATGCCGCAGCGCTCACACGCTCGTTGCCAAGGATGAGGAAGTTGTCCGGCGCGAAGTTATAGCGGTCACCATCGGCATCGACCGAGCCGTTGGAGATGTTCGGGAAGGCGCAGCTTTGAAACGGTGCGATGCCACCGCCAGTGCGGAAGCGGATAGTGCCGCCCGTCGACCCGACGCCGTTTGTGGGGTTACAGTCGGCGTCGAGAGTAAGGCCTGCCGGGTTTGCGAGGCTTACGGTCGCTAGTGCGATGTTACCAACCGTGAAGCCGATGCCATTGCTTGTCGTATTCGACCACGGCGCCGTCGCCGAACCGCCGCTGGCGACCACTGTCGTTCCGGCAATCGTCAAGTCAGCGGGGTTGAACGAAACGAACGGAACGCCGTTTCTACGCAGCACGGGAGCGGCATAACGCGAGAAGTCGCGCTCGCCAGCGGAAACCGGCGTGCGGTTGTAGTACGACAGACCAAGGTTGATCGAGCCCCGGTCTCCGTCGAACTTGCCACCCACAAGCGCGTCTGCCTGCCAGTACGGGGCAACACCATCTTCTGCTTGGCCGTAGGAGCCGCCGACCGTGATGCCTTCGTAGCTGTCTTTCAGAATGAAGTTGATCGCACCGGCAACGGCGTCGGCGCCGTAGACGGCCGAGGCGCCGCCGGACACAACTTCAATACGTTCAATCAGATTTGCCGGGATCGTGTTGAGGTCGACCGCACCAGAGCGGTCGGAAGGGTTGGCGCGACGGCCGTTGATCAGGATCAGTGTACGGCCCGGCCCAAGGCCGCGCAGGTCGGCCGTAGCAAAACCGTTCAAGCTTGGGTTGTTGGACGAAATCGTGACGCCCGGGATGATTTGCGGGAGCGTATTCAAGAGCTCCTCGGTGTTGACCGTGCCGGTCATCTCGAGCTCTTTGGCGTTGACGGTCGCCAGCGGGCTGATCGAGGTGAAGTCGCGCTGTTTAATGCGCGTGCCGGTCACCGTTACCTTTTCGACTTTCTCTTCGTCTTTGTCCTGTGCGTTTGCCGCGACGCCGCTGTACGCGACCATCGCTGCACCGGCCAGAAGCGCCGACTTGAATGCGATAGAACCCTTAGAATTCAACACGATATAGCCCCCTATTTACCGCGCCTGCGTCCCCAAAACCAAAACCCCGAGTGCAACCTGTGTTCGCCCAAGCGCTGGCAACTACAGCGAAAACGTGCGGTTCGCCCCGCTCCGTTTCCTTTTACACTTGCGTGCATCCTAGTGACGAGCTCAACCACCGTTCAAGGCAAAACGGAACGCTGTGGTCTCATTTGGCACAGGCTGTGGCTGAAGTGCATCATCAAGATGATGTGCTAGGTGGTTGATCTGTATCAACCATTTGCGCTCGTTGTGCCGACAGGGGTGTAGCGACAGTTGATGCCGACAGGAGCAGCTCATCAGAGCGTGCGAGCGGCGCAAGGAAAAAAGGGGAGGGTCTTCGACCCTCCCCTTCAACAACTCTGGCTCGGTGGTGGCTGCTACTGCAAATCTATCGTTGCACGGCGGTTTTGCGGCTCTTTTACGCCGTCATCGGTTTTGACCATGAGGTCGCCTTCGCCCTTGCCGCTGGTGGTGATGCCCGCGTCTGGGATGCCCTTACCCACCAGGTTCGACTTCGCCGCGCCCGAACGGCACTCGGAAAGGCGCTGGTTGTAGGCGGGCGACCCGGACGTGTCAGTGTGGCCGACGATCTGGATCTTGGCGGTGCCTTCGGCTTTCGCCGTCTCGGCGGCCTCGCCCAACACTCTGTCCGCTTCGGCGGTGATATCGCACTTATCGAATCCGAAGAAGATGATGAACTGTTTCGCCCGTACTGGCGCTGCCGGCGGCGGTGGGGCCACCGGAGGTGGCGGCGGCGGGGCGGCGACGTCCTCATAGCCCCAGCGGAAGCCCAACGTCACCGTGTGCTTCGTCATATCCATCGTGTCGGTTTCGCCGCCGAAGTTCGTGAGTTGCGGCTCGTCCGCCCACAGATAGCGGTAGTTCAACATCACGTCCCAATGCGGACCGACCCGATAGCTTAAGCCCAAAATGCCTTGCGCGGCCAAGACGGCGTCGCTGTCTTCGTTGCGTATGCCGCCCGTGATATCGCTGAAGCGCGCGGCATCCACACCGATGCCGGCGCCGAAATCGATCGACCAGCGCTTGCCCACGGGCTGATTGTAAAGCGCGTTCAACATACCGGTCCATTCGGTGAGGTCGCCTTCGGCGAGCGGACCCACCGGAGCGCTGAACGTGATTTGGTGAACGTCGTTGTTGCGATAGCCGACTTCGAGTTCCATCCGCCAATTGCCGTTGAAGGCGTGGCCGACAGTGCCGAGGACGCCCCAGCGGTTTTCGAATTGGATCTCGCTATACGACCAGGCGAGCAGATCGGTGTCGTTGACATGGACCCAGCCGCCTTCGAGACCGACGTACCAGCCATGGCGCTCGTTCGCGTTCGCGGCGGCCGCGCAACTCAGGCTCAGCGCTGTGCCGAGCAGAAGCAATTTCTTGTACATGATCGTCTCCCCTGATTTCCCAGCTCTAGAATCGAATCCAAACGATTCGTGAATCACTTCAGTTGTGGAGGGTACAAAACCCCCAGGCGGCAAATGCGAAAAAGGCCGCTTGTTTGCTTGCTTTGCGTGCGTTCTTGCATTCACGTGGCGCTGTCGCCACAGTTCGCCATTAGCGAGCGCTTCGGATTGAAATTATGCTGCGATCGATCTTCGGATGGACGAAACCCGAGGCGCCAAGCGCCTCGCGCGCTGCCGTTCCGCCGGATCACCTCGTCGTCGCCGTCGGCGATCTGCACGGGCGTCTCGATTTGCTGGAGCTGCTGTGGGGAAAGATCGACGCTGCGTCGCGTTTGTCGGCGGCGCGGCAGCGGACGCTGATCTTCATCGGCGACTACGTCGATCGCGGGTTGCAGTCGGCACAGCTTGTCGAACGTTTGTTGGACGGATTTCCTGGGTTTGAGACCGTCTACCTAAAGGGCAACCACGACGAGACGTTGTTGCAGTTCTTGAGCGACCCCGCGATTGGTGAGGCGTGGCGCAATTTTGGCGGGCTCGAGACGCTGAGCAGCTACGGCGTCGCGCACGCAGCGGGGAAGAGTTGGGCACAGACGCGCGGCGAGTTCGCCTCGTTGCTTCCGAAGACGCATGAGGCGTTCTTCAAGAACTTGCGGTTGTACCATGTCGTCGGCGACTACATTTTCGTTCACGCGGGGCTGAAGCCGCGCGTGCCGCTGGACGAACAGCGCGAGAGCGATCTTCTGTGGATACGCGAGGAGTTCCTCGACAGCGCTGTGAATTTCGGGCGCGTCGTTGTACATGGTCACACCCCGGCCGATGCGCCTGAGGTCAGGAACAATCGTATCGGCATCGATACGGGCGCCTATATGACCGGAAATCTGACGGCGGTTGTGCTTGAAGGGCGGACACGTCAGTTTTTGTCGACATCTTAGTTTCGTCAGCCAGGCTTGATCGCACGTTCAAGGCGGTCTTATTTCTCCACGCTTTGTTGAGGCGAGCCCAATCCATGTTGCGTCGTTTGTTCGTGTTGTTCGCCGTCCTGACCGCGCTAAGCGCGTGCGCGGGTTCGTCTTCGGACGGCCCGGTCACCTCTTCAACGCCTGCAAAGGTCGAGGCGGGGCCGGAGGACTATAGGCTCGGCGCCGAGGACAAGGTGAAGGTCACCGTTTTCGGCGAGACAGACCTCTCGGGCGAGTTTCTGGTCGACAGTTCCGGCGTCCTGTCGGCGCCGTTCATCGGTCAGATCAGCGTCAAGGGCCTGACCTTGCGCGAGTTCGAGAAGGCCTATGCCGCGAAACTGCGCGAGGCGCAAATCCTGCGCGATCCGCGTGTTTCGGCGGAGGTTGTCAGCTTCCGGCCGATCTATGTGCTGGGAGAGGTGAAGAAGCCGGGGCAGTATGCCTTTGTCAGCGGCATGACTGTTCAGAAGGCAGTCGCGCTGGCCGAGGGATATACCTATCGCGCCAGCGAAAGCACGGTCGAGATCACGCGCAGCGGGAAGAAATTCAAAGTCGACGTTACGCCGTTGACGAAGGTGTTTCCGGGCGACGAGATTCGGATCCCCGAACGTTTCTTCTAAGACGAACGTCTCGATATATTTCTTGTGCGCGAACATTCCGCTGACCACTACCCCACGTAGTGTGTCCCGCATGTTGAGCTTCCACTGCTGTTAACCACTTTCCCTTGGCGGTGCCGGCAGCGGCGGTTAGAGTCTTAGGCGAATCGCCGAATCCTGCGGGTTTCGGTTCTTGCCTGCGCCGCCTTCATGCGCCCGCCAACCCCCGGGGGATACAGCGCCATGGTCGTGTCTCATCTTCGCAAAGTCATTGCGTGCGCGCTGTTGAGCGCGACGTCAGTTCTTGCCGCCGACAATCCGGTCAACGGGCTCGCCAACGCGATTTGCACCGCCGGCGATATCAACGCCGTGACGGCGGCTCTCAGTTCGGTGTCGCCACAGGACGAGCTTCAGCCGATTGATGTGGCGGAAGCATTTGGTATCGCGACGTTCCTCGCCGACCTCGGCAGGTGCACGAACCGGCAAGCGATCGCCGATGGTTTTGCCTTCTACAAGAAGGGCAAGGACCCGGGGCCGCTTGACGCCGCGTTCGCGAGCGGACGCGTTGCGGCGAAGCCTGACGGCAGCGCAACCGCGCAGGCCGGGACGTTCCAGGGTTCTTTTGCATCGCTAGGCACAGCCGGCGATCCGCCAAGCGGACAGTAAGTTCGACGAAGCCTCGCGAGCCGGGAAACAACGGCCGCGAGGTTAAACGTGTGGGTGTGTTGCCGGCCTAGCCGGTTTGTTGGGAGGCAGTTTCTTGCGAGCTGTGGCTGTAGCCATTGCGGCGTTTGGTGCGTTCATCGCGAACGCCGCGGTTGTGCGCGCGGACGACGTGCCCGAAACGACGCCCGACGTGCTTGAGCGCGCGCGGCCGGAATACGACGCGCGCGGCATCCGGATGGGTAGCTTCTTTCTCTATCCGTCTTTGACCGCGGGCGGCGGATACACCGACAACGTCTTCAACGAACCGGACGGCGTCGGCGACTATTTCTACTCGCTGGCGCCAGAGCTGAAACTGCAGTCGGCGTGGTCGCGGCACGAGCTTTCGCTCAGCGCCGGCGCGAAGAGTTTTTGGTTCGGCGAACAGGGCAGCGAAGACCGCACGGACTGGAACCTGGGCGCTGCCGCGCGCATCGACATCGTACGCGGTACGGACATCAAGTTCGATGCAGCACTGGCGCAGCTGCATGAGCCGCGCGGCACCGATCTAACCGGCGGCTTGGCCGTGGGCGATCCGGCGGAGCCAACGGAATATGCGCGCTCGCATTTGGGGGCCGAAATTGGGCACACGTTCAATCGCGTGCGCATTTCACTGGGCGGTGGGTTGACCGGCTTCGACTACGACGACACGCCGCGCGTGTTGCCTGCGGTTCCTGCCGCATTCAACAACGACGACCGCGACCGCACGGTGACGGACTTCTTCGCAAAGCTCTCCGTGAAGGCGAGCGAGGACACGGCGATCTTCCTCCGCGGGCGGATAGACGATCATGACTTCGACGCGCTCGTCGACGACGACGGCTTCAACCGCGACTCCAGCGGTGTGGGCCTCGACGGCGGTATCGAGTTTCGCATGACGCACGTGCTCGTCGGCGAAGTCTTTGCGGGCTACACGTTGCGCAGCTTCGACGACGCTGCCTTTGCCGACGCGAACGAGTTTGCGTTCGGTGCGGGGCTGAAGTGGTTTCCCTCGATGCTGACGACGGTGCGGCTGGACGCAGCGCGCGGCGTCGAAGACACGTCGATCACAGCGGCGTCCAGTTTCGTGTCAACGCGCGGCGAAGTCGGCATCGACCACGAAATCTTGCGCAATTTCATTTTGAGCGGGCGTCTCGGTTACGAGAACGCGGAGTATCTGGGCGTCGGGCGCGACGACGATATCCTGCACGGCTCGCTCTCGGGACGGTATCTCATCAACAACAGTTTCCATTTCGATGCTGGGTGGGAATACATCGACCGCAGCTCGACAGCGCTGCCGTTCGAGTATTCCACCGGTCAGTTCCAATTTTCGCTGACCGGCAAGATGTGACGCTAAGCGCTGTGGACGAAGCGCCCTTATCGACACGGTCGGCCATGTACGGCACTGCGGCGTTCGCTAGTGTCGTAGCGCGATGACGAGAGACAGAATGAACGTCCACCGGCTGCCTCACCAACAATCCGCTTCCGAACCGGCGCAAGTTCAAGCGCCCGTGCAACACTATCCAGACGAGAGCAGTGAACCCTCCCTCGATCTACGCGCGCTTCTGCGTGTCGTCATGGCGCGCGGTTACACGATCCTTGGAACGATCGCGGTCGCGATGACGCTGGTCACGCTGGTGCTCCTCCAGATGACGCCGGTCTACAGCGCGTCGGCCCTGATCATGGTTGGGCAGCGCGAGAACAAGGTGTTGGACGCCGAGGCGCTGCTCGCGGGGTTGCCCACCGACACGGCGACGATCGAGAACCAGATTCAGATTTTGAAGTCGTGGTCGCTCGCCGAGCGCGTGGTCCAGAAACAGAATTTGATCGCCGATCCGGAGTTCAACGCGAAAAAAGGTGGCGCATCGTGGGCGTCGTATCTGAACCCGATGACTTGGTTCGCAGCCGCGGAGCGCGAGAAAATCACGGCCGGCGCGGGCCAGAAACCCACGAAAGTGGATCCCGCAATCCTGCGTAAGTTCGGGTCGAAGGTGACGGTCGCAGCGCAGGGGCGTTCGTCCGTCATCAAGATCACGTTCGACTCGCCCGACCGCGAGAAGGCGGCGTTGCTCGCGAACGCGCTCGCCGATCAATACATCGTCGATCAGCTGGAGACGAAGTTCGAAGCGGCAAAGCGCACAACCGATTGGCTGAACGAGCGGCTTGGCGAACTCGCCGAAAAAGTGCGCGCGTCGGAAAGTGCGGTCGAGCAGTATCGGGCCGAGAACGACCTGTCGGACGGGAAGGGTGGCAGTTCGCTTGCGAACGAGCAGCTGTCCGAACTGAATGGGCAGATTGTGCTCGCCCGCTCGAACTTGGCCGAGCAGGAGGCAAAGTACAAACAGGTCAACGCGCTCTACCGGTCCGGCGGTGGGGTTGATTCGATCGCGTCGGTCATCAACTCGCCGTTGATCTCGACATTGCGCGGGCAGCAGGCGGAGTTGATGCGCAAGGAGGCGGAACTCGCCGCAAAATATGGCGAGCGCCATCCGCAGATGATAGGGCTCAAAGACGAGAAGAAAAATCTCGACGCCAAGATCGAGGAAGAGGTCAAGCGCATCATCCGCAATCTATCCAACGAAGTGTCGGTCGCGAAGGCGCGCTTGAGTTCGCTGGACGAGTCGCTTGGCGAAATCCAAGGCACCGCAAACGTGCAGGGCAAAGCGTCGATCAAGCTGCGCGAGCTCGAGCGCGATGCACAGGCGAACCGCACGCTTTACGACACGTTCCAAGCGCGCTTCAAAGCGACCGAAGACAAGGAGCAGATTCAATCGCCGGATGCGCGCATCATTCAGGGTGCAGCAGTGCCTCTCGACGCCAGCTTCCCGAACAAGCCGCTGATCATGGGCGTCACGCTGTTCGGCGCCGGCGTCATGGGCATGCTGATTGCGTTGATGCTTGAACGGCTCGACAACGGGTTCCGCATCGGGCCGGAGATCGAGCGGGTGACGCGGTTGTCGAACCTTGCCGTCGTGCCGATGCTCAAAGGCGTAAAGCATGTCGCCGATCGCGTCGTGCAGAAGCCGCTGTCGGTGTTTTCGGAGTCCATCCGGTCCGTGCACGCGGGGTTGCAGCTTTCGAACGTGGACAAGCCGCCAAAAGTCGTCGTCGTGACCTCGTCCATGCCGAGCGAAGCCAAGACGTCGCTGGCCGTCAGTCTTGGCCGGTTGGCGTCGAAGAGCGGTGCGCGCGTGCTGTTGATCGACGGCGACTTGCGCCACCCGAGCGTCGGCGCGCAATTCTCCCCACGGCCGCCGGAAGCAGGCTTGGTCGAAGTGCTGGCCGGGCGTCTTGAGCTTGCCAGCGTGCTTCACCGCGATCCAATTTCGCCGTTGGAGTTCGTGCCCGTCGCGCAGCCGCCGGCAAACCCTGCCGACCTGCTCGCGTCGCAAGCCATGCGCTCGATGATCCACGAACTGCGCAACCACTACGATCTAATCATTCTGGACGCGGCCCCGGTTTTACCGGTGTCGGATACGCGCATGCTGGCGCGGTTGGCGGATAAGGTGATCTACGTCGTGAAGTGGGATCAGACGCCGCGCGAAGCCGTTGTGAACGGGCTGAAACTTCTGCGCGACGCGAACGCCGACATCGCGGGCACCGTGTTGACGCAAGCCGACTTGCGCCGTCACGCCATCTACGGCTACGGCTATACGTCATACGGATATGGCAGCAGTTACGCGAAATACTATTCAGAGTGAGGCGGCCGTCGTCGGCGTGATCGCCGCGGCGTTCGCGTGCTATCTGCTTGTCTATGCGGCGATGTTCGCGATACCCGCATGGACATTCGCCGCCGCCGAGCCGCGCTATACCGCGGTTACCAAAGGCAAGGTCGGCACCATGTTCGAACTCGACGCGCTGACGCAAGCGTTGCGCGCCTCGCCCTGGAAAGCGGATTTGAGCCGGGCCGCGTTCGTGCAGATGCTGACGGCGCAGCAGGTGGGTTTAGGAACGTTCCGCGCGACGACGCGGTTGACAGCGGCCCGGCGCGATTTGCGGCTCGGCTTGTCGGCGTCGCCTTCCGACGCCTATGCATGGACACGGCTTGCGATTTCGGAGCAACGCATAGAGCATGAGGAAGACGCCGCGCGCGCGCTTTCACTTGCGCTGCAGGTGGCGCCGGCAGAACGCAAACTCACCGCGGTACAGTTCGATCTCGCGGTGATCTTGTGGGCTGAGCTCGACACTGCCGGGCGTGACGCGTTGGCCCGGCGTCTGAAGTGGGCGGAGGGGCGCGCGGACCTCAAAACTGTGCTTGCCGAAAACTCGGCGACCGTCCTGCGCGAACGTCTGAAGCAATGGCGACGCGATCGGCCTTGGTAACCGCCCCGGCAGACAAACAGGCGCGGCGGTCCTATATCGCAGCCGTTATCGCGGGCTCCCCGGAGGCGGCGGAGGGGGTGGCGGTGCGTAGTCGCGGCTGCGCATTTGCCGCTCCCCACTGACGGGCGATGACGTAGAACGAGGTGGAAGCGGACTGACAAGAACTTCCAAGCGCATTTCCACGCAGACTTCCTTGCCGTCCACCATGATCGGTTCATAACGCCACTCCGACACGGCGCGCATCACCGGTCCCACGAGTGCGCGAGATGTCGAATTCACCAACTGCAGGTCTTTTACCCTCCCGTTGGTATCGACGCGCACGTCCAACATGACCGTGCCACCGTTCGGATCGGTGTCGTATCGCGCAGAGACGCCGCGTGCCTTCACGGCGTCCAAGTAAACTCCGCGCGCCTTCAGCGCCTCATAGTTCTCGATCACGGGGCACCGGCGCTGCCACGACTGTAGGGACATCTTGAAAGACGTATTTGTGTCCGCTGCTGCGCCGGATACCGTCAAGGCTGCGACCGCCGACAGAACACTCGTGCGCATCGTTGCCCCCGTGTTTCATGGGTAGAATAGTGGTTGCCGCCAAACGCGCAAAAGCCCTGCCGAGGCTCCATCCCTCAACAGGGCTTTCGTGAGCTGGGATCTCACTTCGCATCCTGGAAACCGAAAGCGCCATGGGTGTTGGGTATCAACCACAGCAGGAAGAATGGGTCGGCCGCCCGGACAGGTAGAACTGTGAGACGCCTCGTCGCCATTTTCCATGTGCGCGCCACCCCTGCGGCGCGAGAATCTCAACATGTGACCCGCTTGCAGCAGAATCTTCGCCTGCCGGGCGAGTGGTAATGCAGGCGATGCCGGTTTTCTGCCGCTCATCCGGCGCGTGCGCTGAAGGCGTGGCGTTCGCCGATTTCGATAAGTGGCGGGAATTCGGTTGGGGTGCGAACCTCGTTCTTCAGGAGACCCAAATGCCGCTCAATGAAATTGTCTTGCGCGTGATCCTCGCAGGTGCCGCTGCATTTATCGTGTTCACCGGCTTCGACTTTGCGTTGGGTGGCATTCGTTCGCTGGGGCTCGAGGGGCCGGTGCTTTCGTTGACGGCGACGGACGCTCACGCGCTGGACGCGCGCGACAGTCATGCCCGGTTTCTGGGCGGCGTGTGGCTGACGGTTGGCCTTGTGTTTCTAGCATCGGCTTTTCGCTTGCAGGCGTTGCGCGTGGCGCTGCTCGCCGCGATCGCCATGATCTTTGTCGGCGGGGTCTCGCGCTTCACCACCTACGCGCCGCAAGTACTGCTCGATCCGCCGATCGCGGGCGCTCTCATCGCCGAGCTGATCGGCATGCCGATCCTGTTCTTCTGGGTTTGGAACGCGCGGCGCGCTTGATCGACCACGCGCGGCGCTGCGCCTGCAGGCCGAGTACGCGCCGAAGCCGCCGATAAAGGCGGCACGCTTGAAATCACGGACCGCAAGGTCGCGAAGGTGATGCAGGACATGCTTGCGCCGTTCGGCGATATGATCGCCAAGACGGTCCGAAACGCACAAATTGTAGCAACAGGAGATGACGATGTTTGGAATGAAGCCGCTGCAGCCATTGTTTTGCTCTCGCTCCGTGCCGCTTGGGCGCACGGGTACGCCAGCGGTGCAAGTGGAGGCACGCCCCCAAGGTCGGCACGGGCACTGAGGTGTCGGGGTGCGACGGGTTGGCGGGGTCAATAAGCGACAGTGATTTATTCTCTTCGGTAACCTATTTTCTCCGGCTATGGCTTTGCCAGAATTTTTTGCGAAGCGTTTGGCCGCGTGCTGGCGAAGAGCGGTACAAAATTCCGATGCCGAACTCTCCTCGCGGTTGTGGGATTTTAGTGATGGTTCGAGGGGTTTCTGCGGACATCAGGTGGTGGTGCGTACGCATCGCATACGGATAGCGAACGCATTCCGAACGGATGAAACCGCAGATATCTGCCGAGCGTACGCATATAACGGGCTCGTTTTTCGCGTTTTGGGTGCAGCTAAGGGTTGTGGGCTGCGGTTGAGGCTAGTGTTAGGTCGATTTGGCTTCGTCTAAAGTCGTTGCGACGGAATCTTTCTTGGAGTGACTTCAATGCGGGCAATCTTGGCTTTGGTGATCGTGGCGGCCGTGGTGGCCGCTGGGGCGTTCTTCTGGCTCAAGCGTGACGGTGCGCCGGCGGGGTCGGTTGCTGCGTCGCCGGGTGTCACGATGTCGACGCCGATGGGACAGTCGAAAGACCCGGACGATCCGATCGAAAAAATGTTCCGTCGCGGGCTTTATCCGGAGGCGATCGCCGCATGGGAGAAAGAGGCGGCTAGGGGTAATGCGCAGGCGGCGCACCGGCTCGGCGTCGAGTACCAGGATGGCAAGCCCGGCGTGGCGCAGCGCGACTACGCCAAAGCCATGCAGTATCACAAGCAAGCGGCGATGGCTGGCAATGCGCTTTCGATGTTCGATTTGGGCTCGATGTACGAGTACGGCTTCGGCATCGAGAAGAACATGGCAGAGGCCGCGCGGTGGTACGGGTATTCCGCGCGCTACGGCTTGGCGCAAGGACAGTATAACTACGCGACGATGCTGGAGCGCGGCGACGGGGTCGTGGCCGATGAGGTGGAGGCCTATAAATTCTTCGTGTTGGCAGCACGCGGCGGGTTTACGGGCATTCCTTACGACAGCCAGCGCTACCGGGTCGATCAGAAGGCGCCGACGCCCGCTGAAGAGATGCAGCGCAGGCTGACAGCGGCGCAGGTGGCCGAGGGCCGCGCGCGGGCAGATGTGTTCAAAGCACAGACGGGACCGCTCTCGATCTAATGGCGTCGTGGTCGAATTGGTCGGGCGCCGTGCAGGGCGAGCCGCAGCGCATTGTGAGGCCGGAGACGGAGGCTGAACTTGCCGCGGCCTTACGCGAAGGCGATGGGCCGGTTCGCGTGGTGGGCAGCGGGCACTCGTTCACGCCGCTGGGGCAGACAAACGGCACCGTGATTTCGCTCGACGCAGTTTCGGGCGTCGTTGCGGCGGATTTGAATGCGCTGACCGCGACGGTGAAGGCGGGCTCAAAAATTCACGCATTGGGGCGGCCGTTGTTCGATCTGGGTGTCGGCTTGAAGAACCAGGGCGACATCGACCGTCAGGCGATCGGCGGAGCGGTGGGCACGGGGACGCACGGGACGGGGCCTACGCTCGGCTCGCTGTCGGCGGAAGTGAAGGGATTCCGACTCGTCACTGCGGCGGGTGAAGTGTTGGAGTGTTCGCCCGCTTCGAATGCGGATGTGTTCGAGGCCGGGCGCGTGTCGTTCGGGACGCTTGGCGTCATGAGCGAGATCACGCTGAGGGTACGTAAGGCGTACAAATTGCGCGAGAAGAATTGGGTCATGCCGGCGGCGGATTGCTGGCGCGATACCCCGAAGTTGAAAGAGCAGCACCGGCACTTCGAGTTCTTCTGGTTCCCGCATTCGGATTCGGTTGTCGCGAAGACGCTGGACGAGACGGAGGAGGAAGTTTCGGCGCCGCTTTCGTCCGAGCAAATGTTCGAGCGGGGCGAGCGCGTGAGTTCGGATCAGCGGGCGTTCAAGATCGGCTGCGACCTCGCGCGCGTGGTTCCGGCACTTTCGGCCCGCGTGCAACGGTTCTTTACGAATGCATCGATGGGGGCTTCTTCGCGCGCGCGGTGGGCGCACGAAATTTTCCCGAGCGCGCGCAACGTGCGCTTCAACGAGATGGAATATGCCGTGCCTGCTGCGAACGGCGTCGACTGCATCCGCGAAGTGGCTGAAGCGTTTGCCAAGTACAAGGTGCCTGGCGTGTTCCCGATCGAGTTCCGCTATGTGAAGGCGGACGACATCTGGCTCTCGCCGTTCTACAAGCGCGATGCGGCGACGATCTCGGTGCATCAGTACCACCGGCAGCCGTTCGAGACCTTGTTCGGCGTCGCGGAGACGATCTTCCGGCGCTACGGCGGGCGGCCGCATTGGGGCAAGCTGCACAGCCTTAAATTCGCCGAACTCGAGCGGCTTTATCCGCGCTGGGGCGACTACCAAGCGGTCAGGCGTAGGCTTGACCCGCAGGGGAAGCTGCTTAACTCGTACCTGAAGCAACTTTTTGGAGCGTGAGAATGGCACCGCCGCGCCGCCGCCGCAGCAGACCCGTGGGCTGGATTTTGGGGACGCCGATCGCGGTGTGTGCGGCAGCGTTCACGGCAGTCGCGGACAACATGTTGGGCGCCGCGATCATGGGCTCCCTCGTTGGGCTTGTGATCGGGATCGGTATTCTTGCGTTCCCGAACCTCGACCGCGGCGGGCCGGCCGATAACGACGATGGGTTTTTCCACTAACTCTCGATGTGGGCGATGACGTCGCCCTCCGTTACGGTGTCGCCTTCGCCGACCAGGATATCGACGACGGTGCAGTCGAGCGGCGCGAGGACCGGAATCTCCATCTTCATGCTCTCGAGGATGACGATCGGCTCATCTTCGGCGAGGCGTTGGCCCTTC
>JABFRX010000199.1 GCA_013140995.1 Alphaproteobacteria bacterium | reverse complement strand
ATGGGCAACGGGATACCAATCAACCACATCAGAATGTATTTCATTGCGCCCTCACTTGTTGACGGGCCTCGATCAATCGTAGCGCGTCGCAAAAACAACGCGCAGGACTGCATTAGGTTCCAGGCATGGGTTGCGAATGCTTGGCGGAACGCCCATAAGATAGGCCGCAGTTCCTATGCCCTGTGTGGCAGCCGAACGCGTTCTCAGTCACCTTGGACGAATTTGTATGAGTCAGCCGCCTGACAAAGCGAAGCCGGTGGTCGAGGCCGCACAAAGCCCGGTCCAATCCGATATGACGGCGCGGGCGCTCCACCTGCGCATCAGGCAACAGGAGATATTGGCCGAGCTTGGGGTCGTGGCTTTGCAGGGCGCGGGGTTGGACGAGTTGCTCAACGAAACCGTTCGCCTGACCGCCGATGGGCTCGAAGCGGAATTCTGCAAAATCCTTGAGTACCTTCCCGAGCAGAAGGAGTTGCTGGTACGCGCCGGTCTCGGCTGGGATGCGGGCGTCGTCGGCATCGCACGCATCGGCGCCGATCTGGACTCGCCGGCCGGGTTCGCGTTGCGAACAGGCAAGCCGGTGATCTCCAACCATTTGGAGAACGAGGAGCGTTTCCGGACACCGGCTTTGCTGACAAGACACGGCATCCACCGCGCCATGAACGTGATCTTGCAAGGCGACGGCACTCCGTTCGGCGTGCTGGAAGTCGACTCGCGTTCGAAAGGCGACTTCTCGAAGAACGACATCACGTTCTTGCAGGGGGCCGCCAACGTCCTCGGCATGGCCATCGAACGCGAGCGTCGAGAACGCCGCCTCAAAGCAGCCGTCGCACGCCAGGAACTCTTGCTCAAAGAGATCAATCACCGTGTCAAAAACAGCCTGACCTTGGTCACGTCCATGCTCTCGCTACAAATCGGCAAGGACACCGGGACCGAGTTGCAGCAGCGCTTACAGGAAGCCGCCAATCGCGTTTCGGCGATCAGCCGGGCGCACGAGCGTCTTTACCAGAACAACGATGTCGACGTGCTCGAACTCGGCGGGTACCTACGCGACGTTTGTCAGGACCTCAATCTTTCCTCAACCCGCTGCACCGTCGAGGTCAAGGCCGTCGAAGGCGTGCGCATTGCCACGGATCGTGCGATACCGTTTGTGCTGCTTGCAACGGAACTCGTGACGAATGCCGTCAAGTACGCCTATCCCGATCGCGAAAACGGTAAGGTTCAAGTCTCGCTGACGCGACGGGGCGCGGACCACATCGTGTTGACTGTCGCCGATGACGGCATCGGCTTGCCCGAGGGGTTCGACGGGCAAGCATCCAAAAGCCTCGGCATGCGCATGGTGCGGGCCTTTACAGCACAGCTAGGCGCAGCACTCAGCGTTCGCGACCGGCAGCCGGGTTCCGAATTCGTGCTGGTGGCACCGCTGACCGCTGACCGCTGACCGCTTCGCAACTTACTCTCCCGCAGACGCCGGCGCCTTATGCCCGTGCCCCTCACCAGCGGTGACGCCGGGATTCGCGCGCTCCCATTCCGCGATGTCGGCCGCTATCGCGCCGGGGGAGCGCGTGAAGCGGGCTAGGAGGTTATAGAACGCAGGCACCACGAACAGTGTTAGCGCGGTCGAGAAGATCACGCCCGCAAACACCACGATGCCAATAGCGAGGCGGCTCTGCGCACCAGCACCCTCGTAGAGCACCAACGGGAGCGCGCCGATCGCGGTCGCAAGCGAGGTCATCAGGATAGGCCGGAAGCGCGTGATCGAGGCTTCGACCAGCGCGTCGCGGATCGAGAGCCCCTCGTCCCGCAATTGGTTCGCGAACTCGACGATCAAGATACCGTTCTTCGCCGCAAGGCCGACCAGCATCACGATGCCGATCTGCGAGTAAATATTCAGCGTGGCACCCACCGCCCACAAACCGAACAACGCGCCCGCGACCGCCAGCGGCACAGTCAAGATGATGATCAGAGGGTGGACGAAGCTTTCGAACTGCGCGGCGAGTACCAGGAACACGATCAGCAGGGCTAACCCGAATGTGAATATCAGCGTCGAGCTCGACTCCTTGTACTCCAGCGACTGCCCGCGATAGTCGATCTGCGCCGTCGTCGGCAGTTCGTCGCGCGCGGTCTGCTCCAGGAAGTCGAGTGCCTGCCCCAATGTCGTGCCTGGCGCCAAGCCAGCCGATATCGTAATCGATCGCAAGCGGTTAAACCGGTTCAAATTCGTCGCCGCAGCACTTTCGTTCGAGGCGACAAGGTTCGACAGCGGGATCAGCGTCCCCGACCGCTCCGACCGAACCAATATTTTCGTCAGGTCGGAAGGCGTGCTCCGGTTCTCCTCAAGCCCCTGTACGATAATGTCGTACTCCTCGCCACGCTCGATGAACGTGCCGACACGCCTCTGCCCCAGCATCGTCTCCAGCGTCCGGCCCACCGTCGCGACGGACACACCGAGATCGGCGGCTCGCGTGGGATCGATGCGTACGTTCAGCTGCGGCTTCGTTTCCTTGTAGTCGGAATCGACGTTGACGAGCCCCGGGTTCTGCTCCGCGCGCGCCATGATCTTGTCGCGCCAGGTGACAAGCTCCGCAAAGCTCGACCCGCCGAGCACGAACTGCACCGGATTGTTGCCCCCACCACCGCGCCCAAAGCTCGAGCGAGCCACGGCGTTCGCGCGCACATTTGCAAACCGGCGCAGAGACTTCGTGACCTGCTCGATCACCTCGGCTTGCGGCGGCCGCGTACCCCAAGGCCCCAACACCACAATACCGCGCCCGCCGTTGAAGTCCGACGTGGACCCGAAGCCGCCCGGCACGCGTATGATAAGGCGCGTTGCCGTGCCGTCCTTCACAAGCGGCAGCAGCGCCTTCTCGATCTCCATCATTTGCTTGTACGAGGAGTCGTAGCCCGTGCCTTCCGGCATCGACACGCTGACATCGAAGATGCCGCGATCCTCTACCGGGGCCACTTCGCCGGGCACAGCGCGGAACAAGAAATAGGCCGCCGCGATCACGCCGGCAAAGGCAAGGAATACCATCCAAGGTTGGCCCAAGCTCGCCACCAGCGAGCGCCGGTAGAGATTGCCGAGCCACTCGGTGGCGCCATGGATCGTCCGCGACAGCGCGCCTTCCCGCCCGACGGGCTTCAACAGCTGCGAACACATCATCGGCGTCAGCGTCAATGCGACGAGCGCCGAAATCGCAACCGCAGCCCCAAGCGCAATGCCGAGTTCGGAGAACAACCGCCCGATCGTACCTTCCAGAAACACAATCGGCACGAACACGGCGATCAGAACCGCCGTCGTCGCCAAAACGGCGAACGCCACCTGCCGCGTGCCGCGTACCGATGCAATCATCGCGGGTTCGCCCAAGTCGACCCGCCGCTGCACGTTCTCGAGCACCACGATCGCGTCGTCCACGACGAGGCCGATCGCAAGCACGAGCGCCAGCAACGTGAGCAAATTGATCGACGCGCCGAAGGCAGCGAGCAAAATCATGGCGCCGAACAAACACACCGGCACCGTCACCGCCGGCACGATCGCGGCGCGCATGTTCCCCAGAAACAGGAATATAACGAGCAGCACCAGCGCGCCGGTAATCCCAAGCGTCACGTACACCTCGTGCACCGACTCCTCGATGAACACCGAGTAGTCGACCGCAACGACAAGCTCCATATGCGCCGGCAAATTCGCCTTGATCGCTTCGACCTCTTTGCGCGCGCCGCGCGCGACCGCAAGCTGGTTCGAATTCGACTGCTTGAAGATCGCGATGCCCACCTGGTCGCGACCGTTGCCTCGGAACGCGTTCCGCCGCTCACGCGGACCCAGCTCGACGCGCGCCACCTCGCCAAGTTTCACCAGATGCTCGTCGTCGCTTCGCTTGATGACGAGATTGCGGAAATCCTGCTCCGTCTGATAGCTGCGCTCCACCCGGATGGTGAGGTTGCGCGCACGCGACTCCAGCCGCCCCGCCGGTAGCTCAATGTTCTCGGCCTGAAGCGCACTCTCGACGTCGGCGACGGTTAAGCCGCGCGCGGCCAGCGCCACGCGATCGAGCCAGATCCGAAGCGCCTGCTGCTCCCCGAACGCGCCGACCGTCGAAACGCCGTCGATCGTGGCCAGCCTGTCCACGATATACCGCTCGGCATAGTCGGTCAGTTGCATCCGGGGCATGACGGTGGACGTCAGATTCAAGAACATGATTGGCGAACCGTCGGCCTCGGCCTTCTGCACCTCCGGCGGATCGACCTCTTCCGGCAGACGGCCCAACGCGCGGCTGACCGCGTTGCGCACGTCGTTCGCCGCGGCCTCGATATCGCGCGTCAAACGGAACGTGATGTTGACCGAAGACGAACCATCGCGGCTCGACGAAGAAATTGTGTCGATACCCTCGATCCCTGCAATCGCGTCCTCGATCACCTGTGTGACGCGCGTCTCGACCACCGCCGATGACGCGCCTGAATACGATGTTTGAACGGAGACGACAGGCGGATCGATGTCCGGCAATTCGCGCAAGGGCAGCCGATCGAACGACAGCACGCCGAACGCGACGATCAAGAGGCTAATGACAATCGCGAATACGGGCCGCTTGATGCACAGCTCGTAAATATTCACGACCCCGAACCTCCGGCACCGCGGTTCGCACGCTTGGCGCCCTCGCCGTTCTTCTCGTCGCCTGCGACCCGCACCGTTGAATCGGGCCTAAGTTTCAGCGTTCCTTCGACGACCACCTGCTCGCCGGTCTTAAGGCCGGAGACGATTTCGACAAACCCAGGCTGGCGTACGCCGATCTTGACCTCTCGCCGCTCCGCCTTCTTCTCCGCGTTTACGAGATAGACGTACTGGCGGTCTTCCAATGGAACCAACGACTCTTCCGGCACGGCAATCACCGTGCGCTGATTCGTGACCAGGTTGACGGTCATCAACATCCCCGGTTTCAAAGTCCCGTCGTCGTTCGCGATCTCGGCCCGAACCGCGACCGCGCGCGACACCGGATCGACCCGAGTATCGATACTCGTAACTTTGCCCTCGAACGTCCGCGCCGGATAAGCCGCAACACCAACCCGCACCGTAGAACCCACGCGCAATGCACTCATGAATGCTTCCGGCACAGTGAAGTCGAGCTTGATCAGCGAAATGTCGTCAAGCGTTGTGATCACGTCACCGGGTCTGACCAGGCTGCCGGCGCTGACCCGGCGCAAACCCAAAACACCGCCGAACGGCGCGCGCAGCAATCGGTCGCTTACGCGCGACTCCAACGACTTCATCTGCGCCGCCGCCGAGTCACGCGCGGCGACCGCGCCGTCGAGCTGTGCCCGCGTCGCATAACCCTTGCCGGAGAGTTCGCGGATCCGGGCGTAAGTCTTCTCGGCCTCCGCCAACGAAGCCCGCGCCGAACCCAAATCGGCCGTCTGCTCGCGGGTCGCCATCTCGGCGATGATGAAACCCTTTTCGACCCGCTGCCCGTCGGCGAAGTTCAGCTTGCCGACTGTGTCGGCAGTCTTCGCCGTGATGTCGATGCTCTCGTTCGCCTTCGCAGTGCCGACCGCTTCGATCACGTCGGAGAAGTCACGTGTCTCTACCGGCGCCAGTACGACAAGCACGGCCTGTCCGCCTTTGCGGTCGCCTTCTTCGCCGCTGCTACCGCTCCAAAAATAATATGCCGCCGCCGCAAGAACCGCCGCGACCACACCTGCCAGAACGACCCTAACGCTCGAACTCATGCACCACCTTAAGCTGGCAATATAGGCAAGTCGGCACACATGGCCACCGCGGAAACAGCCGTTACCCCTAACACCCCGCAGGTCCACGAAAATGTCATCTACTCGAAGCGCAGCGCCTCGATGGGGTCCAGCCGCGCTGCCCTTAGGGCAGGAAAGAACCCAAACACGATGCCGATTGCGGCAGGTACGGCGAAAGCCATCGCGACAACTTCCGCCCCCAGCACGAACGGCACGCCGATTGCCCCGCAAATCGCATAGGCCGCGACCATGCCGATCAACGCCCCGACAACGCCGCCCGCGACCGACAGCACCGCGGACTCCACGAGGAACTGCATGGCGACATCCCGCGCCTGCGCGCCGATCGCAAGGCGAATGCCTATCTCACGCGTGCGCTCCGTCACCGCCACCAGCATCACGTTCATGATCCCGATACCGCCCACGATCAGGCTGATCGCGGCGACCCCCGAAATGCCCATCGACATCAGCCTAAAAGTGGACGAAACCGTCTCCACCAGCTCACGCACGTCGGTGACTTCGAAGTCGTCGTCTTCACCCTCTTTCAGCTTGCGCCGCTCACGTACGACCTTCGCGATCGCTTCCTTCGCCGGATCGATCTCGTTCGTGTTGCCGACACTCACCCAGACACGCCGCACGTTGTCGTTCCCCTGAAGCCGGCGCTGCAGCCCCAGTATCGGCATGAAGATCAGATCGTTGATGTCGTTGGTCATCGCCGAGCTTTCGCGCTTGGCGAACACGCCTATGATCTCGCACGTGAACGAGCCCGAGCGTATCGAAGCCCCGACCGGATTCTGCTGCCCGAACAACTGCTCGCGAACCGTGTCGCCGAGGACGCAGAGTGGCGCGCCCCGCCGCGCCTCCGCCTCGCTGAACGCGCGGCCGAGGCCCACCCCCCACTGCCGTATCTTCAGGTAGGGCAGCGTCGAACCCACGATCTCCGTCTCGTAGTTCCGATCCCCGGCCGTGAACAACAGATAGGCACTCGTCATCGGCGCGACCGCGTTAAGCAGCGGCACCTCCCGCGCGATTGCCTCAGCGTCGGCGATCTTGAACGGCGTGGAACGCGCGACTGGTCCAGTGCGGCTCATCTTCGCCTCTACGCGCAGCGCATTGTGCCCGCGGGACGAGATGTCGTTCACCAACTGTGTCGAAACGCCGGAAGTGATGGTAACGACGATGACGACCGCCGCCACCCCGATGATGATCCCAAGTGTCGTCAACCCCGTGCGAAGCAAATTCGCCCGAAGCTCCCGAAGCGCCATCAGCATGCAGTTGAAGAACATGGCCCGGAACTTGGCGCATGTCCGCGGCCCGGCTCAAGTCACGGTCGCGACATTGCCTAACGCCCCCGCCTGCGGTACCAACCGCCCTCCATGGACCGCCGGATTAGCTCAGGGGTAGAGCAACCGCCTTGTAAGCGGTAGGTCGTGTGTTCAATTCACACATCCGGCACCAGCCTTCGCTCGCGGGACGCGAGGGGAGGCTGGTGCGCCGAAGCCCACTTGGACGTAGGCGGGCGTGGCCTTAGTTAAGCCGATGCGTCTCTGCCTCGCGCTCCACCACAATCTCAGCCACGATCGGTTTCAGCGTCGCTCGCAACGCCTCGTACTTCGCAATCAGCGCGGCGTCGTTCCCGCTAGCGCGTTCCGCCACCAGCAACCGCTCGTTCTCGGCGAACTGAACCAAGTACGCATCTTCGACACGCTGGCGCAAACTCATTGAGGCCCCCGAACGAATCAAACCAAGGATCAACCTAGCGCCGCCGGTCGAGCCGCGCTCAGTAGCAGAACGTGCAACCGCGCGGGCTTACCCGTTATCCGGCCTTCACCTTGTCGAAATCGCTGGCGTCATGCCGCTCGTGCAATTGGCTGGCCGGATCGCCGAACACGCGATTGACCATGCGCCCACGTTTCGCCGCCGGGCGCGCGCCGACAAGGTCAGCCCAACGAACGACGTTCTTGTACTCGTGCACGGACAAAAACTCTGCCGCCTCGTAGAGCAAACCCTTCGCCATCGCGCCGTACCAAGGCCAGATCGCCATATCGGCAATCGTGTACTCATTGCCGGCCATGTACTCGTTCTTCGCCAGATGCTGGTCGAGCACGTCGAGCTGGCGCTTCGTCTCCATCGCGTAGCGGTCGATCGCGTACTCGATCTTGATCGGGGCATACGCGTAGAAGTGTCCGAACCCGCCGCCCAAGAACGGCGCCGACCCCATCTGCCAGAAAAGCCACGACAATGTCTCCGCACGCGCGGCGGGTTCTTTCGGCAAAAACGCGCCGCCAAACTTTTCCGCGAGATAAACCAGCATCGCACCGGACTCGAAAATGCGGACGGGCTTCGCTCCGGAGCGATCCAGTAGCGCCGGTATCTTTGAGTTCGGGTTGACCGAAACAAACCCCGATCCGAACTGCGATCCGTCATTGATGTTGATCAGCCACGCATCGTATTCGGCGCCTTTGTGACCGGCCGCGAGCAATTCCTCCAGCATCACGGTGACCTTCACCCCGTTCGGCGTACCCAGCGAATAAAGCTGCAGCGGATGCTTGCCGACCGGCAGCTCCTTCTCGTGCGTCGCACCCGCGACCGGCCGGTTGATCTTCGAAAACCGCCCCGCGCTCTCCTTGTTCCAAGTCCAAACCTTCGGCGGGACATAAGGCGTATCGGTCATGGTGGCAGCTCCAATTGATATGCACAAGTATTTGCAGGGTTACCCAAACATTACCAGCCGTCGTGAACGCGCCCTCAACCATTTCCCTCTAACTTTCGGGAAAACAAGAAGCGTGGGGAGAACACACCAATGCAAGCCGCCGTCACGTCCCAGAACGCGCTACCGCCGTTCGTACTGCGCATAATCCGCGAAACGTTCGAGAGCACGATCGGCGAACTGGAGCAGCGTCACGGCAGCCACGCGGTGACCGACTACACGCGCGCCGCCCTTGCCCGCCAGATGGTCCGGCTCGCCCGCAACGGCGAGTGCAACCCGGCGCGCCTGCAGACCCAAGCGCTCAACTGCGTGCATCTCTGAGCATCACTTCAGCGCCTCCTGCTCGCGCTTGATCCGTTTGGCGAGCAGGATACGTTTGCGTTCCGCAGCCGCGTCGAACGCTTCGAGTTCCGTCTCGACCGCACGCTTGCGCTTCTCGATCTCCGTACGCGCGCGCTTCGCGTCCCGCTCGAACGCGCGCAGTTCCTCCTCTACGGCATCGAGCTTCGAGGTGTCCTTCGCCTTTGGTGCCTCAACCCTTCCCGGACGCGCCGCCGCGAGCCGCACGACATTCGACACCCTGCCCTTTTCTTCAGGCACCTGAACGCGCCCCGGCGCGGGCACCGGCAAACCCGGCGCCTTCATGGCGAGCGCCACATGCGCGGCGTCGTTCGTGATCCGCGCCTCGCCTGTGGAGAACAGGTTCCTGTGGACGTCCCAGGCTTGGAGTGCCGCCTTTTGGCTGTCCGCCGCCACGAGCCAATCTCGCACGCCGATTCGCGTCATGTAAACTTTGGTACGCAAAGTGATTCGCTTGTCCGCCATGGGCCCTCCGGCCTTGAGGCTGGCCCAACTCGAAGGTCGTTCGCAATGCCGTCTCTCGCCCCCCGCTCGAACCTGCGCGCACCTGAAGGCTACCAGCCTGCGCGGCCGATCAAGGGCCTGACGGCCTCAACTCGGGCCCGCCGCTTCGTCGCACGTCTGACAGACGACGCCACGCCGGTGCGCGAAACGATCGACTCGACCGACTTCCTACAAGCGGCCCTGACCTTCGCCGAGACCTGCGCGTCGCCAACCGGGACAATCAAAATCTGCGTCACTGACGCCGACACCGGCGAAACGCAGTGCTTCGCGTTGGACCTCGCGGCTTAGCTAAGGTTCGAGCGTACACCCATACGCTTCGGAATAAGTCGCACGGCGCAAGACAACCCCCGCGACCGATCCCGTAGCCGTCCGCGCGTTCGCGTCGACGGTCACCGACACGTCCTCAAATCCCGGCGGATCGTCAGCCCGGCACGACTGTAGCGACCGCCCTTCGACGAACACACACGAGCATGTGACTTTCGCGATTGCCGCGGCACCGACGTCGGCCGCAATCGACGTCTGCCAAGCGCCGTAGCCGCCCGCACCCACCAGCACCGCCACGATCAAGCCGATGATCACGCGCATTTCAAATTTTCCCTCCTGTCCGATATAATGGACATAAGGGGACACAAGCAATGCTCACACTTGCACCGGCGCCAGCCTGGCGCCTGCTGATCGCCGGGATCGCTCTCTATGCCACCGCGGCGGCGCGCGCGGACGCCTTGGTTCCTCTGCCGGCGCAATCGCCCACGGTCCCCTACCCGGCCAACGAATGGCCTGACGTCGTACAACCCAATGTCGAGGCAATCGTTGCACGCGCCTTCACCGGTCAGCGGCCACCCGCTTTCATCCGTCTCAAAGCCGTCGTCGTCATCCATCGCGGCTCTCTTGTGGCCGAGCGTTACGCCACCGGAATCACGCGCGATACGCGTCTGCAATCCTGGTCGATGGCCAAAAGCTTCCTACACGCGGCGCTCGGCCTCGCCATCGACGATCACCGCATCAACCCCGACACCCGCGCGCCGGTACCAGAGTGGCAGAACGCGAACGACCCGCGCCGCCAAATCACGATCCGCCAGCTTGCCCAAATGACCGACGGCCTCGACTTCAAGGAAGACTACGGCGACGCAAAGGCTGAGGCGATGCAGATGCTGTTCGGCACCGGCCGCGGCGACACCGGCCGCGCCGCTGCAGAAGCGAAACTAGGCGCCCAACCCGGCACGCGCTGGTCCTACTCCAGCGGCTCAGCAAACATCCTCTCGCGCATCCTGCGGGATCGGCTCGGCGGACGCGACGCCTACCGCGCGCTTCTGTTCGACAAACTGTTCGCGCCACTTGGCATCAAAACCGCGGTGCCCGAATTCGACGCGTCCGGCACCTGGATCGGCTCGTCTTACGTACACGCCACCGCGCGCGACTTCGCCCGCTTCGGCCTGCTCTATCTCCGCGGCGGCGTGTGGGAAGGCCGCCAGATCATCCCCGCCGATTGGGTTGCAACCGCGCGCACGCCAACCGCTGCCTCGAACGGCCTCTACGGCGCCCTGTTCTGGTTGAACGCGACCGACCGCGCGACAGGCAAACCGGCGGTGACCCCGCTGCTGCCGACCGACACATTCTTCGCCCGCGGCTTCGGCGGCCAGCTGATCACGATCGTCCCTTCGCGCGACGCGGTGATCGTGATGCTCAGCGCTGCCTATACGGAAGACGTGGCCCCTATCCCGAAACTCCTGGGCGACATCTTGAACGCGCTGCCGCCAGGGGGCTAGCGTGCAAGCCTCAAAACCCTGAGGCCTCCAATGACCGCCATCAATGCCGTAGCCACCCTCACGAACGATGGCGACGTCGCAGTTCTGACCCTGAACTCGCCACCGGTGAACGCGCTCTCAGGCCCCGTGCGCGAAGGCATCGTCAACGGTGTCGCCAAAGCGCTGAGCGACAAGTCGGTCAAGGCGCTGGTTCTCATCTGCGAAGGCAAGACGTTCATCGCCGGCGCCGACATCTCCGAGTTCGGCAAGGCCCCAACCGGCCCAAGCCTCTTCGACGCACTAAACGCAATCGAGAACGCCTCGATCCCCGTGGTCGCCGCGATCCACGGCACCGCCCTCGGCGGCGGGCTCGAAGTGGCACTCACCTGCCACTACCGCGTCGCAGTCCCGTCCGCGAAGTGCGGCCTGCCCGAAGTGAAGCTCGGCCTCCTGCCCGGCGCGGGCGGCACGCAGCGCCTGCCGCGCATCGTGGGTGCCGAGAAAGCGCTTGAGATGGTGACCTCCGGCGAACACGTCTCGGCGAAGTGGGCGGCCGATGTCGGCCTCGTCGATGCGCTCGTTGACGAAGGCAAACTGCGCGATGGCGCTGTCGCCTTCGCCCGCAAGATCGTCGCCGAGAACCGCCCACTGAAACGCGTGCGCGACCTGAACGACAAGATGATCGCCGCCCGTGCAAATCCGGACCTCTTCGTAAGCTTCCGCAAAGCGAATGCGAAAAAGTTCCGTGGCTTCGAAGCGCCGGAAGCGAACGTCAAATGCGTCGAAGCGGCCGTGAACCTGCCGTTCGACGAAGGCCTGAAATTCGAGCGCACCGAATTCATGAAACTGATGACCGGTGCGCAGTCTGCGGCGCAACGCTATGTGTTCTTCGCCGAGCGCGCCGTCTGGAAAGTGCCGGACGTGCCTGACACGACCGAAACGCTGCCCGTCGATAAGGTCGGCGTGATCGGCGCAGGAACGATGGGCGGCGGCATCGCCATGAACTTCCTGAACGCCGGCATCCCCGTCACGATCGTCGAGACGAAGCAGGAAGCGCTCGACCGCGGCCTCGCGACAATCCGCAAGAACTACGAAAACACGGCCAAGCGCGGCCGCATCACCATGGCCGACGTCGAAAAACGCATGAGCCTGATCAAAGGCACGCTCGCGCTCGAAGAGTTGGCCGACCGCGATCTCGTCATCGAAGCGATCTTCGAGAACATGGATATCAAGAAAGATGTCTTCGCGAAACTCGACAAGATCGCCAAACCCGGCGCGATCCTCGCCACGAACACGTCCTATCTCAACATCGATGAAATCGCCTCGGCGACCAAGCGGCCGGAGAGCGTGATCGGCTGGCACTTCTTCTCGCCGGCGAACGTCATGCGCCTGCTCGAAGTCGTGCGCGGTGCGAAGTCGTCGAAGCCCGTCATCGCAACCTCGATGGCGACCGCCCGCAAAATCGGCAAGATCGCAGCCCTCGTCGGTGTCTGCCCCGGCTTCGTCGGCAACCGCATGCTCGGCCAGCGCCAGCGCGAGGCGCAGAAACTGATCCTCGAAGGCGCAATGCCGTGGGACGTCGACCGCGTGCTCTACGATTTCGGCTTTCCGATGGGCCCGTTCGCGATGTCGGACTTGGCCGGCCTCGATGTTGGTTGGTTCCGCGAAAAGTCGACGAGTTCGACCGTGCGCGAAATTCTCTGCGAGATGGACCGCCGCGGCCAGAAGACCGGCGGCGGCTTCTACGACTACGACGCCGAACGCAATGCAAAGCCCTCACCGATCGCCGAAAAGATCATCCTCGACTTCGCCGCAAAGAAGGGCATCAACCGCCGCAAGATCGGCGACGAGGAAATCCTCGAACGCTGCATCTACCCGATGATCAACGAGGGTGCGAAGATCTTGGAGGAGGGCAAAGCGATCCGCGCCTCTGACATCGACATCGTCTGGATCAACGGCTACGGCTGGCCAGTCTACCGCGGCGGCCCCATGTTCTACGGCGACACGATCGGCCTCGGTAAAGTGCTGGACAAGATGAAACAATTCGAAGGCCAACTGGGCGCGGAGTTTGCACCATCGAAACTGCTTGAGAAGTTGGCCGCCGAAAGAAAACGGTTTCAGGACTTGAAGTAGCTATTCGCCGTTACCGCCGGTTTGCACAAACTGGACGATATCATGTTCCAGCGTCGTTTTGGAGCGGAACCCCGGCATCAAAGAAAGAATGATTCCGGCGTGTCCAACGCCGGGGTAGATATTCACAGTCACTGGACTCCCGGCCGCCCGCAAGCGCTTCGCCATGCGCTCGGCGTTAAGCGGCGAGACGGTGTCGTCGTCGTCGCCGGTCACGAGCAGCATCGGCGGGCGGACGCCATCGATGTGGGTGATAGGTTGCGTCTCAGCACGATTGACACCACCGAAAATGTCGATCAGCGTTTTGTCCGTCAGCGGCAGAATATCGTAGGGACCTGCGATGCCGATTGCGCCACGCAGCCAGCCGAAATCGCCACCGGCTTTGCGCAGGTAGGCAGGATCGGAAGCCAGCATCACCGCGATATAGGCACCGGCCGAGTGACCCGCAACGTAAAGCCGTGAAGGGTCGCCACCGCGCAATTTGACCTGGGCCCGAAGGTACTTCACGGCCAGCGCACCGTCCTCGACGAACCCCGGAAAGCGAACCTGCGGATAGACGCGATAATCGGCGACGGCGACGATGAATCCTTTGCCGGCAAATGTCTGCCCAAACGCGCGGTAATCCGATTTCTCGCCGTTCTGCCAAGAGCCGCCATAGAAGAACAGAATGACCGGTGCCGCGCCGTCCAATCCCTCCGGCACGTAGAGGTCGAGTTTCTGGCGCGGGTCGCTCCCGTAAGCGAGGTCCGCTTCGACGCGATAGCCGTCGCCCGGAACGAACGTATTGACCATCGCCAGGCAACCGGCGACGGACAAGGCCGCCGCGCCCGCGACCGCAAGCCGAGCCAAACGCACGAGAAACTTACTCATCAATCGTCACCACACCGTCGCCGCAGCAGACAAATCCCTACGGCAAACTGCTATAGACGGATCACAAATCGGGTGGCCGGGAAAACACGAGCGCCGGATTGCGGAACGTGACAACATAAGTCATCACCATCCGGCATCGATTGATCAGGAGCCCGCCATGCGCCAAGCCGTCATCGTTTCCTACGCCCGTACGGGCCTCGCCAAAGCTGCCCGCGGCGGCTTCAACAACACGTCGAACATGGCCATCCTGGGTCACGCGATCGAACACGCGGTGAAGCGCGCGAAAGTCGATCCGAAAGAGGTCGAGGACGTCGTTGCCGGTTGCGTCGCGGCATCCGGTAATGTCGCGCGCGCAGGCGCGCTGCTTGCGGGCCTACCGATCACGACCTCGGGCGTCACCATCAACCGCGCCTGTTCCTCGGGCCTCAACGCAATCGCTCACGCTGCGCACTACGTGGTGCATGAAGGCGCGAACATCGTCGTCGGCTCCGGCGTCGACTCGATCTCGTTCCAAGGCGGCGGTGGCGGCGGCAAGGAACCGCGCCTGACCGACATGTATCCCGACTTCTGGATGCCGATGATCGACACCGCCGACGTGGTGGCAGAGCGTTACAAAGTTAGTCGCCAATATCAGGACGAATACTCGCTAGAGTCACAGCGCCGCATGGCGGCCGCCCAGCAGGCGGGGAAGTTCAAGGACGAAATCGTTCCCGTCAAAACGAAGATGAAGCAGGTCAACAAGGAGACGAAGGAAGAAACCCTCGTCGATTGCGTCGTCGACCGTGACGAGTGCAACCGCCCCGACACGACGCTTGAAGGCCTCGCCAAACTCGAACCGGTGAAAGGCCCCGGCAAGTACATCACCGCCGGCAACGCAAGCCAGCTGTCCGACGGCGCCGCCGCCGTTGTCGTCATGGAAGCGAAAGAAGCGGAACGCCGCGGCCTCCAACCGCTGGGCGCGTTCAAAGGCTGGGCCATCGCCGGTTGCAAGCCGGACGAAATGGGCATTGGCCCCGTCTTCGCCGTGCCGCGCCTGCTCGAACGCCACGGCTTGAAGGTGGATGACATCGACCTCTGGGAGCTGAACGAAGCGTTCGCCAGCCAATGCCTCTACAGCCGCGACACGCTGAAGATCGACCCTGCGAAGTACAACGTAAACGGCGGTTCCATCGCGATCGGCCACCCGTTCGGCATGACCGGCGCCCGCCTCACCGGCCACGCATTGCTCGAAGGCCGCCGCCGTAAGGCGAAGCGTGCCGTGGTCTCGATGTGCATCGGCGGCGGCATGGGCGGCGCAGGCTTGTTCGAGGTCTATGGTTGACGCCATAACCATGACAGCGAAGTGATCGCCAAAGCGCCGCGGCGTTAAACAACTTCCGCTTGAAATACGAGCGGCGGCGAACCACCATCATTTCCTTGGGCACTCAGGGTAGATTATGGCCGCTCGTCCGTCCTGGCAGGGACATCTGAAACTGTCGCTCGTGACCTGTCCGGTCGCGCTCTACAACGCCATCAGTCCGAAGGGCGATGTGCACTTCAACATGATCAATCCGGCGACGGGCAACCGCATCCGGATGATCACGATCGACGGCGGCACCGAAGAACCGGTCGAGCGCAAGAACCTCGTCAAAGGCTACGAGATCGCCAAAGGCGAATACGTGATCGTGACGCAGGAAGAGATCGACAGCGTCAAACTCGAAAGCACGAAGACGATCGAGATCGACAGCTTCGTGCCCGCCTCCGACATAGATCACCTCTATTGGGACAACCCCTACTACCTCGTGCCCGACGGCAAGATGGCCGCCGAACCGTTCGCCGTCATCCGCGAAGCGATGGAACGTGCGGAACAAGTGGCGCTCGGCCGCATCGTCATGTCGTCGCGCGAGCGCCTAGTCGCGATCGAACCGCGCGACCGCGGCCTGGTCGCAACGACGCTGCGAAGCCACGAAGAAGTCCGCGCGATGAAGGATTACTTCGCCGACATCCCCGCAATCCGTCCCGACCCCGAGATGATTGCGATCGCCTCGAAAATCATGGCGCAGAAAGAAGCCGAGTTCGACCCGACGGAGTTCAAGGACCACTACGAAGACGCGTTGCGCGAACTGATCGAACGCAAACAAAAGGGCCACAAGATCAGCAAGAAAGACGAACCCGCAGAGTCCAACGTCATCAACCTGATGGACGCCTTGAAAGCGAGCCTCAAAGGCGGCGGCGACAAGCCGGCAAAGAAAGCTGACAAGCCGGCGAAAGCCGCACCCCCGCCCAAGAAGCGCGCGAAGCGGTGAGCCGCTAGGCGCCGATGGTCGCGCGCGACACCAAGAAGAAACTCGCGCGCTACCAAGCCAAGCGCGACTTCTCCAAAACTGAAGAGCCCTCGGGTGACGCGCGTGTAGCGCCGTCGAAACGCCCGCGCTTCGTCATCCAAAAGCACGCGGCAACCCGCCTGCACTACGACTTCCGCCTCGAGCTCGACGGCGTGTTCAAATCGTGGGCCGTAACACGAGGCCCCTCGCTCGACCCAAACGACAAGCGCCTCGCCGTCGAAGTCGAAGACCACCCGCTCGACTACGGCGACTTCGAAGGCACGATACCCAAGGGCCAATACGGCGGCGGCACGGTTATGCTCTGGGACCGCGGCCACTGGGAGATCGAAGGCGCTCTAAGCCCTCAAGAAGCGCTCGCCAAAGGCGACTTCAAGTTCCAGCTCGCGGGGAAGAAACTGCACGGTTCATGGGCGCTCGTGCGCATGAAACGCCGCGACAAGGATAGAAACGACAACTGGCTTTTGATCAAGCACCGCGACGAACATGCCGTCACCAGCCACGGCGAAAAGGTATTGGACGAAGACAAATCCGTCGCCTCCGCCCGCACGCTGGACCAAATCGCGGCCGGCAAGGGCAAAGCGCCAAAGCCGTTCATGCTGACGACGGCAACGGCCGCCGATGCGATCTGGAACTCCGACCGCGCGAACCGCGAGCACGTCCCCGCGCAAGCTGCTGCCGCCGCACGGCCCAAGCCAGTATCGCCCACACACGGCAAACACCTTGCCCATCTGCCCGATTTCATCCCGCCGCAACTGTGCAAGACCGTGGACGTCCCGCCACGCAGCGGCAACTGGGGCCATGAGATCAAGTTCGACGGCTATCGCATGCAACTGCGCGTCGAGGACGGCAAGGCGACGCTGCGCACCCGCAAGGGCCTCGACTGGACGGAAAAGTTCAAGGCCATCGCGCGCGCTGGCGCAAAGCTCCCCGACTCCATCATGGACGGCGAGGTTTGCGCGCTCGACAAAGACGGCCACCCCAGCTTCCCGTTGCTGCAAGCGGCCATTGCCGACGGTAAGACCGACACGCTCGTCTACTTCGCATTCGACCTGCTCGCGTCTGAGGCGGAAGACTTGCGCTCGCTCCCGCTCACCGCGCGCAAAGATCGGCTGCGCGATCTTGTCGCCGATGCCGCCCCGCGCATCCGCTATGTCACGCACATGGAAGACGACGGCAAAGCGGTGCTGGAAGCGGCCCGTAAAATGAAACTCGAGGGCATCGTCTCCAAGCGCCTCGACTCAACCTACCGCTCCATCCGCGGCGACTCGTGGCTCAAATGCAAATTGCGCGGTGGGCAGGAGGTCGTGATCGGCGGCTGGGCGCAGGAAGGCGCCCGCTTCCGCTCGCTGCTCGTTGGTGCGTACAAAGCAGGTCGCCTCGTCTATCTCGGCCGCATCGGCACCGGTTATGACGGCAAGACCGCGCTCGCGTTGCACAAGCGCCTGCAAGAGGTCGAAACCAACACATCGCCCTTCGCGCCCTCCGGCGCGTTGAAACCCTTGAAGGAAATCCACTGGACCAAGCCCGAGCTCGTCGCGGAGATCGAGTTCGCCGGCTGGAGCGGCGACGGCATGGTCCTGCAAGGCGCGTTCAAAGGCTTGCGCGAAGACAAGACTACTAACGAAGTCGTGGTAGAACACGTGCGGCCGAACGTGGAGGCGAAGCCCTTGCCCGCGATCATCCGCTCCGCCGCCGCTTCGAAAGACCCGCGCGTCCACGATGTGGTCATCAGCCACGCCGACAAAGTGCTCTGGCCCGACCCGGGTGTCACAAAACTCGACCTCGCCAAATACTACGAGGCGGTCGGCGAGCACCTGCTCGAGTACGTGAAGGGCCGTCCCTGCTCCATCATCCGCGCACCTGATGGCATCGACGGCCAAAAATTCTTCCAGCGCCACGAAATGGCGGGCATGTCGAAGGCGATCACACTCGTTCACGTTCGCGGCGACAAAAGACCATATACGCAGTTCGACAACGTCGAGGCGCTGATCGCCGCCGCCCAAATCGGCGCCGTCGAGTTCCACCCGACAAACTGCCAACCCGGCGACCCGGAAACGCCCGGCCGCCTCGTCTTCGACCTGGACCCAGCGCCCGACGTGCCGTTCGCGCGCGTGATCGACGCCGCGAACGAACTGAACGACCGCTTGAAGAGCGTCGGCCTCACCGGCTTCTGCAAGACGACCGGCGGCAAGGGCCTGCACGTGGTCACGCCGTTCGCCAAATCGAAAAACGCCGTAACCTGGGACGAAGCCAAAGCCTTCGCGCTCGAACTCTGCCGCCGCATGGCTGCCGACGCGCCGGCGAAGTACCTAACCACGATGGCGAAGAAGGACCGCGGCGGCCGCATCTTTCTCGACTACCTGCGCAACGACTACATCTCGACCGCGGTCGCCGCATTCTCACCGCGCGCAAGACCCCGTGCACCGGTCTCGATGCCGCTGCCCTGGGCGCAAGTGAAGACGGGCCTCGACCCTGCACGCTTCACCATCGAAACTGTGCCGGCTCTGCTCAAGAAGACAAACCCTTGGCCGGACTATGCGAAAGCCGCTCGTCCGTTCGAGGCCGCGGCCAAGCGGTTTAAGGCTTAGGCGATCACTTTTTTTGACGCTCTGTCGCCCAAACGGCGATGCATTGATCCAAAGCCGCATTGAATCCGTCGAGGTTGATTTTCGTAACCTTCATGACCTCGTCTTCGTGGCCATAGGTCGTGATGTCCGCGCTCGTACCCGCGCGAAACGCCGCGATTAGGGACGTTGCGAAGTCGCCTACCAGGCGGACGTGATGCCGGTACCGGTCCTTGATCCCCGACGACTCGTGATCGAAGAACACGGCGAACGGCTTAGGCCCACCCCAAACATCGATCTTAGCGGAACCCCAACCGTCGTTGTCGAAGCAGTTCGTGCCTCTCTCCTCAACACAGGACAGCGCGAACAGCTCGACCTGCGTCTCCGCCTCGACAATGACATGGGTGCCATCACGCTTCGGCTCGTATTTGGCACCGTGCCCATAGCCAAACTGATCGATGCAGACCCACTTTTCTTCTGGCACATCTTTCCAAAAACTAGACTCTACAACGAACCACACGGCGGCGGCGATGATGACGACGCCGCTCAAGAGCAACAGTCCGACAATCGCGCGCCAAACGTATCTCACGACTCGAGCCTAAGTTTCCCGAACCCTATCCGCCGACCCAAGTCGCGACAATCAGGCAATCGGCGGTCCGTCGTCCTGATGAGGCTGCGGCTTCGGTGCGGCCGGCGCATCGTGATGCGGTAGTTCCGTTCGCCACTGATCGAGCCCGACCGGCAACTCATAGCCATATGGCCGCCCGCCGTTCAGTTGCGCAGTCACCAAGCCGCCGACGACAAGCGCCGCCGCACCGACGGCCGCAACACTCGACAAACGCGCGTGCGCCGACGCACTGAACATCAACGTAAAGCCCGTGATCGACAAGCCGACCACGACCGCAAGAAACGTAATCATAACCATTTGGGGTCCCCAGCACCGCGCGTGAGGGAGGCGCGCAGCTTCGAAACGCTAGCTCGCCCTTCACCGCTTGGGCAGCGCTCTCGCGTCAGTTCGCGCTGCACGCAAACCAAAGTGTGATCCAACTCGCCCGCCTCGTTCGCGCGCCCAGCAAGCACACCCGCAATGCATGAGGTTCGCCCCGCCGCAAGGGAGGGGTAACGGATCTCACGCACGTATGGTTGTTAACCGCAGGAGCGAAAGGTGCGACGCCGCGAAAGCGAAAGTTGCAACCCCAAACGCGCCGCGCGAACTGCAATGGCGTTTTCGCCTGCGGCGCGCTATGCGTGGGCGCACACCAACACGGACTTGCCACCCATGGCCGAACCCGCACACGCATCCAAACCCAAAGGCGACATCGACGACGGCAGCTTCAATTGGGAAGACCCGCTGCTCCTCGCGGACGCGCTGACGGAGGAGGAGCGGCTGATCGCGAAGTCGACGCACGACTACGCGCAAGCGAAGCTGATGACGCGCGTGCTGGAGGCGAACCGCAAAGAACACTTCCACCCAGAAATTATGCGCGAGATGGGCGAGATGGGCCTGCTCGGCATCACAATCCCCGAAACCTACGGCGGCGCGGGCTTAGGCTACGTCGCCTACGGCCTCGCCGCGCGCGAGGTGGAGCGCGTCGACTCGGGCTACCGCTCCGCGATGAGCGTGCAGTCTTCGCTCGTTATGCACCCGATCTACAAGTTCGGTAACGAGGAGCAACGCCGCCGCTTCCTGCCGAAACTCGCGACCGGCGAAATGATCGGCTGCTTCGGCCTGACCGAACCCGACCACGGGTCAGACCCCGGCTCGATGATCACGCGCGCGAAGACGGCGCCGGGCGGCTTCATTTTGAAGGGTGCGAAGAACTGGATCACGAACGCGCCGATCGCCGACATCGCCGT
>JABFRX010000213.1 GCA_013140995.1 Alphaproteobacteria bacterium | reverse complement strand
GGATCAGGTCTTCAATATCCACCGCACGATCGACTCGAACGGCCCCGATGTGAAGATTCGCGGCAACGCGCATCACGTCTACGAAAAGTATCTGCAGCTCGCGCGCGATGCCAACTCGTCCGGCGACCGCGTGATGGCGGAAAACTATTTGCAGCATGCCGAGCACTATTATCGCCTGATCATGGCGTTCCAGGCGGCACAGCAAGCGCAGCAAGGCGCACAGCATCAAGGCGGCAACGCGCAGCCCTACGGCGGCGGCAATGGCAACGGGCAGCCGGGCGGCTATCAAAACAACGGTCAGCCCTATCGCCAGCCGAACGGCAACGGCCCGCAACCGGGCCAGGAAGCAAACGGCAACCTCGCCGAATCCTCAAACGCCGACACCAACCAAGACGAACCCTACCGCGAAGAAAATTCGGGCAGGTACGACTAGCGGCATCAGCCGCTAGCCCTGCGAAGCCGAATGCGAAGCGGGTTGAGGGAGCGGGGTTGAGTTGACAGCGCCCGCGCCCGGCGAGACGCTTCGCGTTCACAAACGCGAGGCCGCCATGCGCAACGTTCTTCTTCTCGCAGCGCTGTTCATCTCATCGAACGTAGCAACCGCCGGCACCGCTTCGCTTGCCTGCCCGAAGGGTGACACCGTCTTCACGAGCCTGCCCGCCGACCTAACGCAGGTCTCAGCGATCGTGCCGCTCGGAAATCTGAACCCCGCCGGTCACACGACTCCGACGCGCCACATCTACGTCTATCCGAAGATGACGACGCCGGGCGATCTCTCCACGGCAGTCACGCTGAAAGTCCTCTCACCCGGCAAAGCCGAACTCGTTGCCGTCGAGTATCACCCAAGTGCGCCTGACTGGTCGCTGCACATCAAGCCGTGCAAGGACATCTCGCTCTACTACTTCCACATCAAGACACTCCCCACCGCGCTGATGACGGCGATTGGCTCGATGGCGGTGGGCAGCGTCACCTTCCCCGGCGGCATGCTTGCCAAGCCGGTCAGCATCGACCTCGCGGCCGGTCAATTCGTCGGCACCGCCAAGACATTCGACATCGGCCTGCACGATTTCCGGAAGACGCCCCGGCCATTCGTCAACCAAGCCCGCTACAAGGTCGACCTGCCTGTGCTATTCGCGGCCTTCCCAGCGCTTGGCGCCGACCCCGTCGCGCCGGTCGTGGCGCCGCGCATCATCCCACAAGCCCTCTACAACCGCTGCGCCATCGACTATTTCACACCCGCGCCAGGCGCCGCGCTAACGGCGAAGCTCGCCGACTTCGACGGCGCTCCGCTGGCAAGCGGCACGCCGCGGTGCCACAGCCACATGCAGGATGTTCTGAACACCGCGCAGGGCAATTGGTGGAACGACCTCGACCCCGTGCATGACGCGTTGTTCCAAGAAGAGTTCGCAATCGCGCTCGTGAACTGGAACGTGACGCCCACGGTGCAGCTGTTCTCGTTGAACGAGAACGTGCCGGGCTTCACATCGGCATTGCTCGATCCGGGTGCAAGCCCCGATGACGTCAACAGCTCGTTCGAATTCCCCGTCCGCGAAGGTCCGCAGCGCACGAACCGCCGCTTCGCCGAGATCACGGACGACGCGCTCTACTGTTACGACCTCGTGCGCATCCACCGCGGCGGCCCGCGCCTGAACGCCGTGATCCTGCTGCAGGTGACCGCGGGCCCCGGCGGCCCGCGCACCAAACTCAACATCGAGTTAGTGAGGACAAGCCGCTGCCCCGCGCTCCCGCTGCCGTGGACGTTCGGTTCGGGCGTAGCGGCGTATTACCGCTGAGAGAAGAAACCCCCGGGGCGCTTATCACCCCGGGGACACGATTAAACCGCTTTGTCGCCCTCGAGCCGGAACAAGCCCTTGAGGATCGCCTCAAGCCCCTGACCCTGACCCGCGTGCAGGTCGATCCGGCCCACTTTCTCGACCAGCTTCTCGAGCGACTCGAGCTCTTTCAAACGCAGAAGCAACTTGTTGTCCTCCATCAGCTTCGCCGTGTTGGCGAGCGAGCGCGTCGCCGCCGTCTCCTCCTGCCGGCGGATCAGGTTCGCCTTCGCGGTCCGCTCCGCCTCGACCACCTTGTTGATCAGTTCGCGGATCTCGCCGGGCAGGATCACGTCCTTGACGCCAAGTTCGTCGACCACGACGCCGAGCTCAGACGTGCGCTTCGCGACCGACTCGCGCAGCTCCGCGTCCAGCCGGTCGCGGGCCGCCAAGATGTCGTCGAGCGTGCGCGCCGCCACCGCCTCGCGGATCGCAAACTGCGCGACCTTGTAAAGCGTCTGCGCCACGTCCGTCGAACCGTCGACCACCTTCTGCGGATCGACGATCTTCCAGAACGCGGTCAGCGTCACGCGCACCGACACGCGGTCCTTCGTCAAGATCTCCTGCGCGGTGATCTCAAGCGCCTGCGGACGCAGGTCCAGCTTCTGCACCTTGACGGTCCGGTCCACGTTCCAAAACGCATGCCGCCCCGCGCCGACGCGCTCGACGAACGCGCCGTCCACGAAGACGAGCGCCGTCTCGTGCGCCTCGACGATGGCTTGGCTCACCATCGGGTTCGCCTTCGCAAGGTCCAGCCGCGCCAAATGCGCCTTGTCGATGCGCAACGACGCCTTTGCATCGATCCGCTCGACCTCGATCTTGCTCACACCCTTCCAGAATGCGCGCGTCTGCCACGGCGCCATCAGATGCGTCGGTTGCCCGTCGAACGACACAATCGCGACTTCGCTGGCCTGCGTCTGCACCGCGACGAAGTTGTCGGCCGCGGCCTTCGGCGCCACCGACGCGATCGTCGCATAGCGATCCCAGCCAAGCTCGCCGCGCACGACCTTGAATGTCTCGGTCGTCAAGCGCCGCATCGGGTCCAGCAGCACATGCCGCCCGGGTCCGAGCACGCGCACGAACTTCCCGTCGCGCGACAGAAGCGCCCGCTCGTCGTCCTTCACAACCTCCGTCAACTGCAACAATCCACGCACGGCACGTCTCCTTCAAAAAAGATAAGTAGAAACACCGGCCAGCACGCCAACGGCTGTCCGCGGCCGGCGCTTTGAGCGTGCGTTTCGCAATCCCTCCCGCATGTGCAAGCACATGCGTTCAAAGCTCGCGACACCGCACGCGGTATCCAGCGCCGGACAGAGCGTTCACCCGCCTGCCGGTCCAGGCTCGGCGCCGCCCTTGCAGGAAGCGCCTCGCATGGCCGGCTGGCACGCCGGCCGGTATTCCTCAGTCTCGAACTGCCTTTCGGCATTGCGTAACGGGATTCGAACCCGCGACCCGAACGTTAACAGCGTTCTGCTCTACCACTGAGCTATCGCATGGTGGACCTGAAGGGAGTCGAACCCCCGACCTTCCGGCTTTCCGGATGCTCTACCGCTGAGCTACAGGCCCGGCTGTCCCACATCGAAGAGCGGTACACGAAACCGCACAGCGGCCCGCGCCGGCCGGGAACTCAAGAGCCCGGACCTTTGCCCAAAGACAAGGGGCGCGGTGGATACAGGACGCCGCGCAGCAAGCGCAAGCCCCAAATCCAAAAATCGAACGGGAATGTGACCGGCCGTCAGGCCTTAGGCAACCGCTGGCTGCGGCGCGGCCTGCTCCAGATAGAGCATCGCCCGGATGCGCGCGTCCATTTCGGGCCCATAGTTCTGCGTCGCGGTACGCACCGCGTCGAGTTGCAGCACCATCAGCGTGTCGCGCGCACCCAGATGCTGAAACAAATGATTGCGCACGCTGCCGGCAGTGCCGACCGCGCGCAGCAGCCAAAGATCGTTGTTGAGCTGCAGCGCCGTCCCCGACGAAGCCATCGCCCGCTCGAACACGGCACGCGAGCCGGAGTTGAACGTGCATGTCACTATGAAGCGGTTAAGTTGCGCCGGCGCTTTATTGAGCATGGGTGTTACCGCAATAGTCCCTAAGAGCGCGCCGCGTTCAGCGCCTGATCCACCGTCGCCAGAAGCTGCGGCAACTGAAACGGCTTGGGCAGCGTCGCATGCGCACCCAACTCTTTCGCCGCGTGCAAAATGTCGAAGTCGGAAGCACCAAGCCCGCCGGAAATCGCAACCACCGCTGTCGAAGGCCGCGCGCGCCGCATATGTCGGATCGTCTCGAGCCCCTCTTGCTGCGGCATCAGCATGTCGCAGATCACGGCATCGAACGGCGTAGCATCGAACGCCTGCTCCCCCGCCTCGCCGTCAAAGGCGCAACTGACCTCATGCCCCGCTTTGGTGAGCGCGCCCTGAATCAGCTTCACGATAAACTTGTCGTCGTCGATGACGAGAATCTTGGCCATAAAGGGGCCCCCCGCGGTAGTTCCCCCAATCTCGCACACCGGACATTGAGAACGAGTAAATCCCCCACAAACGAGCGCGGCGGCCGATCGAACGGCCGCCGCGCAAGAGTCTGTTAGGATCGTCTAACTCAAGAACGCCCACGCGCCGTCCGGCTGGCGGCACGCGTAGCCGTCCGCCCGCCGCCGGCGATCGGACCAAACCGTGTGGCGGTACCGCGCACAGCGGAAGCCGTCCTCGTCGTAGTAGTAGCCGCGCACCATGAAGGCGCCGCGATGGTTGGAGCGCGGATTGCGCCAGGCATAAACCCGGCCCACGCGCCCGCCGTTAAACGCATCGTAGTAGCTGTGATACGCGTAACTGCGGTCGTCGCAGTCCAGATCGCGTGTCAACGCCGCACCGAGCGTGCCGCCGATGATGATGCCGGCAAACGTCGGACCGGCGCGCTCGTCGCCGAGGGAACGGCCGATCAAGCCGCCGATCAACCCGCCGACCAGAATGCCCGCAGGGTCCGAACGGCCGCGGCATTCGCGGTAATAGAGGTCGTCGTTGTAGCTGTAGGCGCGCGAATAGCGGCGGCGCCAATAGTTATCGCGATCGTCGCGCCGGAACGACCTATAGACGTAGCCGGTGTTGTACTGCACGAGGAAGCAATTGCCGCGCTCATAGCACATCCAGCGGTAACCGCGTGGCGGCGGGCTCAAGTTGTTCCGCTGCCAGTCCTGAACGAAGTACTGATCGCGGCGATACTGCGGCGGAACGTACTGGCCGCGCGACCAACGCGCGCCGCCCGGCGGCGGTCCATACTGTCCCTGCGGACCGGCTTGATCGTCGCGCCGCCGGCCATCCCGGCCTTGCGGCGTTTGATCTTGCTGACCGCCCGCACCTGGCGGCTGGCCCTGCTGATCGCCACGATTGCCACCCCGATCGCGCGGACCACCGGCAGGCGGCGTTGTTTGATCTGCGGGAGGTTGGGTCTGCGGACCCTGCGGCCCTTGCTGACCACCGGCCGCCGGCGGCTGACCCTGCCCACCTTGCTGGCCACCCGGTTGCCGGCCCGGACCGCCGGCAGGCGGCGCTGCTTGATCGGCGGGAGCTGTCCCCTGCGCGCCGGCAGGCGGACCTTGTTGAGCATCGGGCTTCTTACCTTTGCCCTTCTTCTTGTCGTCTTTCGGATCGCCCGGCGTTTGTCCCGGTTCGCACGCCGGCTGTTGCGGCTGACCGCAAGCTGGCTGGTCCTGCGCGCCTTGCCCTTGACCGTCGGGCTGCGCGAACGCGGCCGTGCCGCCCATCAGCGACACGGCGAAAATCATCGTGATTGTTCGGTTCATAGTGTGCTCCTCCCCCATTGCAGGGGCGCTGCCACGGTCGAACGTTGACGCACGACCGGCTGCACACAGAACGCGCCAAGCGGTTGGGTGTTCCCACAGCGCGCTGGCGCGCCGAGGGCAATTGAAGGCCCGTCGCTACCGTCAACCATGCCCTTCGTCATGCGCAGAAGAATCGGAGAGAGGCTCGATCCCAGCGATTCCCTGGGACCGCGGGCGCGGCGCCCGCCGAAGCCTTTGGCGTAGGCGGGTCCTCGCCCGCTCCTTGCGGCGGTTGAACTTCAGCACCTCATGGGGACACCAGTCGCCGCATTGCCTAGTTCAGCCTGCACCGACGTGCCGACGACCGGGTGGCCGGGTCGGCGCTTCGCTTTCCCGGCCATAACGATTTGCTTGCTGCTTGGCTTATGGCGTTTGCCCGGCGCCTGGTGGTGCCACGCAGGTTAGCGTGCCGTTGGTGTTGCTGATGTCGGGCGCGCCACGACAGTCGCGCAGGCCAATCGACGTTTCCTTCCACGCACCGGTTGCGTCCTGGCACTCGGCTTTGAGCGTCCCGCGCTCTACCGCAAGGTTGCGGCAGCTCTGCCGATACGAACCCTCGGGCGGCTGGCG
>JABFRX010000115.1 GCA_013140995.1 Alphaproteobacteria bacterium | reverse complement strand
ACTACAAGAAGGCCGATCGCACGCTGACGGTGACCTTCGAAGACGGCACGAAATTCGCTCTGCCCGCGGAGTACTTGCGCGTCGAAAGCCCCTCCGCCGAGGTGCAGGGTCACGGCGCCGCGACGAAGGTCACGGTCGCGGGCAAAAGAAACGTCGCGATAGACCGCATCGAACCCGTCGGCCGCTACGCCGTCCGCCTCGTCTTTGACGACGGCCACGACACAGGCCTGTTTTCCTGGGACTACCTGCACCAACTCGGCCGCGACAAGACAAAGCGCTGGTTCGATTACGAGCAACGCCTGAAAGCAGCGAGACTGACGCGTGATACCGCGTGAACTCTGGATCTTTGTTGCCGTCTTGATCGCCATGGTCGCATGGCGCCTCTGGGGCGACCGAGTCGTCCGCGCCGTGAGAGCCCACGACCAGCGGCGCATCGACGCCGACCTGCAAGCCTACGTCGACCGCATGAACCCGAACGCCCACTTCCGCCAATCGGTCGATCAGATCAACGACGCAACGCCACCGATCGAAGCGCAAAAAGACGGCACGATAATGTGGGACGGCGAGACGTTCTCAACCCGCGAAGAAGCCGAAGCCGCACGCTGGCGCCACGTTGTCACGCAAGCGAGAGACTTCTACCAAGACCTAGACCGCAACCTCGGCCACAAAATCAGAGGCCCGCAGCGTTAGCCGCGCATCAGCTTTGGAAGCTCACCCGTGCCGTCGCTGGCCTGTTGCATAAAGAAGCGCTTCAGTGGCGCGATAGAATCGACGACATCGAGGCCCATCCGCCTTAACCCAGCAAGCGGCGCGATGTCGTTCGAGAACAACCGGTTGAGTGCATCGAATGAAGCCGTGAACAACGCGTTGTCGAAGCGCCGCCAAGACTGATACCGCGCGAGCGCGACCTCGGACCCGATGTCGAGCCCGATCGACCGCGCCTCGGCAATCGTTTCGGCCAACGCCGCAGCATCTCGCAAGCCCAGATTAAGCCCCTGCCCCGCAATCGGATGCACCCCGTGCGCCGCGTCGCCAGCCAGCGCAAACCTTAGGCCCACATAGGACATCGCAAGATGCATCGACAAAGGATACGACCACCGCGGACCCTCGAGCGACAACCGCCCCCACTGATCACCGAACCGTTGTGCGACTTCGGCCACGAACGCCGCATCGTCGAGCTGCACAAACGCCAGCGCCTGATCCACCCGCTCCGACCACACGATCGACGAGCGGTTGCCGGTCATTGGCAAAATCGCAAACGGCCCCGACCCAAAAAACAACTCGTAAGCTGTCCCTTCATGCGGCTTCTCGTGCCCGATCGTAGCGACGATTCCCGTCTGCTTGTAGGACCACCCGACAGTCTTGATCCCCATCGCCTCGCGCAGCGGTGAGTCGCGCCCGTCAGCCGCAACAACGAGCGACGCCTTCAACCGCCGCCCCGAGCCGAGTTGAACGTCGGCAAAATTGCGCTCGACCGTCGCAGCCAACACACGCTCCGGCGCGATCAGAGTGAGCGCACCAACACCCTCGATCCCCCGCTGCAGCGCCATACGAAAATGCCGGTTCTCGATCATATGCGCGAGCGGCGCCTCGCCCATCTCGCGGTGATCGAAATGAAGCAGCGCCGCCGACGCCCCTTCCCGCACCGACCCGTCGCCCACGATGATGTCGGTAACCGGCTGAGCGCGATCAGCGAGATGCCCCCACAGTCCCAGCGCCTCCAGCATTCGCCGCGACGCGGGCGAGAACGAACTGACCCGCCCGTCGAACTTCGCATCGACGACACGCGCCGGATCGAGTCCGTCGACAACCGCCGTCTCGACCCCCGCCCTAGCGAGCGCCAACCCCAACGTGAGGCCGACCATGCCCCCGCCGGCCACAACGACTTCGAACTTGTCCTGCGTGTTCGCCATATCGATCAATCACATAGGCGCAAAACCTGCCCCGCCCAATCCCGCCAAGAGCCGCAGCACCGCTGCCCAAATTAACGGCAATCAGCGGAACAAACTGCCGCCACTTGAGGCACGCAATCGCCCGCGGCACCCCCGATCATCGCACTGCAACATTGACCAAGGAAGCGAGGCTACCCATGAAATTCATCACGGCGATCATCAAGCCGTTCAAGCTCGACGAGGTCCGCGAAGAGCTGACGAAGCTCGGCGTCCAAGGCCTGACCGTCACCGAGGTCAAAGGCTTTGGCCGCCAAAAAGGTCACCGCGAAATCTACCGCGGCGCCGAGTACGCAGTCAGCTTCGTGCCTAAAATCAAAATCGAAGTCGCGGTAGCGAGCGACCTCGCCGACAGCGTCGTTCAATCGATCACGAAGACCGCCAAATCCAGCGACGCCGGCCAAGTCGGCGACGGGAAAATCTTCGTCATGGACTTAGAACACGTCGTGCGCATCCGCACCGGCGAAACCGACAACGCGGCGCTCTGATGACCGGCGCAAGCACAGACCAGAACACGACATCAAAAATGGGAAAACCGATGCTTCGCACTTTGAATGTTTCATCGCGCCGGCTTCTGGCCGCGCTTCTGACCGCTACCGGCCTCGCCGTGATGACGATGGCGCCCGCCTACGCGCAGCCCGAGACGACACCACCGGCCGCTGAAGCTCCGGCAACGGAAGCACCTGCAGCTCCAGCTGAGGCACCGGCCGAAGCTGCTCCTGCTCCTGCGACTGCCGACGCAGCAGCCGCACCCGCTGCGGCAGAAGCAAAACCCGAAGCCCCAGCCCTTCCCCCGCACGCGGTCGCGCTGGCGCTCAACACCGGCGACACCGCCTGGATGCTGACCTCGACCGCGCTCGTTCTCATGATGACGATCCCGGGCCTCGCGCTCTTCTATGGCGGCATGGTGCGCAAGAAGAACATCCTGGCGACAGCCGCCCAAAGCTTCGCCATCACCGCGCTCGTTACCGTTTTGTGGTCGGTTATCGGCTACTCGCTCGCCTTCACGAATGGCGGCGATAGCAACGACTACATCGGCGGTTTTTCGCGCGTGATGTTGGGCGGTATGGGCATGGACGTCGCGCACGGCCTCGCGGCTTCGATCCCTGAGTCGGTCTTCATGACGTTCCAAATGACGTTCGCGATCATCACGCCGGCGCTCATCACCGGCGCGTTCGCCGACCGCATGAAGTTCTCGGCGATGCTGCTCTTCATGACGTTCTGGCTGCTGCTCGTCTATGCGCCGATCGCGCACTGGGTGTGGGCAGGCGGTTTCTTGGGCCAGCTCGGTGTGCTCGACTTCGCAGGCGGCACGGTCGTGCACTTGAATGCCGGCATCGCGGGCCTCGTCTGCGCTATCATTTTGGGCAAGCGCGTCGGCTACGGCACCGAGAACATGTCGCCCCACAATCTGCTCTACGCACTGATCGGCGCGTCGATGCTGTGGGTCGGCTGGTTCGGCTTCAACGCCGGGTCTGCAGTCGCAGCGAACGCACTCGCAGGCATCGCGCTGGCGAACACGCAAATCGCCTCCGCCGCAGCAGCTCTCTCGTGGATGGCCGCCGAATGGCTCTTCCAGAAAAAGCCGAGCGTGCTCGGCCTTCTCTCCGGCGCCGTCGCGGGCCTTGTCGCTATCACACCCGCGGCCGGCTTCGTCGATCCGTCGGGCGCGCTCTACATCGGCCTGATCGCGGGCGTCGTCTGCTTCGCGGGCGCCGTCTGGCTGAAGAAGGCGCTAGGCTACGACGATTCGCTCGACGCGTTCGGCGTACACGGCATCGGCGGCGCGACAGGCGCGATCCTGACCGGCGTCTTCGCGCTGTCTTCGATCAACAGCCTCGGCAAAGGCGCGATCGACGGCAAGCCGGAGCAGATCTGGATCCAAATCCAAGGCCTAGCGATCGCCGGCATCTACTGCGCCGTCGTCACGGCCGTGATCCTGCTGGTGCTGCACTACACGATCGGCCTGCGCGTCACCAAAGACGAAGAAGTCGAAGGCCTCGACCTAACCCAACACGGCGAACGCATCCACTAAGGGATCGAACTCTCTCCCGATCCCCGAATTCCAAGGGCGCCCTTCAACCGGGCGCCCTTCGCTTTTCAGAAAAACGGGTTCTCGACCTTGACGCCCAGGCGGGCAAAGTCGCTCGCGTTTCGTGTAACAACCGTAAAGTCACGGTCTAGCGCCGTCGCGGCGATCATGATGTCTTCGCCGCCGTGCCCCACGCTCGCCTGCAATCCGCCCCAGACTCTTGCGATCGACACGCCGATCGGCACAATCCGATCTGCGAACGCAGTCACCGTTGTATCGAGCCAACTGTCGATCCGGTTCGCAAAGGCGGCGTCTTTCTTGCGCACCTGAACGGCGCCGCGCCGGATTTCTGCAACCGTCACAACACTGATGAAAAGGTCGGACGCCTTCTGCTTGGCGATCCAGGCAAACGCCTTGGCGTCCGCGCGGCGCGACAGCGACTGAGAAACCGTAACCGTATCGAGCAAATACATAAGCGCTACCCGGCGAGCTCAACCGATGTCGAGCGGGCGCAGCTTGGTCTTGGCGCGGCGAGGCAAAACAAATGCGCCTTTCGGGGCTGACAACAGATGCTGCACGAAATCGGTTGGCACCCCAGCCGTTGAGCCGCCTTTGAGCCGTGCATACTCCGCAGCCGATACAAGAACGGCGGCGCGCTTTCCGCGCTTCGTCACGACCTGCGGCTCACCCTCCGCCGCACGCTCGACCAACTCGCTGAGTTTGTTCTTTGCGTCCTGAAGCTGCCAAACGCGCTCGTCCATGCCGCAACCTATCTAGCTAGATGAAATAGCTAGCCTGTTTCGGCAAGAAACTCAAGCCTTCTCGAGCACCCGTATTGCGTCGCCTGCCATCACGCGCGAATAATCACCCATGTCCCGCCTCGACGCCCTCCCCACATCCCCATTCACGCGCCTCAACAAGCTGCTCGACGGCGTCGCGCCCGGTCAGCCGCCGATTCACATGCATATCGGCGAGCCGCAACATCCGGTACCGCCGTTCGTGGGCGAGATTCTGGCCAAACACATCGCCGACTTCGGGCGCTATCCGCCGATCATCGGGCCCGATCATTTGCGCCAGGCAATCGCGGCCTGGTTGGGGCGACGCTACAAACTCGGCGCGGCCGTCGATCCCGCGCGCCACATCCTGCCGCTCGTCGGCACGCGCGAGGGCTTGTTCAGCGCGGCGTTCGTGACGATCCCAGAGGAGAAGAACGGCAAGAAGCCCGTGGTCCTGATCCCGAACCCGTTTTATCAATGCTACGCCGCCGCGGCGCTTTCGGCAGGCGCGGAGCCTATCTACGTCAACGCGACGCGCGAGACGGGTTTTTTGCCCGACTTCACGAGCGTGCCGCGCGACACGCTGGCCCGCACCGCCGCCGTCTACATGTGCTCGCCCTCGAACCCCGAGGGCGGGGCGGCAAACGCGGACACGTGGACACGCCTTTTCGCCCTCGCCGACGAATTCGATTTCACCGTTCTCGCCGACGAGTGTTACTCGGAGATCTACGCGGGCACGCCGCCCACCGGCGCGCTCGAAGTCCGCGGCAAGACGCATCCGGACTTCACCCGCCTGTTCGCGTTCCATTCGCTGTCGAAGCGTTCGAACCTGCCGGGCATGCGTTCGGGCTTCATCGCAGGCGATGCAAACCTCATCGCCCGCTTTCGCGAATTCCGCAACGTCGCGGGCCCGCAAATGCCGTTGCCCATCGCCGCCGTTTCGACCGCGGCCTGGAGCGACGAGAAGCATGTCGAGGCGAACCGCGACCTCTACGCAGAGAAATTCGAGATCGCGAAGGGCAAAATCGGCAACCGCTTCGGCTTCCGCGTGCCCGACGGTGGCTTCTTCCTGTGGCTCGATGTCGGCGACGGGGAAGAGGCGGCGGCGAGGCTCTGGCGTGAAGGCGGCGTTAGGGTTCTGCCCGGTCTCTATCTCGCCCGCCACACGCAAGCCGGCAATCCCGGAAAATCGTTCATTCGCGTGGCCTTAGTTAACGACTCCGCAAGCACATCTGAGGCATTTGAGAGGCTCGCCCGAATCCTCTGAGTCGCGCACCTTGCCACGCGGCCTGAAATGGATTCGCAAGCGCGTGGTGGGAATGATGAGCGAGATGCAATCCGCCTTCGGCGTGTTCGGCGCGACCGAACGTGTGCCCCTTCTTCTCAGCAGAGAGGAATGGACGACTTGGCGTGCAGCCATAGCGACGACCATGAAGCGTCTCCTCGTTAGATCGATCGGCCTGTCGTTCATCGTGGCCGCCATCGCAGCGGTGACCGCGGTCGTGACCTACACACCGACCGACCCCAGCTGGAACAACGCAACCGGCGCCGCCGCCGAAAACGCATTAGGCCTCTGGGGTGCCAACATCGCCGACACGATCTGGCAAAGCGTCGGGCTCGGCGCATGGCTGATCGCAATCCCGCCGTTCGCATGGGGCCTGTGGCTCGTCGATGGCCGCGTCGGTCTGAAACTCGTTCGCCGCGCGCTCGCGTGGGGCACCGCGATGTTCGCAATCGCGATGTTCTTGAGCTTGTTCCCGCAGCTGCCCGGCACCGGCGGCGCAACGGGCCTTGGCGGCGCAATCGGCGACGTCCTCTCGACTGCAGCCGCAACGCAACTCGAACCCTTGGGGCTACCGACCCCGAAAGCGGTCGCGGGCATAGCCGCCGGCATCATCGGCGCCATGCTCTACATCTGGGCCCTGGGCCTCAATCCGCTGAGCCTAACCTTGCCGGTGCTGCCGTGGGACGCGATCGGCAGCCGTGTCGGCGGCATGTTCAGCGGTCTGCTCCGCGCGATCACCCCGCAGTTCCGTTCGCGCCCGCGTATTCAACGCCGCCGCGAACCGCGCGTGATCGATGAAGACGTCGACATCGTACCCGAGACGCTTAGCGACGAGCCGGTCACCTTGCGCAAAGAACCGCGCGTCCTGCGCTCGAACCCAGCCAAACGCGGCCAGCGCGAACAGCGCGACGCCCAACCAGGCCTGCGCCTCGAAGAGCCGACCGATCATCAGCTGCCGCCGCTGACGCTCCTCGAGAAAGGCAAAGCGTCGAGCGGCCCGAAAGAATCCGACGAGGCGCTGGAGCAAAACGCCCGCATGCTCGAGAACGTGCTGGCCGATTTCGGCGTGCGCGGCGCGATCACGCAAGTGCGCCCTGGCCCGGTCGTCACGCTCTACGAATTTGAACCGGCCGCGGGCATCCGCTCCAGCCGCGTGATTTCACTCGCCGACGATATCGCCCGCTCGATGAGTGCGGTCTCCGCCCGCGTTGCCGCTGTGCCGGGCCGTAACGTGATCGGTATCGAGCTGCCGAACATGCGCCGCGACCGCGTCGTGCTGCGCGATCTGCTCGCAGGTCACGAATACGAAAACCAGAACGTGGAACTCGTGCTCGCGCTCGGCAAGAACATCGGCGGCGAAAGTGTCATCGCCGACCTCGCGCGCATGCCGCATTTGTTGATCGCGGGTACCACGGGCTCGGGTAAGTCCGTCGCAATTAACACGATGATCTTGTCGCTGCTCTACCGGCTGACGCCCGCGCAGTGCAAACTGATCATGATCGACCCGAAGATGCTGGAACTGTCAGCCTACGACGGCATTCCGCATCTGCTGTCGCCCGTCGTCACCGATCCGAAGAAGGCGATCGTCGCGCTCAAATGGACCGTGCGCGAGATGGAGGATCGTTACCGCCGCATGTCGAAACTCGGCGTGCGCAACATCAAGGGCTACAACGAACGCATCGCGCGCGCCGCCGCCAAAGGCGAAAGCTTGAAGCGCACCGTGCAGACGGGCTTCGATAGCCAGACGGGCGAACCGATGTACGAGGAGGAAAATCTCCCCCTCGATCACATGCCCTACATCGTCGTCATCGTCGACGAAATGGCCGACCTGATGATGGTGGCCGGCAAAGACATCGAGGCCGCCGTGCAGCGCCTCGCGCAAATGGCGCGCGCGGCCGGCATTCACATCATCACCGCGACGCAGCGCCCGTCTGTCGACGTCATCACCGGCACGATCAAAGCGAACTTCCCGACCCGCATCTCGTTCCAGGTCACCTCGAAGATCGACAGCCGGACGATCCTGGGCGAGCAAGGCGCCGAGCAGCTGTTGGGAGCTGGCGACATGCTCTACATGGAAGGCGGCGGCCGCATCCGGCGTGTCCACGGACCCTTTGTTTCCGACGAAGAAGTCGAGGCCGTGGTGAAATTCCTGAAGGCCCAGGGCGAACCGCAATACCTCGACGCGATCACCGAAGAACCGGAAGAACCCGAAGGCGGCTCGCTGCTCGACGGCGAAGAGGGCGGCGGCTCCGGCGACACGCTCTACGACCAAGCCGTGGCCGTGGTCGCGCGCGACCGCAAAGTCTCGACCAGCTACATCCAACGCCGCCTGCAAATCGGCTACAACCGCGCCGCCCGCATCATCGAGCAAATGGAAGAGGAGGGCGTCATCTCCGCGCCCAACCACTCCGGCAAACGCGAGGTGTTGGTCGGCGACCACTCGGGCCGGGGCGATTAGGCATGATCTATTGGCTGACGGTCGCGCCGTCTTCAACATAGGCGGCAACAAATATAGGCCCGGGAACGCCCAACGGCGACCGGATGTTCTCGTGACCCTCATCGAAGCCTATGAAGGCGAGACGCGCAAGCGCCCGCTGACGCTGCCTATGGTGCGCGAACTCAGAAAACTGCTTGATATTCCGACAGAAGTCTTAGCGCGCGCGTACCCGACGCGCTCCGCCTCCTAACCCTTCGCGGCCGCAGCCCGCACGCCCTCGCGCTGTACCAGATCGAACGCGGCCGACAGGTTCGCGACCAACTCGTCCGCCCAGCGCACGTCGTTGAAGCCGGGAAGGCCCAGCGCATCGAGCACGTCTTTGAATTCCTTGTTCGCACCGGCGAACATGTCGCGCGTCTGCGTCACGCGCCGTTCGATTGCGGCAAAGCCGATGTCCTCCGGATGTGCCGCGATATGCGCCCAATCGCGAATCGCCCGCAGCATGCGCATATAGTCGTTCACCTCGCGCGAGATGTCGGCGGTCAGCGCATAGCCGAACAAACTGGTTGCAAGCGGCACCGCACGAAACGCGTGGTCGACAGCGTCCGCTGCGCGCGAACGGGCATCGCCGGCGGGCGAACGCAGGAAACGCGACAATGCGTCGCCGAATGCAACGTGAAGCAGCATCAGCTCTTGTCCGTAATTCAGCCGCGCAGGCTTCCACTTCCGCGCTTGACGGGCGTCGATAACGACAGGGATCAGAATCGAAAACACCAGCGCGGCCAGCAAGAACCCGCCGAACTCCGCCACCACGTTCAAAAAGAAATCGGCCGTCAGGCCCAACGGGCCGTTCGGGTCGAGTAGATATTTCGTGATGTCGTCCATGACGTCCCCCAACGCCACGGCAAGCCTATCGGGTATTTAATGGCCGGCCGCTCCAATCGTGCTATTCTGGACCGGATCGAAGCGCGCGCGCTAGAGCAGCATTTCTTGATTCTGCCACACTCGTCCCCTACAGGCTGCGTCCATGCTTAAAACCCTAAGCGTCTTAGCCGCTTTTGCGGCGTTTCTTGCGACCGCCGCGGCAGGCAACGCCGCCCCGCTGAAGGCGCAAGATGTCACCGATTTGAACAAGATCTCGGCCTACCTGAACACGATCACGTCCTTGCAGGCGAGCTTCGTGCAAGTCGGCCCGAACGGCGAACTCGACCAGGGCACGATCTTTGCGCGCAAGCCCGGACGACTGCGCTTCGAATACGCGCCGCCAAGCCCCTATCTCATAGTCTCCGACGGCGTCACGATCGCGGTTGCAAACCAAAAACTGCGCACCGTCGATCGCTACCCGCTGATCGACAATCCGTTGAGCCTGATCCTGCGCGAAGGCGTGGACCTGACCAAGGACTCGCGCATCACTGGCGTCGAACGGCAGGCGGGAACGCTTCGCGTGACGGCAACCGAAAAGTCGGGCCCGGTGAAAGGCCAAGTAACCCTAATCTTTGCATACCCTGCGACCGAGTTGCGCCAGTGGATCATCACCGATGCGCAAGGCCTGCAAACCATGATCGCGTTGAAAAACATGAAGACCGAGGTTCAATTGAACCCCGAACTCTTCATTTTGCGCGACGTGGACCGTTTCGGCCGCCGCACCGAATAGGCATATTTCCGCGTTCACCTTGTCCCCCATTGCGGGCCGGGCTAGGCCATAGGGCGTATGCCCCGCAAAAAGCCCATCGTTGGAATCCCATGCGACCACCGCATGATCGGACCGCATCCGTTCCATGCGGTTGGCGAGAAATACATCGTTGCCGTAAGTGACGGCGCAAACGCGATCCCGTTGCTGATTCCGGTTCTCGACAAACCGATCGACATCGAAGAAATCCTCGAAACCGTCGACGGCGTGCTGTTGACCGGCTCGCCATCAAACGTGGCGCCGAAACGCTACGGCGGCACGAGCCCGCGCGAAGGGGTGCTGCAAGACGAACGCCGCGACGCGACCACGCTGCCTCTGATCCGCGCCATCATCGACCAGGGTACGCCGTTGCTCGCCGTCTGCCGCGGATTCCAAGAGCTGAACGTCGCCTACGGCGGCACACTGTTCCAGCACGTCGAAGAAGTGCCGGGCCGCTTCGACCACCGCGAGGACAAGACTGCCCCGCTTGATGTGCAATATGCGCCGGTCCACGACGTAAAGCTGTCTGGCACCCTGGAAGACATTTTCGGCCGGCCGCAGATCAGAGTGAACTCGCTGCACGGCCAAGGCATCGACCGCTTGGGCGAAGGCCTCGTCGCCGAAGCGATCGCTCCCGACGGCCAGATCGAAGGCGTGCGCGTGAAAGAGGCCAAAGCCTTCGCGCTTGGCGTTCAGTGGCACCCCGAGTGGCGCTTTTGGGAGAACGGCTTCTCGAAAGCGCTGTTCGCAGCATTCGGGGAGGCCATGCGATGAGCAATGTCCGGCTCAAAGAGTGGATGAAAGAGCGCCGCATCACCGAGATCGAGCTGCTTGTGCCCGATATGGCGGGCATCGCCCGCGGCAAGATTTTTCCGACGAGCAAGTTTCTGTCGGGCCTCGACAACGAAACGCTACGCCTGCCGGAGAGCATCTTCGGCCAGATGGTGACCGGCGCCGACGCCGACACCGAAAATTTGACCTACCAAGCGCCAGACATGATTCTGGTGCCAGACGCGGACACGATCTGCGTCGTCCCCTGGTACAAAGAACCGACGGCGCAAGTCGTGTGCGATTGCGTTCGCCGTGACGGCAAACCGAACCCGGTCGCCCCGCGCCAAATCCTGAAGAACATCCTCGCGAAGTACGAGGCCAAAGGCTGGCGCCCGGTCGTGGCACCCGAACTCGAGTTCTTCCTCGCCCAAAAGAACATCGACCCCGACTATCCGCTGCTGCCGCCGGCGGGAAAATCCGGCCGCCCGCAAACCGGCCGCCAAGCCTACTCGATCGATGCGGTCAACGAATTCGATCCGCTGTTCGAAGACGTCTACGACTATTGCGAGGCGCAGGAGATCGGCATCGACAGCTTGATCCACGAAGACGGCGTCGCCCAGGTCGAGATCAACTTCAACCACGGCGACCCGCTGGTGCTCGCCGACCAGACGTTTCTGTTCAAACGCACGGTTCGCCAGGCGGCACTCCGCCACGACATCTACGCGACGTTCATGGCCAAGCCCTACGAGCAGGAACCGGGCAGTGCGATGCACATCCACCAAAGCATCGTGGACACCGGCAAAGGCAAGAACCTGTTCTCGAACAAGAAGGGCAACGACACGCGCCTATTCCTCGCCTACATCGCGGGCTTGCAGAAATACATGCCGGCCGCGATGCCGCTTATTGCGCCGTACGTAAACTCCTACCGCCGCCTGGTGCGCTACCTCTCGGCGCCCGTGAACACGCACTGGGGCCACGAGAACCGCACGGTAGGCCTGCGCGTTCCGGAATCGGAACCAAAGAACCGCCGCGTCGAGAACCGCATCCCCGGCGCCGACGCGAACCCGTATCTAGCGATCGCGGCAACGCTCGCGTGCGGCTATCTCGGCATGACGCAAAACCTGATGCCGACGAAGCCGATGGAAGGCAACGCCTACGAATCGCTCCGCTACCAACTGCCGCGCCATCTGCTCGACGCGATCCTGCGCTTCCGCAATTCGCAGGACCTGCGCGAACTCTTGGGCGAAGCATTCGTCGATCTCTACTCCGACGTCAAAGCGTCCGAGCACGACGCCTACCAGCAGGTGATCAGCCCCTGGGAACGCCAGCATCTGCTGCTGAACGTTTAAGCTACCGCACCCACGGCGGGTCGGCGGCGACAAATGCCTGCCACCGCTTCTCAAGTTTCTCGGCGCGATCGCGCAAATGGCCCACATGCCACCCGACAACGACGCCCGCCGCATAGGCTATCGCCTGCGCCTCAGCCGCATTGGTACGAGCGGCCAAAATGTCGCCGACCAAAGCACGCGCGACCGCCGCATCGTTCATCTCACCCAGCACGTCTTGCAGCGCGCCGAGACGCTCGCGAAAAGCCTCCGTCCGTCGCTTCGGCCACAGCGAGGCGAAGAAGTCGACGGCATAGCGCAGCTTCTTCAGCTTGATGCGAAGCGCGTGCCGCTCCGTCTCGTCGAGCACACCGATACGCTTGCCGATCTTACGCACCCGCGCGTAGCGCGCAGCTAGCCGCTCGCGCGCAAATTTGTCGGCAGGCAGCAGCGCCTCGCCGCCACCAGCCGCCGCTTGCGCCCAAGGCCGAAGCAGCGTCGCCGCAGATGTCTCAAACACAAGCTTGCGAAACCGCTCCGACCCGAGCGCCGCCAGCAACTCATCCCACGCCGTCACCCGCCGCTCGCGCACAAGATCCGCCAAAGCACGTAACCGCGCGTCGCTGCCGTGCGCCTCGGCGACAGGCTTGAACACCTCTTCGAGCAGCACGTCGAGATCGCGCGCCCGGCCCAAGACGCTGCCCAACCAGCGCACCTCGTCTTCCATCGGCGCCATCGCGGGCCGGAACGGCGCTGCGAACAGCGACAGCGCACTGCGCAGACGACGCAGCGCGACGCGCATCTGGTGCACGCCCTCCGCATCGCGCACATCCACAACAGCCGCCCAATTGCCCATCAAGTGGCGCAAGCAATGCGCGACGATCGACCCGAATGCCTCGTCCGCGTTTGCGCGCGGCGGCAGATGCACACGCTCCGCAGCAACCGGCAGCGACGTCGCCTGCCGCACTTGCACGTACCCGCGCTCGGACTTTGACTGCAGCGATAATACCAAATCCGACCCGGTTATCAGAGTCCGTGCGCAAGCGACCAGCGAAGCCGGCGGCCCGCGCAGAAGCTCGAGTTCCACCTCGTTGATCGGGAGTTTAGTTTCCCCGCAGTTGATCGCGCCGGAATCGAAAGCAACCTCGATCTCGCTGCCGGTATCCGGCGCAATACGCATCGTCATGCGCTGTGTCTCGGTCCCGAACACCGGCTTCAGCTTGGCACCCCGCAAAAGCTTAGCCACTGCCGCACGCACGGTATCGTCCTCGATCGCGCTGATGCTGGGCCGCTGCTTGCGCACGAAAGACTTGATCTCGGTCCGCGTTGCCACGCTGACACCGTTGACGGTCTTCACCGTCTGCACGCAGCGTCCGCCCTCATCGCGCACGCGCAGCACATAGCCGGCCTTACGCAGCGCCAGATCGTCCGTATCGAAGTAGATGGCCTTCAGCGTGCGCGTGCGCGCGTGCTGGACCTTCGAATAGGCCGCCAAAGCGGGCGACCCACGAAGACGCATAACAGCGTCTTCGGGCCCAACGAATTTGAGCTCGGTCTCGTGTCCCATCGCATCAGTGACGGGAACACAGTGTCCCGCCGGTCCTTCCCGCCGTTATTGGCAGGAAGAACCGTGCAACGTTCAAGCGTCATTAAATCGTCAGCAAACTGTCACATTCAGCCATTGCGGCATTGCCAACCGGAGACACGATAGCCGCCCGAGCGGGCGCACGTACGCGGTGTGGTCCACCAATCGTACCGGCCGCGCTTACAGCAAACGCGCACTTCGTTCCAATCGTTGCGGCAGTGCCGCGCCGACACATGACGACCGCCCGCGCGCCAACAGGCGCGGGGTGTCGTCCACCAATCATGGCCGCCGCGTTTGCAGCAAACCCGCTGCCGCGCGTACTGCACCGGAGTGAACTCGGCAACCGGTGTGACGTTCGCAGGCGTCGAAGACCGCGGAGAAGCCGCTTGAGGCTCGGCCGAAGCCGATCCGCTAGAGGCAAGTGACCCGAGCCAAAAGGCCCCGGCGATCAAAAGCAAACCCGCAAGACTCAATCTCGAACCCATGACACCTCCTACGTGTTGATGCGTGAACCCAATACGCGCGAACGGCCCAAAGGTTCCGCTCGCGGCTACCGTGCGAATGCAGGGCGCACGGCGATCCCGGCCCGGCCCATATGAGCCTTCGCCTCGCCGATTGTAGCCTCGCCAAAGTGAAAGATCGAGGCCGCAAGTACCGCGCTTGCGTGTCCATCGCGAACGCCTGCAACCAAGTGATCGAGCGACCCAACGCCGCCGCTCGCAATCACGGGGACGCTGACCGCATCCGCAACCGCGCGCGTGAGTTCGATATCGTAGCCTTGCTTGCTGCCGTCGCGATCCATCGAGGTGAGTAGAATCTCACCCGCACCCAGCGCAACAACCTCGCGCGCATAAGCAACTGCATCGAGCCCCGTCGCCTTGCGCCCGCCATGCGTGAAAATCTCGAACCGCCCGCCCGCAACGCGCTTCGCATCGATCGCAACCACCACAAGCTGCGACCCAAACTTCTCCGCTGCCTCACAAACGATGTCACGCCGCTGGACCGCCGCCGTGTTGATCGAAACCTTGTCGGCACCGGCGAGCAGCAGCGTCCGAATATCCTCGATCGCCCGCACCCCGCCGCCGACAGTCAGCGGCATGAAGCAAACCTCTGCCGTCCGCCGCACAACGTCGAGCAGGATGCGGCGCTTCTCGTGGCTCGCCGTGATGTCGAGCAAGCAAAGCTCGTCCGCGCCTGCCGCATCATAAGCCCGTGCTGCCTCAACCGGATCGCCGGCGTCGCGCAAATTCACGAACTGCACGCCTTTGACGACGCGACCGTCTTTCACATCGAGACAGGGAATGATCCGCGTCTTTAGCATCAGCGCGCTCCAAGCAAAGCCAAAGCTTCAGCCGCGTCGACCCGTCCATCATAAAGCGAGCGCCCGCAAATCACGCCGGCGATGTTGGGATGCGCACGCCGCTTCAGCGCGCGGAGATCGGCGAGCGACCCAACGCCGCCGCTCGCAATGACCGGGATCGACACGGCATCCGCAATCGCCGCTGTCTCCTCGATGTTGAGCCCAAGCCCCGTCCCGTCCCGCGCGATGTCGGTGTAGATCAGCGCGGCAACGCCCGCGTCCTCAAACCGCCGCGCCAGATCGCACGCTGCAACGTCGGTCACTTCGCCCCAACCGGAAACCGCAACGCGCCCGGCCTTCGCATCGATGCCGACAGCCACACGTCCCGGATGCGCAAGCGCAGCCTCATGCACGAGTTCGGGCTGCTTCACCGCAACGGTGCCCAAAATCACCCGCTTCACGCCGGCCTCAAGCCACCGCTCGATAGCCGCCCGGTCGCGAATGCCGCCACCAAGCTGAACGGGTAGGGCAGTGCGCTTCAAAATTTCACCGACGGCCGCCGCATTGCGCGCACCGCCTTCGACCGCGCCGTCGAGATCGACAATGTGCAGCCACGAAAACCCAAGCGATTGAAACGACGCTGCTTGAGCGGCTGGATCGTCGTTAAACACGGTCGCGCTCGCCATGTCGCCGCGCAACAGCCGCACGCATTTGCCGCCCTTGAGATCGATCGCAGGAAAAAGGATCACGGCCGCCACCGAACGAAATTCTGCAACAGCTGCAAGCCCACGGCCTGGCTCTTCTCCGGGTGAAACTGCGTGCCGATCATGTTGTCACGGCCCACGACGGCGGCAAACGCGCCGCCATAATCGGTCCGTGCAATCACGCTCCCCCCCCGCGCCGCGGCAAAACAGTAGCTGTGAACGAAGTACGCATGCGCGTCCTTCACGCCATCCAAATGCCCAATCACCGGATGCTGCCGCGCAACGGTGAGCGTGTTCCATCCCATGTGGGGAATCTTGAGCGCCGGATCGGCAGGCGTCATCCGCACAACGTCGCCTTCAATCCAGCCAAGCCCAGCGTGCGTCCCATGCTCAAGCCCGCGCGAAGCCATCAACTGCATACCGACGCAGATGCCAAGAAACGGCACGCCGCGCTTGATCACGGCATCCGTCAGCGCCTCGACCATATCCGGCACCGCGTTGAGCCCACGCATGCAATCCGCAAACGCGCCAACACCCGGCAAAACGATCCGCTCGGCATTTCGCACGACGTCAGCGTTGTCGGTCACCACAACACGCGCCGCGATCCCACCATCGGAAATCGCCCGCGCCATCGCCTTCTCGGCGGACCGCAAGTTCCCCGACCCATAGTCGATGATGGCAACGACGTCGCTCACAACCCCTTCCTAAAACGGCGCAACTGACCGCTCGAATGAAGGAAGTTCTCACACGAAGCAACGAAGCAACGAAGGGCGCCGTTCGCCGCAGAGCTAATCCTCACGCCGAAGGCGCATACAAGTGCTGGAATCTCACTTCGCGCCGACCGGCACCTTTCGTTGCTTCGTGTGAAACCTTTATTGGCCACGAGCCTCGAAAGCTACGACCCCAAGCTTCCCTTGGTGCTCGGCACTTGGCCCGCATGGCGCGGATCGACCTCCAGCGCCTGCCGGAGCGCGCGCGCGCAAGCCTTGTAGCAGCTCTCGGCGATATGATGGTTGTTTTCGCCGTAGAGGTTTTGGATGTGCAACGTGATGCCGGCGTTCTGCGCCAGCGCCTGAAACCACTCCTTGAAGAGTTCCGTGTCCATCTCGCCCAGCTTCGCCCGCGAAAACGACACCTTCCAAATGAAGTAAGGCCGCGCCGACACGTCGACCGCGCAGCGCGTCAGCGTCTCGTCCATCGGAATGAGCGACTGCCCAAACCGGCGAATACCCTTCATGTCGCCAAGCGCCTTCGCGATCGCGAGCCCGATCACGATGCCCGTATCTTCGGTCGTGTGATGAAAGTCGATATGCGTGTCGCCCTTCGCCCGCACCTTGAGGTCGATCGACGAGTGCTTCGAAAAGCTCTCGAGCATATGGTCGAGAAACCCGATACCCGTCTTGATGTCGTATGTCCCCGACCCGTCAAGGTCGAGGCTCACGGAAATGTCGGTCTCGCGCGTCTTGCGATCGACGCTGGCCTTGCGCATGGAATTCAGCCTTTCAAGCCCTTTGCGAACGAGAGGTCCGCCGTCATATAGCAGGTGTCGAAAGTATGCGCGAAAAGGCACTCCCGAATGGTTGACGAGGCAAAAGACGCTCAAATCTGGCGCCGGACGACGATTTTGTCGGTACGCAAAGGCGGCAAGGTCGTCGTCGCAGGTGACGGCCAAGTCAGCCTCGGCCAGACCGTGATGAAGGGCAACGCGCGCAAGGTCCGCCGCCTGGGCCAAGGCAAAGTCATTGCAGGGTTCGCCGGCGCCACCGCCGACGCATTCACATTGTTCGAGCGCCTGGAATCGAAGCTCGAAACCTATCCCGGCAACCTGACACGCGCCGCGGTCGAACTCGCTAAAGACTGGCGCACCGACCGCTACCTGCGCCGCCTTGAAGCCATGCTCGCCGTCGCGGATGCCCAAACGAGCCTGATCCTCTCGGGCTCCGGCGACGTCGTCGAACCCGAAGACGGCTTGATCGGCATAGGCTCTGGCGGCAACTACGCCCTCGCCGCCGCCCGCGCCCTGCTGCCGCTCGACTTCTCGGCGGAAGACATCGCTCGCCGCGCCATGAAGATCGCGGGCGACATCTGCGTCTACACAAACCACGAAGTAACGCTGGAGAGTTTGTAAGTGTCCCCACGCCTATCCTTTATCCGTCAGGGCGGGGCTCAACAATGAGCGTCCTCACCCCGCGCGATATCGTTGCCGAACTCGACCGCTACATCGTCGGGCAAGCCGCGGCCAAGCGCGCCGTAGCCATCGCCTTGCGCAACCGCTGGCGCCGCCAGCAATTGGCCCCGGACCTGCGTGAAGAGGTGCTCCCGAAGAACATCCTGATGATCGGCCCGACTGGCGTCGGCAAGACCGAAATCTCGCGCCGCCTTGCACGCCTCGCCAATGCCCCGTTCCTCAAAGTCGAAGCGACGAAGTTCACGGAAGTCGGCTATGTCGGCCGCGACGTCGAGCAAATCGTCCGTGACCTCGTTGAAATTGGCATCGCCACCGCCCGCGAACGCCGCCGCAAAGACGTGAAGGCCCGCGCCGAACGAGCAGCCGAGGACCGTGTCGTCGAGGCGTTGGTTGGGGCGGGCGCCGCCGAGTCCACCCGCGAAACGTTCCGCCGCAAACTGCGCGAAGGCGAACTGGACGAGAAAGAGATCGAACTCAACGTCGCCGATGCGCCAACGATGCCGCAATTCGACATCCCAGGCATGCCTGGCTCTAGCGTCGGCATGGTCAACCTCAACGACCTCTTCGGCAAAGCGTTCGGCGGCCGCCAGAAGCTGCGCAAGATGAAAGTCGTCGACGCCTATGCACCGCTGATTGCCGAAGAGTCGGACAAACTTATCGACAACGAAGCGCTCGTCCAAGACGCGATCAAGACGGTCGAAAACGACGGCATCGTCTTCCTGGATGAGATCGACAAGATCTGCGCGCGCGAAGGCGCCGCACGGGGCGGCGCCGACGTCAGCCGCGAAGGCGTGCAACGCGACCTACTGCCGTTGATCGAAGGCACCACGGTGTCCACGAAACACGGGCCTGTGAAAACCGACCATATTCTGTTCATCGCCTCAGGCGCGTTCCACACCGCAAAACCATCGGACCTGCTACCCGAACTGCAGGGCCGTCTGCCGATCCGCGTCGAGCTTCAAGCGCTTACCCGCGACGACTTCCGCCGTATCCTGACCGAACCCGAGGCGAGCCTGATCAAACAGTACAAAGCGCTGATGGCGACCGAAGGGGTGTCCCTTGAATTCACCGAGGACGGGATCGACGCCCTTGCTGATGCCGCCGCCGAAGTAAATGCGACCGTGGAAAACATCGGCGCGCGCAGGTTGCAGACCGTGATGGAACGAGTGCTCGAAGAGGTAAGCTTCCACGCACCGGATAGTTCGGGCGCACGCATCATTGTGGACAGCGCCTTCGTGACCCGCGAAATCGGTGCGCTGACCAAGAATTCCGACCTCTCGCGCTTCATACTTTGACGCGAGATCGCACACGCGCACACTCAGCGGGAGAGTTCAGATAAACGAACAAAAAGGCGCTCTAACATGTTGAGAAATCTGGAACTCCCCAACGAATCGCGTTAGCTTCCTCCCCAGCAGAGCAGCGCCATCGGGTCGAATCCTCCCCCCGGATTCACGGTAGGCGCACCAGTTGGGGTCGCGGGTGCCAGAGCGAAACCTCTTTGTATGTTTTCCCGAGAGTGACGGGGGCCATTCCTATTTGGCCGCCCGCGAGATGCTCAATCCCAAGAGCGTCGCGCATCTCATCTTCCGCAACACCGTCGCCGAGTCGTTTGAGGCCGTTGCGGCAGGTCAAGCGACATTCGCGGTCGTGCCCTCCTACAACTCGATCACCCAATGGGACGGCGCGACGCTGAAGGCGCTTGCGACCGGCGGATACGAAGTCTTCGCGCAAGTTTGTATGCCGACGAGCTACGTCCTCGTCGCGCACCAGGATTACATCGACGAGTTTCTGCAGACCTACACATCGATCAAAGAACTCGGCGACAATCCGTCCCCGGAAGAGAAAGCAAAAATCTACACGCGCTTCCTGACGCGCATCTATGTCGGCGCGCACGCCGACGAACAATATCGCGGCCGCCTGATCCGCCCGGACCTGAAGAACTCGACCGTCGAACTGTCGCGCAATCCACTGCGCATCTTGGAAGAGCTCTGCCGCTCAGACCAGATGATGCAGATGATGAAGGTCGGCCGCGTCGGCAACGAGTCGCGCGGCGACCGCTCCGGCGGCGGCATCTACCTGCAGACGGCACAGCAGACCCGCGTCATCGACACCGTTCAGGCACCGGCCGCACTTGTCGCCGCCGGCTTGCTCGACGCGCCCGGCGATCCGGACGGCTGGGACCAACCCGGCTCGCTGGGTGAGATCGTCTCGCTGCTCCGCAAGCTGCTGGTGCTCCTGAACGTCTACTCGTTCGGCGCACCTGATCTGCCCGAGAACACGACCCAATACCTGCTGATCGGCCGCCGCGGCGAAACCATGCCCGCCAAGGACGCATTGAAGCTGCCGGCAACAGTCACGACCCGCATCATGACGATGGTCCGTCCGCTCGTGAAGAAATCGAGCGCGGACCAGTGGCTAAAGCCGTTCAACGACATCTCGCGGATCGCCAGGCAATTCGGCTTCGTCTTCGACCGTGCGCCCGTGACCGTGTCGTCGGCGAAAAGCGCGACGTTCCTCTACGAAGGCGGCAAACTCAAAGACGGCGTTCTGCCATCGCCCGGGGGCATCTTGGCCTGGCTATTCGGCGACGCGCCCAGCGGCTTTTCCGGCAAAGAGCGCACGCTACGCAAGCTGCTCGAGAAGAAGCCCTCCGACAAACCGGCGGACGGCCGCTTCTTCTTAGGTGAGTACCCAAGCTGGTGTTACCAGGGCATCGACGCAAAGCCCGGCGATACCTCACGCTGCTGCGACGAACCGCACGCTGTGACGGCGGCAGCCGCCGATCCGGTCTTCGACAACTTCTTCCAATGGATCATGGGTGGCCTGATCGCGCTCACGATTGCAGGCCTGCTCGCAATGTTCCTCTATTGCCCGCTGACGGGCGCGTGCGGAACCTCAACCTTCCGGCCGCAAGAGCTGCAGATCGTTCCGCCGGCGAACGTACCCTCCGACGCGCAGCAACCG
>JABFRX010000184.1 GCA_013140995.1 Alphaproteobacteria bacterium | reverse complement strand
TGTCGAGCCTTGAGGCGATTTTCGTCCGCGTACCTTAAGGCCCGCTTGCGCGCTCGCCCGCACTCCGCAATCATCGCGCGCTTCAAAGGGCTTTGACCATGTCCTACGCCGCCGGCCGCCTTATCCACGACGCCGACTCGCATTTGATGGAGTTGGCCGACTGTCTCGACGATTTTTTGGAGGCGAAGCACCGCGCCGCCTACGATGCGCTGCCTAAGCTGCAAGCTTGGCCGCGCGACGGCAAATGGGTATCCGACGCGCGAGCGAAGCAATCCGACGCGGCGTTCCGAGCTGGCGCGGCGGAGAATATTCTTCTGCGTCGGAACTACGAAGCACTCGGCGCCTTCCAACGCGAGGACCGCCCGCGCGCGCTCAACGAATTGGGCTTTGCGAGCCAGCTCGTGTTCACGACCTGGTGCCTCGGCAATTTCGGGTTGGACCACACGAACCCAAACCTCGCTTACGGCACGGCGCAAGCGCACAATCGCATGATGACGGCGTTCTGTTCGGTGGACCGGCGCTTCTTGCCCACGTCTTACGTGCCGCTCGCCGATTTCGACCAAGCGAAGGAAACCGCAAGAGCCGCGATCGAAGGCGGCGCGAAAGCGTTGATGGTGCCGTCGGTCTGTCCCAAAGGCCATTCGCCGAGTCATGTCGCTTTCGATTCCGTTTGGCGCATGGCGGAGGAGGCGGGGCTGCCGATCGTCTTCCATGTCGGCGGCGAGGAGAAACTCAACCCCGACTACTTCAACAACGGCTTGCCCAAGGTAAAGGATTTTCACGGAGGGGAGGAGAACTTCACCTCCGTCTCCTACATGATGATCCCGCATTCGGTGATGCTGACGCTGGCCGCGATGATCTTCGATGGCGTGCTCGACCGGTTTCCGAAGCTGAAGATCGGCGTGATCGAACTTGGGGGCTCGTGGGTGCCGAGCTGGATGCGCTTCATGGATTCCGGTGCCGCGGCGTTCCGCAAGGGCGAAGAGCGCCTGCAGAAGCTTTCGCTGAAACCCAGCGAATTCGTCCGCCGCCAAGTGCGGGTCACGCCTTACCCACATGAAGACGCGGGCTGGATCATCAAGAACACGGGCGAGGAGGTGTGCATGTTCTCCTCCGACTTCCCCCACGTCGAAGGCGGCCGCAACCCACTGAAGCGCTTCGATGACAGCGTGGCGGAGCTACCGGCTTACGCGATCGACCGGTTCTACAACGCAAACTTCGCAGACTTGATGGGAGCGGGTCTCGCGCCGGATCTGCGGGGGCAGAAACGCGCCGCCGCGTAGCCAAAAACTCAAAAGCCCGGCTCGCGCCGGGCTCTAGAGTTTCATCCTTGCCAAGGAAGTTGCCCGCAAACGCCGGGCTTTACTGATGTGCTGGGCGGGTTTTCCTCTCGCGCAATGTTTCGGTCAATTTCGTTGAACGGGATTAAACACCGGCGTGGTAAACGAGCGGTTAATCGCGGAAAATTCTTCGAACTTTTTTTGAGTGCGGAACGATGCAGCTGATTTCGAAGACCTATTGGGGCGGCGCACCGATGAACATGCGCCGCAAGCCCGACGCGTTCGAGGTCGAGAGCTTGATCCTGAAGGCGCCGGACTTTCGCGAGCATCGCGCGCTTCTCTGGTCGCCGAAAAAGAACCCGAAGCCGAAGACGGCGATTGTCGTGATGCATCCGCGCGCGGACTTCACGCACCACTACGTGATCCCGCGGCTGGTCGATGCGGGCGTTCTCTGCATGGGCGCGAACACACGAAACCCGAACAACGACGTCACGACAATCCACGAAGAGATCATTCTCGACGTCGCGTCGTGCGTCTCGTTCCTGAAAAACAAACGCGGCGTGAAGAACGTCGTGCTCGTCGGCAATTCCGGCGGCGGCGCGCTCAACGGCTTCTACCAAGCGCAAGCGAAGAAGACGAAAGGCGCGCGCGTGGCGAAAACGCCGGGCGGCCGGCGCACGCATCTGAACGACGCCGAAATGATCCCAGCCGACGGCATGGTCTACATCTCGACCCACAAAGGGGAAGGGATGATCATGAACGAGATCATCGACGCCTCCGTCGTGGACGAAACACAACCGCACCTGACGGACCCCGCGCTCGACATGTACGACGAACGCAATGGCTTCAAAACGCCGTCGAAGATCGACGGCTCGGACGCGCAGTGGTCGCGCTACGACGAAGCATTCGTGAAACGCTTTCGCGCCGCGCAAATCGAACGTGTGAAGCGGATCGACGCAATCGCCCGCGCCATGATCGCCGAGAACGAACGCGCGGAGACGCTGCACAACGATCCGGACTTCGCGAAACTGCCGCCCGAGCGCCAGCGCGAAGTGTTGCGCCGCGAAGCCTTCGAGCCGGTGCTGACGATCTACCGCACGATGGCGAACCCGCACTACGTCGACAACCACATCGATCCGTCGGCGCGCGACTACGGCTCCATCTTCTCGGCCAGGCCCGACCTCATGAACTGGAAGTTCTTCGGCTTCGGCCGGCAGGCCACACCGCACGCCTGGCTGTCGACTTGGTCAGGCGTCGCGTCACAGGCGAACCAGCTGCACGATCTTCCCCAAATCGACGAACCGTCGCTCTTCATTAATGCCGGCAAAGACCAAGAAATCTTCCCCAAGTCCGACGCGTTACCGATGTTCCAAGCCATCGCCGCGAAAGATAAAACCTACGTCGACTTCCCAAACGCAAGACACTACTTCGAACCCGAATTCGGCGCCCGCGAGGCACCGGACGTTGAGAAGGTCATGAACGTGGTCGTCCCGTGGATTCTGGAACGATTTGGGGATTGAAACTACGCTTTTCCGTAGCGGTGCAATTGGCTAAGGTCCGCGCCGCCGTCCGAACCACGAACCTGTAGATGGGGGTTGCTTTGTTGAAGAGAATTTCTGCTGCCGCAGTCGCGCTGGTGTGCGCGCTTTTCACCGGGATTGCAGTTGCGGCGCCGTCGCCTGAAGCGTTCGGCTCGCTGCCAAACGTTGAGACAGTCCGGATTTCGCCGTCAGGCAAGTACCTGGCGATCATCCACAACACGCCCGGTGCCTCATCGGTCAGGACTTTCGACGCCACCACATTGCAGTCGATTGGCGGCATCGCCGCTGCGAAGCAGCAGGTAATCCGCAACATCATTTGGTACTCTGACGATCGTTTGCTGCTCTCGATCGGGGAGGTGGTAAAGTTCAGCGAAAGCATCGTGAACGAAGATGAGATCAAGGGCACGAACCTGTGCCGGATCATGTCCATCCCGCGCGACGCCAAAAATCCGATCCAACTCAAAACAGCCGGCATCCTGCGCGATGCAACATTCAGCTGCGACATTCTCAGCACGCGTGGCCCAAAACCGAACACGATCTTGCTCCAAGCAAGCGTCGTCGGCGGTTCGGGTTTGAACAGCAAAAGCCAGTTTCGGGTTGATACCAAAGTCCATGCCGTAGACATCATGACGGGCGAGGGCGAGGTCCTTGGTGAAGTCGGCACACGCAGCACCGCGGGTTGGGACGCCGATGCGAACGGCAATGTCAGGCTACGCTACGACGTTGTCGCGGGGGAAATAGTCACCTACGCACGGCTGGATGGTTCATCCAGCTGGGACCAAGTTCACCGGCAACCGGCAGCAGCGTTCGAAGCTGTGAAAGAGACCGGCCAAGCGTCGTCGATCATGCAAATTGCTGGCTTCGCCGCTGATCCGAACCAAGTCTACGCCTTCTTTTGGCCGGGCGACAGAATGGCTCTGGGTTTGTTCGACCTCCGGACGCGCCAGATAACACCCGTGGTGACCGACCCGAAATACGATGTGACCGGTGTGGTGGGGCTTGGCCGAAAGATAGTAGGTGCGAGCGTCAGCCGTGTGATGACGGATCAGGTTTTCTTCAGCGACGATTGGCGTCAACTCCAGTCGCGCGTTGCGGCAAACTTCGCCGGACATCACGTAAGTATAGTGTCGATATCCGATGACCGGAATAAGATGGTGATTTATGCCGAAGGGCCGAAGTGGCCGGGTGGCGCATACCTTCTTTTCGACTTGACCGGCAACCAGCTCACCATGGTGAGCGCTCGCTATCCGACCATCGATCTCGCCTCTACAGGTGAGCAGAAGTACATCACCTACGCCGCGCGCGATGGGATGCAGATAGACGCGTACCTCACCGTTCCGCGAACGGGCGGAAAGAACCTGCCGGCGATTATTCTGCCCCATGGCGGACCGCAGGCCCGCGATGACGGCGGCTTCGACTGGCTGTCCCAGTTCTTCGCAAGCCGCGGTTATGTCGTTCTGCAGCCGCAGTATCGCGGGTCGGACGGCTTCGGTCTTAAGTTCGCGCTTGCCGGACGCAAGCAATGGGGCCTGAAGATGCAGGACGATCTCAGCGACGGCGTGAAGTATCTAACGTCGAGCGGGATCGCCGACCCCGCAAAGGTCTGCATCATGGGTTGGTCATACGGCGGCTATGCCGCAATGGCCGGCGCCACGCTCACGCCGGAACTCTACAAGTGCGCCATTGCCGGCGCCGGCGTCAGCGACCTGGAAGACATGCTGATCTGGTCCGGCAAATACGGTGGCGGTTCTCTGCGCTACTGGCGCTTGCATATCGGCGACCCGAATGCCGACAAATCCGCAATCGTGCGTGCTTCGCCCGCCAAGCACGCGGCCAAGGTTACGGGACCGATGCTCTTGATCCACGGCGAACTTGATAACGTGGTGCCCATCCGCCAAAGCCAGATCATGGCTGACGCACTAAAGGCCGCCGGCAAGCCTTATGAGTTCGTGCGCCTCGCGGACGAGAACCACAACATCACCTTCGCCTCCACTCGCATCAAGACGTTGCAGGCGATGGACGCGTTCCTGGCCAAATACAACCCGGCGCGCTGAGCCGCTGAAATAACGACATAGCTCCGGGCCCCGCGCAGAAATGCGCGGGGCCCTATTGATTTGGAGCGGCGAAACCCAATCTTCAGCCCTGGTCTTGCCCCGTTAGAGGTTCGCGATGTCGATTGACGCAAAGAAAATGTTGGATCAATTCCTGAACAGCGGGATGGCGACGGGCGTCATTGCCGGAATGCTCGGCGGCGCGCTCGCGAAGAAAGCGGGCCTTGGCGGCATTGCCAAGATTGGCGGCGTCGCGCTCGTCGGCACGCTCGCCTACCAGGCCTGGCAGCGCTATCAGCAGAGCCAAGGGCAACTGCCGGCGGATCAGCGGAGCCAAGGCGGCGTACGCGACGCGCTGGGTGGTGTGCTTGCGAACATTCCGGGCATCGGCGACATGATGAACTCGGCGCAGAACAACCCTGCCGCGGCGGCGGCCGGCTTCGGCTCGAACACGCTGGCCGCGCCTGCGCAAAACCAGCTCGGCACCGGTGTTCTGACCGCGATGATAGCGGCGGCAAAGGCCGACGGCCATGTCGACCAAACCGAAAGCCAAAAGATCTTCGGGCAGATGGAGCAGGCGGGTCTCTCGGGAGAGGAGAAGGCGTTCCTCCTCGGCGAACTCGCCAAGCCGCTCAACATCGAAGACGTCGCCAAGCATGCGGCGACGCCGGAGGTGGCGGCGCAACTCTACACGGCCTCCGCCATCGTGATCGATCAGGCAAACGACCGTGAGCGCGACTACCTGGCGCTGCTCGCGCAGCGGCTCAACATCCCGCAAGGTTTCATCGATCAGCTAAACGCGCAGATGGTGCGCTAAACGCCGGGGTTACTGAACGCGCGTGGCCTTCACGCCGCGCTTCTCAAGCATAACGAGTACGCTGTCGGGGCCCGCCAAGTGCGCGGCGCCGACAGCGACGAAGTACGTACCCTTGCCCTTCATCCAGCCGTTAAGCCGCTCGATCCAGTTCGCGTTGCGGTTGACAAGCAGCGCCCGGTAGGCGGCCGGCGCATCGCGCCGCATCTCCACGCCGCTCAACCGGTCGATCGCATCGACGTCGCCGGTCCGCCACGCGGTCAAGAGCGGGTCGACGCTTGTCTTGAGATCGGCAAGGTCGGCAATCGCGAGATCGAAGCTGTCGAGCGCGGCCGGCGTGTCCATCGCGGCCAGCGCCTTGATTTGCGCTTCCGGTGTTTCCATCGTCAATATCTTGTCGTGCTGAGCCAGCGCCTCGGCGAGGACGATACGCTCGACGCCGAAGTCGCGGCTGAAGCCGTTCGCCTGCATCACCTTGTCCGACAACATCATCATGACGAGCCACGGGCGGTAGGATTGCAGCTTCCCCATCTCGATGCCGTAGCGCTTTGCGATCGCGCCAAGCTTTGAATAGCGCTCGGCACCCAACACGCCGCGCAGCGTCTGCCAGGACGGATTGACCCCGTGCTCCAGGAGCATCGCCCCGATCGACGACCGTGCATACGGGCTCTCGGTGTCGGTCTCGACAGCGACGACCGTTGCCTCGGCCAATGCCTTCTTGAACGCCTCGGTCTGCCACTTCACGTCCTTGGGCAGAATGTGAAACGTCCCGAACAAGTAAATGCGCGTATCCGCGTCGGAAATGACCCACATCGCGGGTCCGGTCTCCTTCGCGGCCGGCGCAGCGTGGACCGCGCCGCTGAACGTAGCGGCGAAAAAGGCGAGGGCGAGGCAAAAGCGTTTGGTCATGTGCGGCATCCGGACGAAACAGGAGGGCGCATCATCGCAAGGCCGGCTTAGGGAACCATGCGGCCGCCAATTCCAATTCGATTAAAATTGCAGCAATCGTCCGCGCAACGCCGTCACTTCTTAACGCCGTCCCGATGCGCGATGTGGTGGCGGATCACTTCCGTCACGATGAAGTTTAGGAACTTCTCCGCAAACTCCGGGTCAAGTTTCGCGTTTTCGGCGAGCTTCCTGAGCCGCCCGATCTGCGCCGCCTCGCGTTGCGCATCGGCAGGCGGCATGCCGGCCTTAGCCTTCAGCGCGCCGACCTGCTGTGTGCACTTGAACCGCTCGGCCAAAAGGTGGATCAGCGCCGCATCGATGTTGTCGATGGAGTCGCGGAAACGCTGAAGTTCGCCTTGTGTCGTGTCGTCCGTCATGCGGCCTCAGGAAACGTGGTACCGCTGCAACGTTAAGCACAGCATTCGACCCCTGTCATCCATGCGAGGGTTGCCGCTGGTTGCGGCAGACCTGGAATTTGTTAAGGATCGCAACTCCAAACAGGCAAGAGGGTTTTATGCGTTTCTTGGGGTCTCGTTTTGCGGTCGCATGCGCCATCGCGCTGCTATCGGCCGCCGCACCGGCCACTGCCGAGGAGGCGCCGCCGCCACCGCCTCCCGCCGAAGGACAGACCGTGGCGCCGCCGGCGCAACCGGCAGATACGGGCCAGCCATCCGCGCCTGCCGAAGACCCGAATGAAGTTATCTGCAAAAGGCTCCCGCCGGAAACCGGAACGCGCCTCGGCAAGAACCGCAAGGAATGCCATACGAGGAGCGAGTGGAATCAAATCGCCGAAGAGGCGAAACAAGCAACCGAAGACGCTCGGACGAAGAACTGACGCGCCTACCGTGGCCGGCCGAGCTGAAACGCTAGATGCGTCTTCACCGCCGGCCACTCGCCCGCAATGATCGAATAGACGCACGTGTCGCGCAGCGACCCGTCGCTGTGCCTCTGGTGATTGCGTAGAATCCCGTCGAGCTTCGCTCCCAGCCGCTCGATCGCACGCCTACTCTGCTGATTGAAGACAGACGTGCGGTACTCGACCGCGATGCAGCCGAGCGTCTCGAACGCATGGGTCATCAGCATCAGCTTGCATTCGGTATTGAGCGGCGTGCGCTGCACGCGCTTGGCATACCAGGTCGAGCCGATCTCGACGCGCTTGTGAGCCGGGTCGATATTCATGAACGTCGTCATGCCGGCCACCCTCCCATCTGCGTCCAGAACGGCGAACGGCAACATCGAACCTTTGGCTTGCAGATCGAGCCGCCGCTCGACCTCTTGTCGCATCCCCTCCGGCGACGGCACGCTCGTATACCAGAGCTTCCAAAGCTCGCCGTCTTTGGTGGCCTCCACCATCCCGTCGTGATGAGCAGGCGCGAGCGGTTCCAAAGTCGCGTGACGGCCGCGCAGCGTCACGGGTTCGGGCCAGGGCATGGACGGGACCTTTGATTTGAAGACACCAACTATGTCCCCACGCCGTAGTCCAAGCAACAGAAAGCCGCCACCCGCACTCAAGCGGGCGGCGGCCTTCAGGTCGTTGCGGCTTACATGCCGTAGGTGAGCGACACGACGGCCGAGTGGTTTTGGTTCTCGACGTCGCCCGAAGCCCCGTTCGGCGCGAACGGTGCGCCGAGGTTGACCTCAGGTCCCTCGAAGTAACGGTAGCCTAAGCCCAGCTGAACGTTCGGCGAGATGTCGAAGTTCACGCCCGCACCCACCTGCCACGCGAACCCGTCGTCGCTGTGGTTGATCGCCGGGGTCGTACCGCCGAGGAAAGCGCCCTCGAGTTCGGTCTCCGCCCAGCCCACGCCGCCGCCGATATAGGGACGCACGTTCCCCAGATCGAAATCGTACCAAACGTTGGCCATGACCGAGAGCGTGGAGTGCTCATAGTCGAGCAACCCAGCATCAGTGCCCGGAGCGGTGGAGGATGCCCAAACGCCGTCGACCTGATTGTCGCGATAGGCAACCTCGGCTTCGACCCTTAACCCTTGAACCATATTGTGCAGGCTAAGGCCGACCGCGCCGGATATCATCCAACCCGTGTCCGAATCCGGAGCGAACGTTAGCGTGTCGCTGCCGACCGTCGAAGCAGAGAAGCCTTCGTCCGAGAGCCAGTTCGCGCCGCCGGACAAGTTGACGTACCAACCGCTGTTGGCGGCTTGCGCCGGAGCGGAAAGGGCCAACACGGCGATCGCGGTCGAGGCAAGTAGTGTCAGTTTTGTTTTCATGCAGTTCTCCTCAAATAGACGCCTCATGCCCCCCCACCGTGAAGAGCTGAATGCGCAGTTAACCTTTTCGCAAAACATGCTTGCGAATCAGTTAAGGCGCAGACGCGAGATCAACCGCTAATTCATTGAGTTAGCGGGGTGAGCATCGCCGACGTCCATGGTGCGACGCCGTTGAAGCCTATGAACGCATCCATCAGCAGCGGGTTCGGCGTGCCTTGCAGCTGGTCGATCATCGCGTTCCGCCGCAGTTCCTCCGTGTCCGGCGGATCGAGCTTCAGCCAGGCGAGTAGAAGCCCCCGGTCGTTGACGGCGTTCTCGAGCGGCAGCCCGTACACGAAGTGCATGTAGATCAGCGACCGCGCCAGATCGCCCTTTACCTCGTCCCGCGGTTCGACGACGGCTGTGCGCCCTGCGCTACGCTCGAAGCTCGGACAAAACGCCGCGAACCGGCGCGGCGTCGTGTCGTCGACCGGGCCGAAGCGCAGCTTCGACCGGCTTGAGTTCACGCGCAGATAAGCTGGCCACAGATTCTGCATGTCCGCCATCGCCCGCTGCACGCGCGTCACCGAACATGTGCGGTTCGTGCACGAGGGCTCCGTCTCGGCGATGCTATCTGCCGGATACGCATGCTCGATAGAAAGCGCCTGCGCGAACGCTTCCCGCCGCTTTCCGTCGAACGAAACGCCGCAATAAAGCTCGGTCCCGCCTTCCGGATAGAGCTTCTTCCAGAACACGCGCCGCGCGTCGTCGTAAGTCTGATACGTGCGCTGCCCGCCCTGCGGCCACGGCAACTCGGCGAGCCGCTCCCACGCCTGCTCGTCGCTCGTCGCGAACGACGGCGCCATATCGCGCGGCAGAAAATTGCTCTCATTCGAAGTCTGGCACCCAGCCAGCAAAAGCGCGAAAGCAACCGAAGCAAACGGGCGGAAAAACAACGCCATTGGACCCCCTCCAACGAATCACTGAACGAAAGAGAGTCTAGGCGCGCCAAACCGCACACCCGTCTTGATTTGTGTCGCGCGAAGGATGCATCTTCAAAACACGCAACGTGCCGTTTTGAGGGTCCGCCGATGTTCGATCTGTTTCTGAAACACCCCCGCGCCGTGGGCGAGACGTACCTGGAACACATGGGCGTCGCGCTGAGCTACGGCCTACCGTTGCTTGCCGCAGGTCTCGCCTGCGTCGTCCACGCAATCGTGCCCGCCTTCTTCGAACGTACGGGCAGCCGCGCGATCGTCAACCTGCACAGCCGCCTCATCGCCACCCGCCGCCGCGTGGGCGACAGCGACGCCGCCGACTACGCTATTTGAGGTATTTCACCGCTCCTCAACAAACTTGAACGTGGCGCCCGCAGCTCCCGTCACGCGGATGAAGCAGCTGCCCGCACCCTCTGGAACCGTCCATTGCGTTTCCATGTTGACCGCTGAATCGAAACTCGTCGCGACACAAGCGAGCCGGAAAGACGCGACCTCGCCGTTGATGTTCGCAAACGAGAATTTGCCGCGCATAAGTTTGCGGCGCCATGTTGGCGGCTGGTCAGTCAACGGTTGTTTGAGAATTTTCCCATCCGACACCAGGGGCGAATCGCTAGCGAGCGCGTTCCGCAAGTCCATGTCGAGGCGCGCGAAAGACGGGCGCGACGCAGGCGGAAGATCGTTGATCGCGCACAGCGCGCCGGCGACGTTACCGGTTTGCGCCAGCAGCTTTACGATCAGTTCGCGAGCCGCCGTTCTCGTGGCGTCGTCCAGATAGCTCACGCCTTCGCCCACCGCGTGGTTTGCATGATAGAGCGCGCTCTCGCCATCTTGCTTCTGCACGTAGGCGAGCGCCAACAAATAGGAGCCCAAAGTCTGCTCGTAGAGGTTCAGCCGCCAAAGAAACATTCGATTGAGCGTGACGATTGCGTGATCCGGCTGGTTGTCCTGCAACTGCCGCCGCGCTCGCTTGAATGTCTCGATGAATTCCGAATGATCGGCTTCGGGCTTCGAGTCGGAGAACATGTAGCTAATCTGAAAAGTATGAAGCGGCTGCGCGACGGGTGCGCCGCCGCGCATCGCCGGCTTGAATCGATGCGCCAAGAGAGCCTTGACGGAAGTCGTCACGAATTCTTTCGCGCCCATCGCGTCCACGACATCCACATCGCGCACTTCGCCCTGCGCCGTCACGGTAAACTCTAGCAACGCAAAGCCCTCGCTCCAATCGTTGAGCGCCGCGCGAGGATACTTCGGACTAGGAAACACGCCTTTGTCGGCCGGCGTGAAGCCGGCGGGGTAGGCTGTGCGGCAGTTGATGTCATCGCTGGCTCCCTGAGCTTGCGCAGCCGCGTGACACAAAATCGCAAACAACCCGGCGAGCAATAGCGAACGCCACACTGATTGGCTCACCGCAGGACCCTCCATGCTGATACCTCAGATGGAGGAGCGTACCATTTCTTCCCGGCTTGGTCAGTTTCGCGAAATGGGATAACCGCAAAGGCGCGCTTTCGCGTAGCGCGCTAGCCTGACGGGGCGCCGGCAGCTAACCGGCGCCCAAAATCCTTGCCTACGCCTTCGACATCATCTTCTTCAGGTATCCCGCGATCACGAGCAACACCGCGCCGCCCACGCCGCCGCCGGCAATTTGGCTCACGATCGAGGTCAAGTCGCCGCCGCCCGTCGCCGATCCTGGATCGATCCCGAGTTGGCCCATGATCTGTCCGCCGAGACCGCCGCCCACGATGCCGGCGACCGAGTTCCAAAGTGTCCCCATGTCGAAATTCTTCAGCACCTTGCCGGCCGCGTTGCCGCCGACGGCGCCACTGATCAAACTGATGATCAGGCTTGTCATATCCATTGCTAAGCCCTCCTACGCTACGGCGAGCTCACATGATTCGCTCGCCGGGCATCAGTGTCCGCCGCAACATTTGCGCTGGCAAAGCAAATCGCTCTTGCGCCGCAGCAATCGCGCCGTTCAACGCGAAGAAGGAGCTCGCGTTGCCTTTAGTGGCAATCCGCGTGCGTCATATGTATTGGTGCGTTTGCAAAATGGAGATGGTGAATGAGCAACGGGCAGCAAGCGGTCGTCGTCACGGGTGTGTCGACCGGCATTGGCTGGGGCGCCGCGAAAGTGTTAACCGCCGCCGGCCACCGCGTGTTCGGCAGCGTGCGCAACGACGCCGACGGTGTGCGGCTGCAGCGCGAGTTCGGTGCAAACTTCACACCGCTGAAATTCGACGTGACCAACGAGCAAGCCGTTCGCGCCGGTGCGAAAATCGTGCGCGATGCGCTGGGCGGCCGCAAGTTGATGGGCCTCGTCAACAACGCGGGCATCTCGGTCATTGGTCCGCTCGTCTACTTGCCGCTCGACGAGTTCCGCAAACAGCTGGAGGTGAACCTGACCGGCGTGGTGATTGCAACGCAAGCATTCGCCCCGCTACTCGGCATCGACGAGACGTTGACAGGGCCACCCGGCCGCATCGTGAACATCTCCTCGGTCGGCGGGCGCAACGCGATGCCGTTCTTGACACCATACAACGTTTCGAAGTTCGGCCTCGAAGGGTTGACCGAAGGGTTGCGCCGCGAACTGATGCCGTTTGGCATCGACGTGATCTCAATCGCCCCGGGTGCAGTCGCGACGGCCATTTGGGAGAAAGGCGAGAAGGTCGACGTCACGCCATACGCGAACACGTTCTATGCGCGCCAGCTGGAGAAGCTGAAAGGGCTCGCCGCCGAACAAGGCGCAAAAGGCCTCAAGCCCGAATTTTTGGGTGGAAAGATCATGCACGCGCTGACGACGCCGAAGCCGAAGACGCGCTATGTCGTAACGCCGGAACCGTTCTTGAACTTCGTGTTGAACAACCTGCCGAAGCGCGTCGCCGATCGTATGGTCGCAAGCCGGCTTGGCCTTCTGCCGCAATCCAAACCTTAACGAAGCGGCAACGAACGCTGGTGCCGGAAACGGCGGCTTTCATCTCTGCTTAAGCACACCCAGCACCGGAAAGTAGCGGCGGCGACCTCCGTTTCGTGGCGCCGCTTACCAAACCTAAAATGATCCTCGCCTAAACTTCGTGGGAATTGGCGGGGATGAAACGGTGGGGCACGAGACGTTCGAAGGCGCAACCGGCGCCACGCGTACGCCGTTCCCACCGTCCGTTCCGGACCGCGAGCTTCGCCGGATGCGTGACATGCTCGACGGTGTGTTCGCATTTGTCGGCCTTCTGTCCGCCGATGGCGTACTGGTCGAGGCCAACCACGCCGCAGTCGAAGCGCTTGGCCTTTGCCGCGAAGACATTATCGGTAAGCCGCTTTGGGACACTTACTATTGGTCGCATGCACGCGCCTCGCGCGAGATGATGCGCAACGCGGTCGAACGCGCGGCGCTGGGTGAGGTGGTGCGCAGCGATTTCGTCGTGCGGGCCGGCGATGAAAAGTTCATCGTCATCGACGCGACGTTCGCCCCTTTGCGCGAAGACGGCCGCGTCACGCAAATCGTAGTCTCCGCCGTCGATGTGACGCAACGCGTGTCGCATGCGGAAACCGCGCGCAAAATTCGCCACCAATTGGAAACGGCCCAGCGCATCGCTCACATCGGCAGTTGGCATTGGGACTTCGCAGCCGGCACGTTGGGCTGGTCCGATCAGTGCTACCGGCTGATGGGTTGGGATCCGGCGGGACCAAGGGCCACGCTTGATGCGTTTCGCGCCGCCGTCCATCCGGCCGATTGCGCCGCCGTCGAAGCAGCCCTGGGCCGCGCGGTCGAAGCGGGTGCCCCCGCCGACATCGAACATCGCGTCGTCTGGCCGAACGGCGACGTGCACATCATCCATCAACTAGGCGAAGCGGAATTCGACGTGAACGGCAAGCCGGTCCGCATGATCGGCACAAGCCGCGACGTCACTGTGCTGCGCAACACCTGCGACGAACTCGTTGAAGAAAAGTTGCACGCGGAGGCGGCAAGCCAAACGAAATCGCGATTCCTCGCGAACATGAGCCACGAGCTGCGCACGCCGTTGAACGCGATCATCGGCTTCTCCGAACTGCTGCTGAACGGCGACGGCTTGAGCGCGGCCAAGGCGAACGAGTATCTCAACGACATTCACGCGAGCGGCAAACACTTGCTTTGCGTGATCAACGACATTCTAGACATCTCGCGCATAGAAGCCGGGAAGGTCGACGTGCGCGACGAAACGCTGGCAGCGGGCGATTTGATCGAAGCGGCACAGCGTATGGTCCGCGCACGTGCCGAGGACGCGGGCGTTGAGCTTCGCTGCCATGCAGGGAGCGCAGCGTTGACTCTGAAGGTCGATCGCCGCCTCATGATGCAGGCGCTGCTGAACTTTCTCTCCAACGCGATCAAGTTCACGGAATCCGGCGGCCGTGTCGATATCGAAGTACGGCGCAACACCCAAGGTGGCGCCGACATCGTCGTGCGCGACACCGGCATCGGCATGAGCGCGGACGACGTTACCCGCGTCGGCGAACGCTTCCTGCAAGCCGACGGAAGGCTAAGCCGCAAATACGAAGGCACCGGCCTCGGCCTCGTCATCGCCAAGCGCCTAGTCGAACTGCACGGCGGCGAACTCGTCGTGCAAAGCAAACTCGGCGCCGGCACCGCCATGACGATCAAGCTGCCGCCCGCGCGCGTGATCTCAGCCGCCCCGGCACTTGCCGCCGCATCCGTAAAGCGCTAGGCGCAACAAAAAGGGCGGAGCCGATGGCCCCGCCCTAATTTTCTTGAACCTGTCGAACGTTAGTTCAGGTTGATGTTCGCCCGGCGGTTCTGCGGCTCTTTCACGTTGTCGCCGGTCTGAACCATCAGTTCGCCTTCGCCGCGGCCCGAGGTCGAGATCGCACCGGCCGGAACGCCTTTGCCGACCATGTTCGACTTCGCCGCATCCGCACGGCATTCGGACAGACGCTGGTTCGCCTTCGGCGAGCCGACCGTGTCCGTGTGGCCGACGATCCGCACCGACGCCGATCCGCCCGACTTCGCGGCATTCGCCGCTTCCGACAGAACCGCGTCCGCTTCGCCCGTAATGTTACACTTCCCGAAACCGAAGAAGATGATGAAAGCGCTCGGTGGCGGGGGAGGCGGCGGCGGGGGAGGCGGTGGCGGCGGAGGTGCCATCACATCGTCCGGTGCAAGGTCGTACCGGAGACCGATCGTGAGCGAATGCTTGGTCAGATCTTCCGTCTCCACGATCGGATGCAAGTTGAACGGACCTGCGTCGATATCGGGCGCAGCCACGTTCAGATAGCGGTAGTTGACGAACACGTCCCAACGCGAAGCGATCTCGTAGTTGAGCCCCACGATGCCCTGGTACGCGAACTGCCAATCCCGGAAGTCCGCTTGGTCGAAGAAGCCCGGGCCCCATGTCACGTTAACGCGGTCCCAACCGGCGCCGGCACCCAACGTGAGTGACCACTTGCTGGCGATCGGAATGTCGTACAACACGTTGGCCATCACGCTGAATTCCGTGATGCCGTCCAAATCGTTGTCGACGACATTGAACACCCCGCCGGGGTTGTTGTCGGAAACGAACGAAGGGTCGAAGTTGTTATCCCGGTACGCGGCTTCTAGTTCCAGCCGCCAGTTGCTGCTGTGGAACGCGTAGCCCACCGAACCCATCACCGCCCAACCGGTATCGAAACCGAAATCATAGACGTGAGAATGCGTAACGTTGTCCGAGGTGACCTGCCAATCTTGAACGGCGCTGGCGCCCGCTTCGAGCGAGATGTACCAACCGTTGTGGCGGGTCGCGTTCGCGGTTCCGCAAAGTGCAATCAATGCCGTCGCGCCGAGCAGCGCTGCTCTCGTTTTCATGAAGTCCCCCATCGCTTTGGTCCTTGAACGCGCGACCATCCCCAAGATGGAACCGCCGGACCTCTGTCGTGCATTAAGACTTTATACCTGGCCGGGCCCCAAGTCGACGAAACCCAAGCTAAAGCTGCATTTCCGGCCGGCTGGTTCCCAGAAACCACACCAAATCCGCCATGTTGCGGCACACCCTGGCGAAAGCGCCAAATGTTGTGGGGCCCGATCCGGTGTCTTGGCAGCACCGTTTCGCGAATGTGGCAGGCTTTTCCGTCGCTTTCGTCGTGGAGGGGTTTTTGCTCGCCCAAAATCTTGCGGGACGCGTGTACAAAAGTCCTGTGGAAGACGACGAATCCTGAACGCTCGAACGATTGCTGTCGTAACGGGTGCGAGTTTGCTGACTATTTGTCAGCAAAACGGCGCTGTGCCAGCATCGTCGGCATGAGCACACCCGCCCCCGACCTCGCCTTCGACCCGAACGCCCTCCGTGAAAAATATCGCGCCGAGCGCGACAAGCGCCTGCGCACGGATGGCAACAACCAATATCAAGAGATCAAGGGCAAGTTCGCCCACTATCTCGATGACCCGTATGTCGCGCCAATCACCCGAGCGCCGTTGAGCGACGAGGTCGACGCGATCGTCGTCGGCGGCGGATTCGGCGGCTTGCTCGTCGGCGCGCGGCTGCGCGAAGCGGGCGTCGAACGCGTGCGCATCGTGGAGAAGGGCGGCGACTTCGGCGGCACGTGGTACTGGAACCGCTATCCGGGCGCTGCCTGCGATATCGAGAGCTACATCTATCTGCCGCTGCTCGAAGAAGTCGGCTACATGCCGGCCGAGAAATATTCGCGCGCACCCGAAATCCTGAAACACAGCCGCGCCATCGGCGAAAAGTTCGGTCTCTACAAAGACGCCGTCTTCCAAACCGAAATCACGTCCATGCACTGGGACGAAAAGACCGCGCGCTGGACCGTGAAAACAAACCGCGGCGACGCGATGAAAGCGCGCTTCGTGTTCCTGGCATCGGGCCCGCTGCATCGCCCGAAGCTGCCCGGCATCCCTGGCGTCGAGAGCTACAAGGGCCACTCGTTCCACACCAGCCGCTGGGACTACGCCTACACCGGCGGCGATTCAACCGGCGGCCTCAACAAACTGAAAGACAAGGTCGTCGGCATCATCGGCACCGGCGCAACCGCCGTGCAATGCGTGCCGCATCTGGGCGAAGGGGCGAAGCACCTCTACGTCTTCCAGCGCACGCCGTCCTCGATCGACGTTCGCGCAAACCGCGCGACCGATCCCGCGTGGCAAAAGTCGCTTCAGCCCGGCTGGCAGAAGCAGCGGATGGACAACTTCAACATCCTGCTCTCCGGCGGCTTCCAGAAGGAAGATCTGGTCAGCGACGGTTGGACCGAAATCATCCGCAACCTGATCCTGGGTCAAGGTGCTGCAAAATACGCCGGCCGCGGGCCGCTCTCTGTCGACGAACTCGTCGAACTCGCTGACTTCGAAAAGATGGAACAAGTCCGCGCTCGCGTGGACAAGGTGATCAAGAACCACGACACAGCCGAAGCGCTGAAACCCTACTACCGCCAATTCTGCAAACGCCCGTGCTTCCACGACGAATACTTGGACACGTTCAATCGTCCGAACGTGACACTCGTCGACACGAAAGGCCACGGCGTGGACCGCATCACGGAAACAGGCATCGTCGCAAACGGTGTCGAATACCCGATCGACTGCCTGATCTACGCGACAGGCTTCGAAGTCGGCACCGAATACACGCGCCGCTCAGGCTTTGAAGTTTACGGCCGCAATGGCAAATCGCTGACCGAAACGTGGGGGCGCGGCGTACGCACGTTCCAAGGCTTCCACGTCAACGGCTTCCCGAACTGCTTCGTCATCTCGAACGTGCAGTCGGGCTTCACAGCGAACTTCCCGCACATGCTGGCCGAACAGGCGATCCACGTCGCCCATGTCGTCAAGCACTGCGTCGAGAACCAAGTCCGCGTGGTGGAAGCAACGCCCGAGGCGGAGGAAGAGTGGGTGCAAACGATCGTGAAGCTCGCGATCCTGCGCCGCAAGTTCCTCGAGGAATGCACGCCCGGCTATTACAACAACGAAGGCAAGCCCGCCGAACGCAGCGAACAAAACGGCTTTTACGGTGCAGGCCCGATCGCATTCGTAAAGGTGCTCGAAGAATGGCGCGCCGCCGGCGGGCTGAAGGGTTTGGACCTGCGGCAGGCATAAGCGCTTCGCGGAAGCAAAAAAAATCGTCATAGCCGGGTCAAGCCCGGCCATGACGAATTTGGGTCGGCGTGAGTAGGTTAGAGCGTCCGGAGCCCAGCGAAGCCCGGGGGCGTCATTTCATTGGCCGACCTTACGAGGGTCCTCGTTCGAGTTGACATAGGTGACCGCCCAGGGACCGGTACTGTTCAACTGCACGACGGTTTCTTCATCGGCGCCGGCTTGGTGCACGAGGCCGGGTTCCATCGCGACGAAGCTGCCGGCGGTCCACGCCTTTGCAGGTCCGTGGCCCTGTTGCGTCGTCAGGCGGAACGCGCCGGAGATCACGGTGATGACCTCCGGTTTCGGATGGGTATGCGCCGGAATGCGATAGCCCTTCGGAAACTTGAGTCGCATCGCGAACAAGCCTTCCTTCTTCGGGTCGCCGTAGAGCACGGCAACTTGTGCGCCGGGCGGCAGCGACGCGGGACCGGGACCCCACTTGATGTCCGCCGGTGCGAGCGCTGTGTGTGCCGGCGTGTCCGCGGCAGTCGCAAGCAGTGTGGTGAGTACGGTGCCCGCCACAAGGAGCACGATCGTGAGCTTCAACATGTGTGTGTCTCCTAAATCCCAACGTCAGCCGTCGATATCGAGCCCGAGCGCAACACGGCCCGTGTAGCGCAGCTGCGGCTTTTCCTGCAGCGGGTGATAGCGCGCCGCTTGTACGTCGCGGAACGCGCGTTCGAGGCCCATGTCGCGATAGAACGCGGCGCCGCCGGCGAGTTCCATTGCGCGCTCGACCGTTTTGATCGCGTTCTGCGCAACCAGCGTGCGGCGGATCATCTGACGGCTCGTCGTTTCCGGTCCGGGTTTCGTCGTGTCCGCGATGTGGATCATGTCGGCCCACGCGATCTCTGCCGCCGCGTGCGCATTCTCGATCTCGCCGGCAAGGTAGGCCGCACTCCCGTCATCGCCCTTCTTGCGCGCAACCTCGAGCGCCTTCGCGCGCGCAGCGTCGGCCACGCCCATATACGCCGAATAGATGATCGGAAACGCCACCATCGAGATCGTGTGGAACAGCGGATGCCACTTCGCTTGGGGCCGCCGTCCGCTGATCGCGGCGTCGGCAACGAACACGTCGTTCAACTCGACGTCGTGCGAGCCCGTACCGCGCATGCCCATCACGCGCCACGTATCGAGCACTTTCACACCCTCGGCCTTGAACGGCACGGCGAAGTGCAGAACCGTCGCGCCCGACACCGGATCGTCCGTCACAGCGCTCGTGACAAGTAGATCGCCCATCGGCGAGCCGCTCGAGAACATCTTGCGCGCTTTGATGCGGTAACCGCCGTCCACCTTCGTCGCCGCGCCGATGCTCTTCAACCAATCCGATCCGCCGCTCGAGATGCAGATCAAATTCTCCGCCGCGATGCGCTTTAGCAAGCCGTCTGTCGGCGCCTTCTCGTTGCGCCACCGCCAAGCGGCGACGGCGACGATGTGGCTGTGCATCGCAAATGCCAGCGCCGTCGATCCGCACGCAGCGCCAAGCTTGCGCACGACCGCGCACAACTCGGCATAGCTCGCGCCGTGTCCGCCGAGCTCGCTGGGCACATGCATCTTGAAGAAGCCGTCGGCCTTCAGTCGCGCATAGCATTCCGCGATGAACGAATCGTCCGCGTCATGCTGAGCTGCGCGCGGACCGATATCGGCGGCAACGCGGTCGGCCAGGGTCAACCAGTTCGTCATCTCAAATCTCTTCAATTCCGCAGTCATTGTAGGGTCTCCGTCCGGATTCTGCGCGGGGGGCCGCGCTGTCGGGCGTTCAAATCTCAGATCGGGCGGAGTGGGACTAGTTCAGGAACTGAAGCTGACCCGGTATAGTTTCTGAATCCGGCCCAAACCCGCGAGGCGCCATGGCCCAAAACTACGACCAGTTCTGCCCCGTCGCGATGGCGGCGGAGATTCTCTGCTCTCGTTGGACGATCGTCCTGCTGCGCGAAATGTTGGCCGGCTCGACGCGCTTCAACGACCTCAGGCGCGGCGTGCCGCGCATGTCGCCGGCCCTTCTGTCGCAACGGCTGAAGGAACTCGAGGAGGTGGGTGTTATCGGCCGTCAGCCGGTCCCTGGCGAACCAAGCGTGTCCGAATACGTTCTCACGCGCGCGGGCGAAGAGCTGCGCCCGATCGTCATGGCGTTCGGTGTGTGGGGCCAACGCTGGATCGACAGCGACCTCTCGCTCGGAAAGCTCGACCCGGGTCTTCTTATGTGGGACATGCGGCGCAACCTGAACTGCAACCCGATGCCCAAGCGCCGCTGCACGATCGAGTTCATGTACCCCGACGCGCCGAAGACGCAGCGCGCATGGTGGCTTGTCGTCGCGCCGGGGCAAGACGTCGACCTTTGCCAAGTCGACCCGGGCTTCGACGTGGACCTCTACGTGTCGAGTGACTTGCGCACGATGACGGCGATCTGGATGGGCCACGACTCGCTGAAAAAGGCTCTGCGCGGCGGGCAAGTGAAGCTCACCGGCGACAAACAACTGGCGCAAAACATCGAGAGTTGGCTAGCCTTGAGCCCGTTCGCCAAGGAAAAGAGTGCGCTGCGGTCCGCGTAACGAGCCTACGGAAAACCGCCCTCGAATTCCCTCTTCTGCAAGCGGGCGGACTGGCGTATTCTCTCCTGAGTTGCGCTTCGAGGGGAAAGCGGTCGTGAGCAAGGTTTGGGTCTTGGTCGCGGCCGTCGCGTTAGCGGCGGCGCCGGCGGCATTGGCAGCAGGAACATGTGCGGGCGACGCATGCCCGGCGATCGCGCCGGGTGCAAACGCGTGCACGATCATGAACAAGGGCGACAAGGCCGTCCAACTGACGACGGTCGCCGACCAAGCGTCGCTGATGATGACGGTGCTCGCGCCCGGCGAGACGATCAAACAAGACAAAGGCCTCTGCGAAAAATTCGCGCGCGGCGAAGCAAGTTACGACGCGCGCTTCGCGTCGTTGCGCGCCATGCCGGACAGCGCAGACTTCACGTTGAAAGCTGCCACAGCAAAACCCGCGCCGCGTACAAAACCCGCAGTCGTCGCTGCGGCGGCCGCAGCACCTGAAGCGGCGGCTACGCCGGCACCCGTCGCTATCGCGACGTCAGGGCCGCTGCCGCGCGCAAAGCCTGCCGC